>NZ_JAMYLM010000013.1:0-161072 GCF_040317995.1 Mesorhizobium sp. M1334
CATCCCCCTCGCCCGCCAACCGGGTATCCGCTGGTTGGCGTGGGCTCGGCGTTGGTTTATCTCGACCGCGCGCGCCGGGGCCGCCAGGCCAGAGGGGGGTGTCTTGGCGCTCACGCTTGCTGCGGCAGCCAAGCTCACAGCGCCTGCGTCGTGTAATCCCCTTCCGGCTCGTAGAGGCCGTCCTCGATCTTGGTCTTGTGGACGACATTCAGCCGGCCGCCTTCGACCTTGGAGATGTTCTGGATGCCAAAACACTGGTGGATCTTGCCGTTGAAGGTTTTCGGCCCCTGCGGATGCTCGGGCCCTTCGGCGAACTCGGTCAATGCCTCGGTCGCCTCGACCAGCTTGGCGCGGTCTTCCGGGCCCTTGTAGCCGGCGTCTTCCATCGCCTTCTTGACGACGTAGAGCGTTTCCCAGCAGCCGAACATATGCGCGGCGGTGGAGACGTCCTTGGGGTCGCCGACGGCGGCACCATTGTCGTCGATGCCGACGGCGGCGCGATAGGCCTTCTGCGCGGGGGAATCATCAGGCTGCGCGTAGCGCGGCGAACCTTCCCAGAAATGGCTGCCGTCAAGGAATTCGAGGCCGGGGCTGTTGATGTCGGTAGCTTCGAGCGAATCGATGAAGCCGAACAATTGTGGCCGATTGGAGCCGTAGAACTCGCCGAGTTCCTTGACGAAGGTGAGCACCGCCGGGCCGACCATGACGTGGTAGATCACCTCGGTCTCCGCGGGGATCTGCGGGAAATATTTGGTGAAGGAGGATTCCGTCGGGGGGATGGCGATCTGGGCGATAACCTCGGCGCCTTGCGCCTTCAGGGCCGGCGGCAGGTAGTCGCGATGGTCGTAGCCGAAGGCGAAATCGGGAAATATCTGCGTCACCTTCTTGCCGGCATTGGCGGCAATCCACGGCGCCACCGACTGGATCTGGCTCTTCACATCGGTGATGCCGGGCTGGAAGACGTAGCGGTTCAACTTGGTCGACGCGACGTGGTGGCCTTCGCTAACGACGAAATAGGGCATCTTGGCCTCGCCGGCGGCCGGCGCCGAGCCGATGACGACATGCGAAAACAGCGTGCCGTAGACGATGTCGGTCTTGTGCTGGGAGGCGAACTTGCCGACGACTTCGGCGCCCCGGCCGGGATCGGTGCCGTCATCCTCGATGATCACCTCGACCGGCCGGCCGTTGATGCCGCCAGCATCGTTGATAGCCTTGACGGCAGCGGCCGTGGTCTTCTCGTACCAGCGGCCATAGGCGGCGCCGATGCCGGTGCGGTGCGACTGAAAGCCGATCTTGATCGGCGCCGAGCTCTGCGCCTGGCTGTAACGCACGAAACCCGGCGCGACGGCAAGACCGGCGCCGGCGGCAAGGCCCTTCAGCGCCGTGCGGCGGGTGAGAGCGGATCTGGAGAGATCGAAAAACCCATTCTTGTCAGTCACGGCAGTTCCCCTTGTTTTTGAGCTTTGACCAATGGCTGTCGCAGGCAGGCCACTCTTGTTAAGAGGGCCGAAAATCGCATGTGTACAAACTAAATCACCAAAGCTCTGACGTGGCAAGCGAGCTTTCCCCAAGGTTCGATTGACGGCCATCGCGCACCTCGTTCATCCGGCGCTCGGCGTCGCAAGCAGCCATAGGCCGAGGACGGTATAGGCGATCATCAGCACGGTGAGCGGGAACTGGCTGAGCGCGGCGCGAGCCGGAACGGGATGCAGCCGCCAGGCCAAGCCATGAGCGACAAGCACTGCAAGCATGTGGCCGGCCATGATGACGCCGGCCTGGAGGTTCCACAGCCACCACGCCGAGCCGGCGCCGGCGACAACGCCGGCTTCAATTGACATGTCGGCGGTACCGAACAGGTTCCAGCCCAGCGCAAGCGGGTCGGAAAGAGCGGCAATCGCATATTGGCCGTCGACCAGCAGCGCCGTCAGATAATGCGCGAAGTGGTAGGCGAGCGCGATCGGTACGATCGACCAGACCAAAAGCCCGGCGGCGTGACCGAGCGAATGCTTGCTGCCGGCAAGGTGCTGGCCAAGAAAGACGGCGAGCGCGAACACGGCTGCAAGCACGGCAAAGCTCAGCGCAAGGCCGAAACTGCCGATGCCGATCAAAGCGGTGCGTCCAGGAAACTCCAGCGGATTGATGCCGAACCAGCCTAGCCAGAAGAAGGTTTTCGACAGGCCGTCGAAGGACACAGACGACAGCGCAAGCAGCAGGAAAGCGACGCCGCTGAGCGGTAGCGGCGCGGCGCCGAGCAGCTTGGCACCCGGCCAGCAGAGTTTGAGCCGGCCGTCCTCGTTGCGCTCGACGATGGCGAAGTGCCCTACCATGGAAAAGAACACCGTCAGGAACTCGCCGCGCCGGCTCCAGTCGCGGTATCCGAAGACCTGCATGGCGGCAAAGCTCAGCAGCCAATAGGCGCCGGCCGCCCAGGCCAGCCGCGCCGGATCGTCGGGCGCAGGGTCGATCAGCTCGAACCAGGCGAAGGCGAAGAACAGCACGAAAGCCGGCCAATAGCCGAGCCACTGGGGGAGCAACTGCGGCTGCGATCTGCCGAACCGGTGCGAGACGACGCGGCACGGCCCGTACCACGGATTGGCCCACGACCAGAGATCGCCGGCCAACCCCTGCAACAGAGCCAACCCAACCCAGAGCAATGTCCATACGGTCAGCGGCAGCGGATTGGAGAGCGGATCGCGGCTGCCGAACAGGCCGGCGGCAATCAGAATTGCAAAGCCGGCAAAGGATACCAGGCTGGCGGCAGTCCGCGCGCCGTCGCCAAAGGCGAAAAGCGGCAGGCGTTTGCGCCAGAAGCGGTCGAGGGAGTCCGGCGGGAGTAGAGCGAGGATCAGGAAGCTGGCGGCAACGGCGAGCGCGCCACCCACGGCGTAGTAACCGGTGGGAAGCAGCAGGACGTGGCCGCGGTCGGAGGCATGGGCGAAGGCGGGAGTGGGCGAGAATGCAAAGGCAACAACGACGAGAGCTAGACTGTAACGACGGGGCTCTACGGCGCCCCCCTCTGTCCTGCCGGACAGGACAGAGGGGGGCGCGAAGGAACTCATACTACGCAAGAGTCCCCCCACCTCACACTTTCACCAGTTGCTCCACGCGATCCTTCTGGCCGAATATCCGCAAATAGCGCTCGATCTCTTTCTCGTCGCCGGTCGACTTGGCCGGATTGTCGGAAAGCTTGACCGCCGGCCTGCCGTTGGCTTCGGTGACCTTGCAGACCAGCGAGATGGCGTCTAGCCGGTTGGTCTCGGTCGGCGCGCAGCCCTCGAAATCATTGGTCAGGTTGGTGCCCCAGCCGAAGGACATGCGCACCTTGCCGCGGAAGTGGCGGTAGGTCTCCTCGATGGTCTCGACCTCTAGCCCATCCGAGAAGATGAGCAGCTTCTGCTTGGGGTCCTTGCCCTTTTCGCGCCACCAGGAAATGATCTTCTCGCCGCCTTCGATCGGCGGTGCGCTGTCGGGGCGGAAGCCGGTCCAGTCGGCGACCCAGTCCGGTGCATCGCGCAGGAACGCCGCGGTGCCGAAGGTGTCCGGCAGTACGATAAGCAAGTTACCGCCGTAGTAGCGCTGCCAGTCCTGCAGCACGTTGTAGGGCGACTGTTTCAATTCCTTTTCCGAATTGGTGAGCGCGGCGAACACCATCGGCAGTTCATGCGCGTTGGTGCCGAGCGCCTCGAGATCGTTGTCCATGGCGAGCAGCACATTGGAGGTGCCGGTGAAGGCCTCGCCGATGCCCTCCTTCAACGCTTCGACGCACCAGCGCTGCCACAGGAAAGAATGGCGGCGGCGGGTGCCGAAATCCGAGATGCGGATGCCGGGCAGCGCCTTCAGCCGCTCGGTCTTGGCCCACATCTTGGCCTTGGCGCGGGCATAGAGCACGTCGAGCGCGAACGGCCCGAACGCCCGCATGGCCGCGCGCGATCGAAGTTCATTGATAATTGCCAGCGCCGGGATCTCCCACAGCGTCGTGTACATCCACGGGCCGCTGAAGGCGAGTTCGTATTGGCCGTCGCGCTTGGAAAGCTCGTATTCGGGCAGTCGGAAATTTTCCAGCCAGGCGAGGAATTCCGGTTCGAAGATCTGCTTGCGGCCATAGAAGGTGTTGCCGCCGAGCCAGATCATCTCTTTCTTCGAGAAGCGCAAGGTGCGGGCATGGTCGAGCTGCTCGCGCAGCTCCGTCTCATCGATCTCCTCGGCAAGGCGGACCGAGGTGGTTCGGTTGATCAGCGTGAAGGTGGCGTCGACCTTGGGATACATGCCCCAGATCATCTGCAGCATCAGAAGCTTGTAGAAATCGGTGTCGAGCAAGCTACGGACGATCGGGTCGAGCTTCCAGGTGTGGTTGTAGACGCGCCGCGCTATATCGGTCTTTGCCATCGCTCAATGCGCCTTCGCTGCTCGCTCTAGCTTTTGTCTATCGCAATTCCGGATGGAAAACCGCTGGGCACTTTTCCTGGAATTGCTCCAAATGCCTCTTAGCATCGAATTTTTGAACGCGCCTCCCGCTTTGCGGGCTGGCCCGACAAAAAGAAGCCCCTGCGGCAAGCGGCGCCTGCGGCAGTTTCGGCCTCAGGATGCGGTCTTGGAGCCGACCACCTTGAGCGCTGGACGCTTGCGGCGAATGCCGATGCGACCTGCCACCGGCGCGTCGGCGCGGCGGTCGGCCTGCTCTTTCTCGGCAAACAGCCAGTCGATGAACAATTGCACGATCGGCGCCGACCGCATCTCGTTGCGGCAGACGACGTAGAAATCGTCGACCGCCGGCACGGAAAGGCTGAACGGGGCGACAAGCAGACCCCGGGCGAGCAGTCCGCTTGCCGTCACCGTATCGCCGAGCGCCACGCCATGGCCGTGAACCGCGGCCTCGGTCGCCATGCGCGCATCGCCGAGATGATGGCGGCGGCCGCGCTCGAGGTCCAGTGCGTCGGCGGCGGCCAGCCAGGTGTGCCATTCGCGGCCGTCATCGCCATGCAGGAAGACGTGATCGGCGAGGTCGCGGACGGTGCGGATCGGGCGGTTGTTGATCAGCGTCGGACTGACCACCGGGAACAGTTCGAGACCCGACCATTTGCGCATCCAGCAGTCGGTCCAGCTGCCGTCGCCATAGTGCACGCAGACATCGATGTGCGGGGCGCGGACGTCCTTGGCGTCATTGGATGGGATCAGCGTCAGCCTGATATCCGGATATTGCGAGGTGAAGCTGCCCAGCCGCGGGATCATCCACAGCAACAGCAGAGCCGGCACGCACGATACCGACAGCGCGCCGGTGCTGGCCGGCCGTGTCATGCGCTGCGTGGCGGCGGCAATGCCGTCGAAGGCGGTCGACACCGCCGGCAGCAACTCGGCGCCGTGCGGCGTCAGCTTCACCCGCTGGCCGGCACGCTCGAACAGCTTGACGCCCAATGATTGCTCGAGCGCCTTGATCTGATGACTGATGGCGCCGTGGGTGACGTTCAGCTCGGCCGCCGCCTTACTCAGCGAGGCATGGCGCGCCGTCGCCTCGAAGGCGCGCAGCGGATTGAGCGGTGGCAAACGCTTGGCCATTTGGAACCTGAACTCTGTGAGATTTTCTCACAGCGAACACCCTAACAATATCAATTGATTTTTCAATGCAGCTACAGGACACTTTGCCCAGGCATTGCATCAAGACGTGAAATCTGCAGGCAGCCAACGCTGCGGCTATCGAGGCCGCCGTCCGCGCACCGCACCAGCCATGGAGGACCGACATGGGTTACGACCGCGGCAAGCTCGAAGCGTTGCGCCGCAAATATGGCGAGAGCCATGGCGGCGAAATGTTCGACCCGAAATTCCAGCGTGTCGCCGACAAGATTTTCTCCAAGACCGGCACGCGGCTGGCGCCCTATTCCGGCATCCCGACCTTCCTCGCGGCGCCTTATCGTGAGATCGCCGCCGACAATCCGGATTTCGGCGATCTGCAGGTGGCAATGATCGGCGTGCCGATGGATCTTGGCGTCACCAACCGGCCGGGCGCCCGTTTCGGGCCAAGGGCGTTGCGCGCCATCGAGCGCATCGGCCCCTACAATCATGTGCTGGAATGCGCGCCGACGCATGAGCTGAAGGTCGCCGACATCGGCGACGTGCCGTTCCAGAGCCGCTACCGGCTGGAGACCAGCCATGACGACATCGAACGCCGCACCAACCAGATCGTCGACGCCGGCGTCCTTCCACTTTCGGTCGGCGGCGACCATTCGATCAGCCACCCGATCCTGAAGGCTGTCGGCAAGAAGGCGCCGGTGGGCATGATCCATATCGACGCCCATTGCGACACCAGCGGCCTGTTCGACATGACCAAGTTCCACCATGGCGGGCCGTTCCGCAACGCGGTGCTGGACGGCGTGCTCGACCCGAGCCGCACCATCCAGATCGGCATTCGCGGCTCGGCCGAATATTTGTGGGAGTTCACCTATGAGTCCGGCATGACCGTGGTGCATGCCGAAGAGGTGACCGGCCTCGGCATTCCCGCAATTATCGAGAAGGCGCGCAGGATAGTCGGCGACGGCCCGACCTATGTCTCCTTCGACATCGACAGCATCGATCCGGCCTTCGCACCGGGCACCGGCACGCCGGAGGTCGGCGGGCTGACGACGCGCGAAGTGCTCGAGCTGCTGCGCGGCCTGAAGGGCCTCAACATCGTCGGCGGCGACGTCGTCGAGGTGGCGCCGCAATATGACGCGACCACCAACACGGCGCATGCCGGCGCGCAGGTGCTGTTCGAGATCCTCAGCCTGATGGTGTTCAGCCCGGCGATTGCCGGCAGGGCAGGCTGACGCAGCTCGACCATGATCCCGAAAGTGGGAACCGGTTTTCGGAAAAGATCATGGTCCACTAGAGAATCCAAAGGCGACCGCCGCGCTGGAGCCGGCGGTTGCATTCAACAAACAAGCTTCCAGCAGGGGAATGACAATGACACTTCACATGAAGCTCAAATCATCCATCGTCGCCGTGCTGATGTTCGGCGCGACCGGTCTTGCTTTCACCACCCAGGCCGCCAATGCCGACGCCATCGACGACATCGCCAAGGCCGGTGCCATCAATGTCGGCATCTTTTCCGACTTCCCGCCCTTCTCCTCGGCCAGCGCCGACATGAGCATCAAGGGCTACGACATCGACGTGGCGCAATCCATCGCCGACCAGCTCAAGGTCAAGCTCAACCTGGTCAGCGTGACCGGCCAGAACCGCATTCCGTACCTGACCGACAAGCGCGTCGACCTGCTGATGAGCGTCGGCTACTCCAAGGAGCGTGAGCAGGTGATCGATTTCGCCGCCGCCTACGCACCCTACTACATCGCCGTCATCGGCCCGGCAGCACTCTCGGTCAAAGGCAAGGAAGACCTTGCCGACAAGTCGATCGCCGTCAATCGCGGCACGCTGGAGGACACCTCGCTGACCGAGGCGGCACCCGCCTCGGCCGACATCCGCCGTTTCGACAACTATAATTCCGTCATCCAGGCGTTCATCTCGGGCCAGACCCAACTGATGGTGGTCGGCAACGATGTCGGCGCCCAGGTGCTGGCTCGCCAGGAGGAACTGAAGCCGGAGCAGAAATTCCAGCTTCTCACCTCGCCCTCGCATATCGGGCTCAACAAGAAGGAAGACCGCCTCAAACAAGCGGTCAACGATGCGGTCGCCAAGATGCTGGCCGACGGCAAACTGGACGAAAGCTCGAAGGCCTGGCTGAAGACACCGCTCGATCCCGCCAATCTCAAGGATTAACCGCCAGTGACCTATAGCCTCGACTTCGGCTGGCTTGCCGGGGCGACAGGGGCGATCGCGCGCGGCGCGGCCACGACGATCCTGCTGATCGCTGTGACCACGCTGGCGGGAACGTTGCTCAGCATCCTCGGCGCGGCAGGGCGGCGGAACGGTCCGCTGCTGCTCAAGCGGGCGATCGGCTGGTATGTCGAGGTGATCCGCAACACGCCGTTCCTGGTGCAGCTGTTCTTCATCTTCTTCGGGCTGCCCAGCATCGGCGTCAGGCTCGATCCGGTGCTGGCGGCCATGTTGGCGATGACGCTCAACATGGCCGCCTACACGATCGAGATCGTTGGCGCCGGGCTCGACGCGGTGCCGTCCGGGCAGACGGAAGCGGCACTGGCGCTTGGGCTCAGGCCACGCCAGGTCTTCATCAAGATCGTGCTGCCGCAGGCGCTCAAGGTGATCTATCCGGCGCTGACCAGCCAGATCGTCATCATGATGCTGGAATCCGCCGTGGTGTCGCAGATCGCGGTGCGCGAGCTGACCTATGAAGCCGACATGCTGCAGGCGCGCACGTTCCGGGCTTTCGAGACCTATTTCGTGGTGACGATGGTCTATCTCGCCCTGTCGATTGGGCTGCGCCGGCTGCTGGTCGGCGGCGGCCGCCGGCTTCTTGGAGCCGGCGTGTCATGATCGAATTCACCTTCTGGGACATTCTGCGCAACCTGCTACTGGCCGCGCGCTGGACGGTGCTCTTGTCGTTGGCCGCCTTTGTCGGCGGCGCCGTGGTTGGTATGGTCGTGCTGTTCTTCCGGATCGCCAAGAATAAATGGGCGCGGCGGCTTGCCTCCGGCTACATCGCGCTTTTCCAGGGCACACCGCTGCTGATGCAGCTCTTCCTGATGTTCTTCGGCTTGCCGATGCTTGGCTTGCGCATCGAGCCGTGGACCGCGGCGGTGCTTGGCCTGACCTTCTTCGCCAGCGCCTATCTCGCCGAGATCTGGCGCGGCGGCGTCGATGCGCTGCCGCCCGGCCAGTGGGACGCCGGCGCCAGCCTCGGCCTGCACTACCTGCAGGAGCTCAGGCTGATCATCCTGCCGCAGGCGTTTTCGATCACCCGCGCGCCGACCGTCGGCTTCCTGGTGCAGCTGATCAAGTCGACCGCGCTGACCTCGATCATCGGTTTCGAGGAGCTGGTGAGGACATCCAACGCGATCAACAATGCGACCTTCGAACCGTTCAAAGTCTATGGGCTGGTAGCGCTGATCTTCTTCGTCATGTGTTTCCCGCTAACGCAATACGCACGTTCGCTCGAGCAGCGGGCGGCGGCCCGCTGAGCCGGGCGACCAGCAATTCAACGCCCGAATACCAGCGGCGGCGCGATTCTGTCCCGCCGCAGCCAGCGCCCCAGCAGGAGTGCAGCAACCACCGCCAGTCCCGACGACAGGCCGATCCAGATGCCGACGCCATGGAAGCCGAAACGGAAGGCGAGCAGCACGCCGAGCGGCAGGCCGATGCCCCAATAGCCGATCGCGGCGTAGATCATCGGCACCTTGGTGTCGTGCAGGCCGCGCAGCATGCCGCTGGCTACCGCCTGCGCGCCGTCAAAAACCTGGAACAGCGCGGCAAAAGCGAGGAACGACACGGCAAGCGCCACCACCTCGGCATTAGCCGGATTGCCCACATCGATGAAGGCGCCGATCAAGAGATGCGGCCACAAGATCATCACCAGCCCCATCAGCGCCATGAAGGAGACACCGACGACATAGGCGGTCCAGCCAGCCCGGCTGACACCTTCCGGATTGCCGGCGCCGTGGGCGAGCCCGACGCGCACCGTCACCGCCTGGTTGAGGCCGAGCGGCACCATGAAGGTGACCGAGGCGATCTGGATGGCGATCGCATGGGCGGCAAGCGAAGCCGCATCGATCAGGCCCATGAGAAAGGCCGCCGCGTTGAAGATCGTCACCTCGAACGCCAGCAGGCCGGCGATCGGCAGGCCGAGCCGCAGCAGGCCCTTGAAGCGCGGCCAATCGGCGCGCCAGAAGCGTCCGAACAGACGATAGCGCCGGAACTTCTTCTCAAGCATCACCACCGTCGCCATGCCGGCGAACATCAGCGTACTGGACAGAGTGGTGGCAAGGCCGGAGCCGGCGATGCCCATCGATTGGATGCCGAGATTGCCGAACATGAACAGCCAGTTGAAGAAGGCATTGCAGGCGACGGCAACGAAAACGATGATCAGTGCCCAGCCCGGCCGCTCCAGCGCCGAAATGAACGAGCGCAGGACGATGTAGCCGAAAAAGGGCAGCACCGCCCATTCGAGCCAGCGCAGATAGATACCCGCCTGGTGCGCCAGCGCAGGCTCCTGCCCCATGGCCAGCAACACGCTCTCGCCGTGCCAGAGAAGGACCCATATCGGAAGGCAGATGAGGATCGCCAGCCACAGACCCTGGCGCACGGTGCGGCGCAGGTCGCGCACCGAGTGGCGGCGACGGCCGAGCTCGGTCGCCATCATCGGCGAGGTCGCCAGCATCAGGCCAAGTCCAAAGATCAGCGGCATGAAATAGAGGTTGGCGCCAAGCGCGCCGCTGGCCAGCGTGTCCGGCCCCAGCCGCCCCATCATCATGACGTCGGTAGCGGTCATCGCGGTCTGGCCGAGATTGGTCAGCACCATCGGCCAGGCGAGCGCCAGCATCGCCCTGATTTCCCGACGCCAAAGGTTTTCCGGCGCGCGAGCGTCGGCTTCGATCGCAGACATTCCAGTTTTCCGCCTATCCGATTGCGGCACGTCGGCAAGAGCCGGAAGCCGCGTCTCAGCGCGGAAAATGGCCAAGATCGGCCGGATTCCGCATTACGACGGGTTTGTCTATCAAATGGGCACCGGTGGCAAGAGGCTGACTTGCGGAAGGGTTAAGCCAGTCAGCTCAATGCAGGCTATTGGAGAGGCCATGGAAGCCGCTATGGTCACGGTGGATTCATTTGAAGGCACCCTGATGAGCGCGTTTCCCGAAATCTATCTGGTTCGGCATGGCGAGACGGAATGGAGTGCGTCCGGAAAACATACCGGCCGGACCGACATACCGCTGACGCCGGCCGGCGAGGACGCTGCGAGGCGGGTCACTGAGCGGCTAAAGGGCCTGTCCTTCTCGGCGGTGTGGTCGAGCCCGTCGCAGCGCGCCTTCAACACCTGTGCGCTGGCCGGCTTCGGCTCTTCGGGCGTAAAGAAGGGCGATCTGGCGGAGTGGGATTATGGTGCCTATGAGGGATTGACCACCAGGCAAATCCTTGCCGAACGTCCAGGCTGGCGTCTCTTTCGCGACGGCTGCCCGAGGGGAGAATCGGCCGCGGACGTCGGCTCGAGGGCGGACCGCATCGTCAGCCAGCTGCGCCAGGCCAACGGCAACATCCTGGTGTTTTCAAGCTCGCATTTCCTGCGAGTGCTGGCTGCGCGCTGGCTCGGCCTGCCGCCGCAAGACGGCGCGCTGTTCGTGCTGGATACCGCCAGCATAAGCGTGCTCGGTTATGAGCATGATCTCGACGAGCCGGTTGTTCGGCGCTGGAACCAGCGATAGCGCGTGAAAGCCGTTCGACCTATATGATCGCGTCCAGCGCCCGCCTTTGCCTGTGCATTTCGAGGAACACGCGGTAGTCGCGGTCGAACCGGCCGGCGGCAGCCGGATTGGGCTCTCGCGTCCTGCCGCCTTGCTGCATGGCGACGCAGGCGGCATTCAAATCGGGAAAAAGCCTGGCCGCGGTGGCGGCAATCATGCCGGTGCCGAGCAGCACCGCCTCGTCCGCCAGCGGCTCGACCACCGTGCAGCCGGTGGCGTCGGCATAGAGTTCCATCAACAGCGGGTTCTTGGTGTGGCCGCCGGTGACGTGCAGCGTGTCGATCAGATAGCCGTTTTCGTTCAGTGCTTCCAGCACATGGCGGACGCCAAGCGCGATGCTGACGGCGGTGCGCCAGTAAAGCTTGCACAGGCTGTCGAAGGAGGAATCCAGCGTCAGTCCGCTGATGACGCCGACGGCATGCGGGTCGGCAAGCGGCGAGCGGTTGCCATGGAAATCCGGCAATACATGCAGCCTTGCGGCGAGGTCGCCACCCTCGGCGGCGCGCAGCTCGGCGACGCGGCGGGCGATCTTGGCATGCATTACGGCATCCGGCTCGCCGCCGGCGCCATGCCAGCGGATAATGTGATCGAGCAGCGCTCCGGTGGCCGACTGGCCGCCTTCCGACAGCCAAAGGCCGGGAAGGGCTGCGCCATAATATGGCCCCCAGACACCGGCGAAAGGCTGCGGATCTGGCGACATCGCCATGACGCAACTCGACGTACCGGCAATCAGGGCCAGATGGCGGCCGATGTTCGTCGCGTCACCTGCGAAACCGCCGAGCACGCCGAGCGCGCCGGCATAGGCATCGATGACGCCGGCGCCGACCCGGCATTTTCCGGTGAGGCCAAGCTCCGCCGCGGCTTGCGCGCTGAGCGGACCGATATCTGCGCCGACCGGGCTCGCCTTGTCCGGCAAATTGCCGTGCTCGAAAAGGTCGCCGAGCCCGACCGCTTCGAAGAAGTCGCGCCGCCAGCCGGTCGCTTCATGGGCCAGATAGGTCCATTTGGCGGTCAGCGTGCATTGCGAACGAGCGAGCGAGCCGGTCGCCTTCCAGGTGAGGAAGTCGGTGAGGTCGAATAGGTAGCCGGCTTCGTTCCATGTTCCGGGCAAGTTGCGCTTCAGCCACATCAGCTTCGGCGTTTCCATTTCCGGCGACATGACGCCGCCGATATAGTCGAGCACGGCGTGGCCGCTTTCGGTGCATTCATCGGCCTCGGCAATTGCGCGATGGTCGAGCCAGACGATGGTGTCCCAGCGCCTTCCGCCTGTAACGGACACGCTGAGCTGGCCGCCATGCCGGTCCCGCACCACCAGCGAGCAGGTGGCGTCAAAAGAGATGCCGACGATATCCTCAGCCTTCACGCGCGCCTTTTCGCGGGCAGCACGCACGGCACTGCACACCGCCGACCAGATATCCTGCGAATCGTGTTCGGCGTGATCGGCCTTCGGCTGTTGCATGGCGATCGGGTGCTCGGCGCGGCCGAGCAAGGCGCCACCGGTGTCGAGAATGCCGGCACGGGCGCTTCCGGTGCCGACATCGACCGCGCAAACGAAACTGTTGGTCAAGGTGTTCTTGCTCTCGCTCCCAGGCCTGCAATCAGATCGGGCAATTGCAGCATGTCAGCGAATATAAAGTCCGGCTCACTTGACGCAAGCCGCGCTTTCAAGGCCGGGTTGCCGGTGTGCGAGCCGCCGGTGAAGGCAAGGACGCGCATGCCGGCCGCCCGCGCCGCTTCGATGCCGGCCGGGCTGTCCTCGACGACGAGGCAGTTTCGCGGGGCCGCCCTCATTTTATCTGCTGCGTGGAGAAAGAGATCGGGCGCCGGTTTGCCCCGCGCCACCATGGCAGCGCTGAACAGATGCGGCTCCAGCAGCCCAAGCAGCCCCGTAACCTCGAGCGCATAGCGGATGCGCTCCAGCGTGCCGGAGGAGGCGACGCAGCACGGCACGCCGAGCTTCGGCAGGACCTGTGCGATGCCTGGCATCGGTTTCAGCTCCTGGCGGAACTTGCGCATCAGTTCGGAGCGCATCTCGGTCAGATGCTGGTCGGTGAGATCGAGCCCGAAGTCGCTTGCGAGGATTTCGCGGACGCTCTTCATGCTCTTGCCAAGGAAGTGCTCATAGGCAATGTCCTCGCTGACGTTGCCGCCGGCAAGCGCGATCATCTCCAGCAATGCCGAGACGGACAGCATCTCACTGTCCACCAGCACGCCGTCACAGTCGAAAATGACCAGTTCAGGCGTCATCGCGCTGGATCGGCTTCAGAGGTCGCCGGCGAGATAGCGCGTCAGTGTCGCGCGCGCGCCGTCCGCCCACAGCGATTTGAGCGCATGGGCGAACGCCTCGGCGAAGGACGGCGAGCGGCCGACATCGCCATAGATGTCCTCCATGGCAAGCCAGGCGCCAGGCATGTCCCTGGCCGCCTTGGCCGTCGACTGCAACCGGCCCCAGTTCGGGTCGTTGGGCTCGGTGACGGCGCCGGAATCCGTCGTGCCGAAGCAGTAGCGACACCAGAGCGCAGATTCCAGCGCCAGGCCGGTGACGCTTTTGCCAGCCTTCAGCCGGTCGGCGATCGTCGGAATGATGAATTTCGGCTGGCGGTTGGAGCCGTCGAGGCAAAGCCGGCGTATGGTGTCGCCGATCTTCGGATTGGAGAAGCGGTGCTCGATGAGCTGGTAGTAATCTTCGAGGTCGGTGTCCGGAACCGGCGGCACGGTCGGGATGATTTCATTATGCTCGAGCTTGTCGAGGAAGCCGCGTACCAGCGGCTCCTGCATCGCCTCATGGACGAAATGGATGTCCATCAGCCCGGCCGGATAGGCGATGGTCGCATGGCCGCCATTGAGAATGCGTATCTTCATCAGCTCATAAGGCGCGACGTCGCTGACGAACTGCACGCCGACCTTTTCCAGCGGCGGGCGGCCGTCGGTGAAACGGTCCTCCAGCACCCATTGCTTGAACGGTTCGCAAAACACCGGCCAATTGTCGTCGAGGCCGAACTCGCTGGCGAGAATGCCGCGCTCGCGGTCGGTGGTGGCCGGCGTGATGCGATCGACCATGCCATTGGGAAAGGCAACCTTCTCGCTCACCCAGTTTGCCAAACCTTCGTCGATCAGCCGCGCAAGGCCGATGACGCCATCTGAGGTGACATGGCCGTTATGGGGGATGTTGTCGCAGGACATGACGGTGAAGGGCACGATACCGTCGGCGCGGCGGCGTAGCAGCCCGGCGAGGATGAGGCCGAAGACGGTCTTCGGCGTCGCCCCCGGCTCAGCGTCGGCAACGATGTCGGGATGTGTCGGATTGAAGACGCCAGAAGCCGGATCGATGAAATAGCCGCCCTCGGTGATGGTCAGGGAAACGATCTTGATCGCCGGATCGGCAAGCCGCTCGACGATTGCGATCGCGTCGCCAGGCACCAGGAAGTCGATCATGACGCCGGTGACACGCGCGCTCATATGGCCGCTGTCCTGCTCGACCACGGTGGTCAGCCAGTCCTGCTCCTGCAGCTTGCCGCGGCCGACCTTCTCGCCCTCGAAGACGCCGGCGCCGACAATAGCCCAGTCGTGGCCAACCCCCGAGTTGAACAGGTCGTCGAGGTAGACGGCCTGGTGCGAGCGATGGAAATTGCCGACGCCGAAATGCACGATGCCGGCCTTAAGCGCGGCGCGATCGTATTTCGGGCCGGCGACCTTGGGCGGCAGCTTGGCTAGGATGGAAGAAGAGAGTTTCACGGTCATCTGCTTTACCCTTTAGCGGGACGGCTCTTCCCCCCGTGGAGGAGACGGGGAGAAGAGCGCCTTCGCCCCCCTCAACTCATCCACTGGCCGCCATCGACATTGTAGGTCTGGGCGACGATGTATCCGGCCTCATCGCTGGCCAGGAACACCGCCATGCCGGTGAGGTCTTGCGCCGTGCCCATGCGGCCATAAGGCACGGCTTCGCCGACCAGTCTCTTCTTCTCGCCCCTCGGCCGGTTCTCGAACTTGGCGAACAAGGCATCGACATGATCCCAGTGCTCGCCGTCGACGACCCCCGGTGCTATCGCGTTGACATTGATGCCGTGTTTGATCAGGTCGAGCCCTGCCGACTGGGTGAGCGAGATGACCGCCGCCTTGGTGGCGCAATAAACGGCGACCAGCGCCTCGCCGCGGCGCCCGGCCTGGCTTGCCATGTTGATGATCTTGCCGCCCTTGCCGCGGGCAATCATAGAACGGGCGGCGGCCTGCAACGTAAACAGCGTGCCGGCGACGTTGACCGAAAACAATTTGTCGTAGCTTGTCTTGGTGATCTCGACGATCGGCGCCAGGTCGAACAGGGCGGCGTTGTTGATCAAGATATCGAGGCCGCCGGCCCTGGTTTCGACCGCCTTGACGGCCGCATCGATCGACGCGAGATCGGTGACGTCCAGCGTCACCGCGTAGGCATTGCCGCCGATTTCGGAAGCCGTCTTCTCGGCAGCCTCGAGATTGATGTCGCCGATGGCGACGGTCGCCCCCTCCCGCATGTAGGCTTCGGCGAACGCCCTGCCAATGCCGCGCGCCGATCCGGTGATCAGCGCCGATTTACCTCCGAGCCTCATTGCAGCATCGCCTTCCCATCGGCGCCGAAACGATGCAGCTTGGCCTTGTCCGGCGTCAGATAGATCGTGTCGCCGTGATGGGCGGCCAATTCGCCGTCGGCACGCACCGTCAGCTGCCCGACGCCATCCGCCTGGACGTGCAAGAACGTGTCGGAGCCGAGATGCTCGGCAACGCCGACCGTCGCCTTCCAGTCGCCTGACGTCTTCGAAATGTTCATATGCTCCGGGCGGATGCCGACTGTCTTGGCGCCATATTTGGCGGCGGGCGCGCCTTCGATCAGGTTCATCTTCGGCGAACCTATGAAGCCGGCAAC
The DNA here is from genome assembly GCF_040317995.1 of Mesorhizobium sp. M1334. Classification (NCBI taxonomy): domain Bacteria; kingdom Pseudomonadati; phylum Pseudomonadota; class Alphaproteobacteria; order Hyphomicrobiales; family Phyllobacteriaceae; genus Mesorhizobium; species Mesorhizobium sp. M1334. The sequence goes on from NZ_JAMYLM010000013.1 coordinate 16,234, forward strand.
GAACAGGTTCTTCGGCGTCTTGTAGAGCTCCATCGGCGAGCCGACCTGCTCGATATTGCCGGCATTGAGCACGACGATCTTGTCGGCCATGGTCATCGCCTCGATCTGGTCGTGGGTGACGTAGACCATGGTGGTCTGGAGCTGGTGGTGCAGTTCACTGATCTCCAGCCGCATGGTGCCGCGCAGCGCCGCGTCGAGATTGGACAACGGTTCGTCGAACAGGAAGGCCGATGGCTGGCGGACGATGGCGCGGCCGATGGCGACACGCTGCCGCTGGCCGCCGGAGAGCTGCCCGGGGCGGCGGTCGAGGTAGTTGGTGAGGTTCAGGATCCGCGCGGCGTCCTTCACCTTCTTGTCGATGGTCGCCTGGTCCTCGCCCGCCATCTTCAGCGGGAAGGCGATGTTCTTGGCCACCGTCATGTGCGGGTAGAGCGCATAGGACTGGAACACCATGGCCAGCTTGCGCTTGGCCGGCGCCTCGCCGGTGACGTCGCGGCCATCGATGATGATGGTGCCGCCGCTGGTATCCTCCAGACCGGCGATCAGACGCAACAGGGTGGATTTGCCGCAGCCCGACGGACCGACGAAGACGACGAACTCTCCGTCCTCGATGACCAGATCGAGGCCGGGGATGATGGACGTCGCCCCGAAGGATTTGGAGACGTTCTTGAGCGTGATGTTTCCCATGGTTTCCTCCCCCGAAGGGCTATCCTTTTCGTTTTGCGTCAGGCGATGCCCGCTACTTTACCGCACCGAATGTCAGGCCTCGGACCAGCTGCTTCTGGCTGAACCAGCCCATGATCAGGATCGGCGCGATCGCCAGCGTCGAGGCGGCCGAAAGCTTGGCCCAGAACAGCCCCTGCGGACTGGAGAAGGAGCTGATGAAAGCGGTGAGCGGCGCTGCCTCGGTGGTGGTCAGCCGGATCGTCCAGAACGCCTCGTTCCAGGCGAGAATGATGTTGAGCAGCATGGTCGAGGCGATGCCGGGCACCGCCATCGGGGTCAGCACGTAGATTATCTCGTTCCACAGCGATGCGCCGTCCATGCGCGCCGCTTCCAGGATCTCGCCAGGTATCTCGCGAAAATAGGTGTAGAGCATCCAGACCACGATCGGCAGGTTGATCAGCATCAGCATGACCATCAGGCCGATGCGGCTGTCGAGCAATCCGGTGTCGCGGAAGATCAGATAGATCGGAAACAGCACGGCGACGGCCGGCATCATCTTGGTGGAAAGCATCCACATCAGAATGTCCTTGGTGCGTTTGCCCGGCGAAAACGCCATCGACCAAGCCGCCGGTATGGCGACGAGCAGAGCCAGGACGGTCGAGCCGACCGAGAGGAACACCGAGTTGAGGAAGAATTTGAAATAGCCGTTCTGCGCCTGGACCTCGGAATAGCTCTCCATGGTTCCCGACGGGAACAGGTTGAAGCCCTGGATGGCCTCCTGCTCCGACTTGAACGAGGTGATGATCGTATAGAGGATCGGGAAGAAGATCAGCAGGGCGACGATCCAGGCGGCCGCGGTCGCAATCGTCTTGTGCCGGGTGGTGACTGCACGTGCCATCTTATCCTCCCTTATTTGTCCAGGTTCTTGCCGACGGCGCGCATGGCGAAGAAGGCGACGATGTTGGCGAGAATGACGGCGATGATGCCGCCGGCGGACGCCTGGCCGATTTTGAACTCCAGCAATGCCTTCTGGTAGACGAGGAAGGGCAGGTTGGTGGAGGCATAACCCGGGCCGCCATTGGTGGTGACCAGGATCTCGGCATAGACCGACAGCAGGAAGATCGTCTGGATCAGGATGACGACGGTTATGGCGCGCGACATATGCGGCAGCGTCAAATAGATGAAGCGGCTGATGAAGCCGGCGCCGTCCATTTCGGCGGCTTCCTTCTGCTCGCCGTCGAGCGACTGAAGCGCGGTCAACAGGATCAGCGTCGCAAACGGCAGCCACTGCCAGGCGACGATGATGATGATCGCCAGGAGCGGGTGCTGCCCGAACCAGTCGATCGGCTGCCCGCCGAAGAAACGCGCAATATCGGCGAAGACGCCGTATTGCGGATGCATGATCATGTTCTTCCAGACAAGTGCCGCCACCGGCGGCATGACGAAGAACGGCGAGATGACGAGGATGCGGACGATGCCTTGTCCCCACATCGGCTGGTCGAGCAGAAGGGCCAGCAGGATGCCGCCGATCACCGTGATCAAAAGCACGCTGACGACGATGGTGAGCGTGTTGAGGATCGACTGCAGGAATGCCGGGTTGGAATAGAACAGCGCGTAATTCGAAAACCCGACGAAGCCGTCGCGCATCGGATTGAGTGGGTTGTACTGCTGGAAGGAGAACCACAGCGTGAATGCCAGCGGCACAATCATCCAAACCAGCAGCAGCACCACGGATGGCGCCATCATGAAGCGGGCAAGCGAACGGGTCTGCTGAGTAGCCATGACGGTCACCCTTCGAGGTCGGCCAAGTTTTTCAGCGGCGTAAAGTTGGCCGCCCGAACTGGGATTCGGGCGGCCCGTGCCGGCTGCCATGGGCAACCGGCACCGGGAGGCGCCTTATTTGATGTACCCGCCCTCGGTCATCGTCGCGGTGGCGGCGTCCTGTGCCTGCTTCAAGGCGTCGTCGACGCTCGTCTGGCCGGCAAGGGCCGCCGAGAAGAGCTGGCCGACGGTGGTGCCAAGGCCCTGGAACTCAGGAATGGCGACGAACTGGACGCCGACATAAGGCACCGGCTTGACGGTCGGGTGCGTCGGATCGGCGGCGTTGATGGAATCCAGCGTCATTTTCGCGAAAGGCGCCGCCTTCTGGTACTCCGGGTTGTTGTAGAGCGAGGTGCGCGTTCCGGGCGGAACGTTGGCCCAGCCTTCCTTTGAAGCGACCAGTTCGAGATAGTGCTTCGAAGTCGCCCAGGAAACGAACTTTTGAGCGGCGTCGGCCTTCTGCGTGCCGGCGGGGATGGCCAGCGACCAGGCCCACAGCCAATTGCCGCGCTTGCCGAGGCCATTGTCCGGGGCCAGCGCATAGCCGACCTTGTCGGCGACGGTCGAGTTCTTCGGGTCGGAGACGAAGGACGCAGCGACGGTAGCGTCGATCCACATGCCGCATTTGCCCTGCTGGAACAGCGCCAGGTTTTCGTTGAAGCCGTTGGACGACGCGCCCTCGGGGCCGTCGGCCTTCATCAGGTCGACATAGAACTGCAGCGTGTTCTTCCATTCGGGCTGGTCGAATTGCGGCTTCCAGTTCTCGTCGAACCAGCGCGCGCCGAAGGAGTTCGACATGGCGGTCAGGAAGGCCATGTTCTCGCCCCAGCCGGCCTTGCCGCGCAGGCAGACGCCGTTCACGCCGTTGGCGCGGTCGGTCATCTTGTCGGCGGCCTGCTTGATGAAGTCCCAGGTCGGTGCATCGGGCATTTTGAGCCCGGCCTTGTCCATCAGGTCCTTGCGGTACATGACGAAGGAGCTTTCGCCGTAAAACGGCGCTGCGTAGAGCTTGCCGTCGACCGACAGGCCGCCGGCTATGGCCGGGATGATGTCCTTGACGTCATAATCGTCACCGAGCTTGTCGAGCGGCAAAAGCCAGTTCTGCTTGGCCCAGATCGGCACCTCATAGGTGCCGATGGTCATCACGTCGTACTGGCCACCCTTGGTGGCGATGTCGGTGGTGACGCGCTCGCGCAGGACGTTTTCCTCGAGCGTGACCCACTGCAGCTGAATGTCGGGATTTTTGGCGGTGAAGTCGTCGGTCAGCTTCTGCATGCGGACCATGTCGCCATTGTTGACCGTGGCGATGGTGATGGATTCGGCATGCGCGGCGAAAGCGAGGGCGCTGGCCGAGAACAGGCCTAGGGTGAACGTGCGAAGTTTCATCAAAATTCCTCCCATAAACCAAGATGAGCATTTGCCTTGGCTGTGGGCAATTACTCACTTGCGATGAAATATGTCAAGACGGAATCGTTGCTGCAGCGCAGCACGCCGGGTCTCGTGCGGCGACAAGCCGGGACGTTTGCGGCATGTCTGACGAAGAATTTCAGCCGGGCTGATTGGGCCCGGAGCTTTGCTGTCGGGCTTGCTGGGATTCAGCCTATTGGCAAGCGATCTCGCTCAGGATCCAATCGCGGAAGGCGCGGATCTTCGGCACGTTGCGCCGCGCCGTCGGATAGACCAGCCAATAGGCGTGGCCGTCGTCACCGACCAGATGAAAGGGCTGGATCAGGCGGCCGTCGGCAAGTTCGGCCTTGAACAGCGCCTTGGTGACGATCGCCACGCCGTGGCCGGCAATCGCGGCATTGGCCTCATAGGCCTGCGCGCCCATGCTGGTGCCGGGGCGCTTGGCCAGTTCCTCGACCGGCAGGCCGGCGGCGGCAAACCAGTCCCGCCACCAGATGTCGCCCGGGTCGAGGATCGGCAGCCGCAGCAGGTCGGCCGGCTCCTTGACGCCGCCGATGCTTGCCGCGAGCTTTGGACTAAGGACCGGCGTGAAATCGGCCCTGAAAAGCATATGGGTCTCGACGCCCGGCCAGTTGCCGCCGCCGGAGCGGATGGCGATGTCGATATCCTCTCTGGCAAAGTCGACAACCCTGTTCGAAGTATCGACGCGCACCGCCAGCGACGGATGCGCGACCTGGAACGAACCGAGATGCTGGGCCAGCCAATTGGAGGCAAAGGTCAGCAGCGTCGAAACGCAAAGCACGCCGTCGGCGCCGGTGCGCGCGGCGGCATAGGCGCCGCTCAACAGCGCGAATGCTTCGCTGACCGCGGGCGCCAGGCGTTGGCCGGGTTCGGTCAGCACGATCTGTTTTGGCTGGCGCAGGAACAGGGGCGCACCGATGCGCTCCTCCAGAAGCTTGATCTGATAGCTTGCCGCCGCCTGCGTCATGCCAAGCTCCTGGGCGGCCTTGGTGAACGAGAGATGCCGCGCCACCGCTTCGAATACCCGGATCGCCTGAAGCGGAGGAAGCTGCGAAACCAGCTGTCGTGAATTGAGCTCCGGCATAAGCCCTCCTTATGGGCAGTGATCGACGTTTGATTGGCGGCACCGGCCGGGCCTACCGATATTCCGTATTGAAGATCAACTACGCCTAGAGATAGCGAAGGCTGACGATCATGACCACAATACAGGAAAAGCTGCTTCTTGCTCCAGCCCATGGCTGGTTTTCACGGCTGGCGCGGGGATTGGCAAGGCACGCGGCGCGGAAACGGGCCTATCTCGACGTCCGGGAGCTGCCGCCGCATCTGCAGCGCGACATGGGCTTTCTCGACGGCAACGATCCATGCGGCCGGCACCAGTAGTGACGCTCGTTTTTATCAGGGATTCAGATGCGTTTCGATTTCACATGATCGTTTCCGACCGCCAGCGGCTCGGAGATCATGCGCCCGCTAGCAAGGCGGCGGCGGTCCGCTCATCGGTGATCAGGCCGTTGACCAGCCGCCGGTTGACGGCGGCAAAGATGCCCGGCAGCTTGCGGTCGCCCATGGCAAGCGCGATCACCAGCGACTTTTCGCGCGACGGCAGCGGTGCCGACGACACCCGATCATTGGTAATACCCTCGATCATACGGCCGTCACGATCGAACACCCAGCCGACGATCTCGGCGACGCCGCCGGCCTTCTGCAACGCCTTTAATTCACCCTCCGAAATGAAGCCGTCCTCGTAAAGCGGCGCCTTCGGGCCGAGATCGCCTATGCCGACAAAGGTGACGTCGGCCTCGGCCGCAAGCGCCAGCGTCGGCTGGATCATCGGCTGGCTCAGCAGCATCTCGCGCTCCTCCGGCGAGGAGGCGATGACCGGCAAAGGCATCGGAAACGAGCGCGCCTTGACCCTGTCGGCCATGGTGAAGATGACGTTGTAGAAGGCGGCCGAGCCGTCCGGCGAGATGTTGCCGGTCAGCGACACCACCTTGTGCTGCGGACATTCCATCGGCGGCAGTTGCTCGATCGCGGCCTTCAGCGTGCGGCCGGTGCCGATCGCCATGACGATCGGCGTCGGCGACCGCAGCCGCCGTTCGATCTCGGCCGCCGCAGCCTCGGCGACGCCGATGACGGTGGAGGAAGAGGAAGGGTCGCTGGGCACCACCTCGACCAGATCAAGCGCAAAGCGCGATTTCAGCCGTGCCGCAAGGTCAAGGCAATTGGCGATCGGATGGTCGACGCGCACCTTGATCAATCCTTCGGAGACTGCGAGCGACACCAGCCGCTGCGCCGTCTGGCGGGAGATGCCAAGCGTGGCGGCGATCTGGTCCTGGGTGTTGCCGGCAACGTAATAAAGCCAGCCGGCGCGCGCCGCATCGTCCAGCCTGTTGCCGCCGCTATCCTGCCGCGAATTCAAGTTCCTGCCTCCCAACCCCGCCGGGCATAAGAGGCGGAGCGCCGTAGTTTCGCAGGGAATGAACTTGCGCGCAATTGCCTATTGCAAGAGCAATTGCTTAGGGCTGAGACTTGGGTATTTGGAGCGAAGTGGCGGGTCGACCCAGTCTCGTCGCAACAGCAAGGCTGTGGAGGTCGCATAATCTCGGTCCAAAGCGCGTCGCGTTCAATCGGGCTTATGCGATGCGCTTTAGACTCTTGCTTTCTATGCATGTCCGTATCGCAAAACCGCTGCACACTGTTGCGCGACATGCATTAGCGGGGACGCCGCGGTTTATCTCCCGCGCCAAACGCTTTAAGGGATTTTTGAGAATGGAGCCTTGCATGACGCCGAAAGCGGTTTTCTGGGATATGGACGGCACGCTGGTCGACAGCGAGCCGCTGCACGAAGCGGCGCTGATCGCGGCGCTGCACAGTGTCGGCATCGTACCGCCGGCCGACCTGCATGACCGCGTGCTCGGCATCGCCGCATGGCCGGTCTACGAAATGCTGCGCGACGAGTTCGGCCTCGACCTGCCTTTCGACGACTGGATCGTGCGCAAATACGATCACTATCTGCCGATGGCCGAAACGCTGACGCCGCGCAGAGGCGCGATCGAGATCTTCAACGAGCTGCGCGCGGTTGGCATACCGCAAGCGGTGGTCTCCAACTCGGACAGGCTGATCGTCGATGCCAATCTGCGCGCCGTCGGCCTCGTCTATCCCGGCATGAAGACGGTCAGCCGCAACGACGTGCGTGAAGGCAAGCCGCATGCCGAACCTTTCCTGCGCGCCGCCTGGCTGGCCGACGTCGATCCCGCCGAGGCCGTGGCGGTCGACGACAGCGTGACCGGCGCCACGGCGGGGCTGGCAGCGGGAATGAAGACGATCTTCTGGCCAGAAGCGCCCATGGAGGGGCCGCCGGGGGCGATAATCATCAACAGCGCCGACGAATTGCGAGCCGAACTCGGGCTTTAAGCCAGGCCCGGCGGGACCGCGCTCAACTCCGGTAGGCAGGCTCCTGCTCGTCGAGGATCGCCTTCAGTTCGGAAAGGTGGCGTTCGGCCTGGCCGGGATAGTCTTCCTGTTCCCTTGCCGCCTTTTCGGCGATCTCATCCGACAGTACCCGCAGCGGCCGCCCGGTCCACAGCGCCTTGATATAGGTTTCGGCGGCGCGCTCGAAATAGAACATGCGGTTGAAGGTGTCGGCGACGCTGTCGCCGATGACCAGCACGCCATGGTTGCCCATCACCATCACCTTGACCTTCGGGTCGACAAGAAGCTGCGAGCAGCGCTCGCCCTCTTCCTCGAAGGCCAGCCCGCCATAATGAGCGTCGACGACATGGCGGTTGAAGAAGATTGCCGAGTTCTGGTCGACCGGCGGAAGCGTCGAGTCGGCGAGCGAGGCAAGCACGGTGGCGTGGATCGAGTGGACATGCATGACGCAGCGCGCATGACGCACATTGCGATGAATGGCACCATGCAGGCCCCACGCCGTCGGATCGGGCGCATTCGGGCCGGAGAGCGTGCCGGGATCGTTGGCGTCGATCAGAAGCAGATCGCTCGCCTTGATGCGCGAGAAATGCACCTGGTTGGGATTCATCAGGAATTGCGAACCATCGTCGTTGACGGCCAGTGAGAAATGATTGGCCACCGCCTCGTGCATGTTGAGCCGCGCCGTCCAGCGGAAGGCGCAAGCGAGGTCGACGCGCTCCTCATAGAACGGCAGGTTGGTCAGCACTTCCTTCTGCAGGCGCGTGATGCTCATCGTAAACCTCCGTGAAAGAAGCAAGGATGCCGCGCGGCTGGAACACGCGCAACCGGTTTCGTTTGGTACAGGCGAGCGCCGTTATGCCGCCGTGCTGGTGGCCGCGCCGACCCGAAGCCCGCCATGCTCGACGATGAAATCGATCACCTCCTGCAGCCCCTTGCCGCGCGACAGGTCGGTGAAGCCGAACGGCCGCTTGCCGCGCATGCGGGCAGCGTCGCGTTCCATGATGTCGAGATTTACGTTCACATAGGGCGCAAGGTCGCTCTTGTTGATGACCAGGAAATCGGACCGGGTGATCGCCGGTCCGCCCTTCCTCGGGATCTCCTCGCCCTGGCAAACCGAGATGACATAGAGCGTCAGGTCGGCAAGATCCGGCGAGAAGGTGGCGGCGAGATTGTCGCCGCCCGATTCGATGAAGACGATGTCGAGATCGGGGAATTTTCTGGTCATCTCGGCGATCGCCTGCAGATTGATCGAGGCGTCCTCGCGGATGGCGGTGTGCGGACAGCCGCCGGTCTCGACGCCGACGATGCGATCCTCGGGCAGGGCCTGCAACCTGGCCAGCATCATGGCGTCTTCCTTGGTGTAGATGTCGTTGGTGACGACGGCGATCGAAAACTCGTCACGCAGTGCCTTGCAGAGCTTTTCGGTAAGCGTCGTCTTGCCCGAGCCGACCGGGCCGCCAATGCCGATGCGAAGAGGACCGTTGGGCGATATCATGCGGGGAACTCCGTGACGGCAAGAATGGCGAAGGCAAGCCCGATCAGCAGGCACAGCGGCGAATAATAACGCAGATCGAGCCGCGCGAAAGGCTGTTCGGGCGTCAGCCGGCGCCACCAGGGCGTGAAGCCGGCAATGCCGCGCGCCAGGAAAACCAGCGCGATGAGCAGCGACGTGGCGGCAAGCCCGGCTTTGGGAAACGGCGTGGCAAAGATGCCCTCGAGCGCCATCGGCCACAGTGTCGCCAGGCCAAGGCAGGCGGCAACGGCGAAGCTGGCGAAGGGTGCCGGCATCTCGTCGACGCCATGAAAGCCGATGACCGCACGAGCGCAGGAGGCGGCGTCCCTGCCCGGCCAGATGCCGCCAATGCCCCAATAGACATGCAGTGCTGTGATCAGCAGCAGGACGAGCGAGACGGCGAAAGCGAGGACGATCATGAGCGGAACAGCCGCGAATACTGGGCCTCGTGCTTCATCGCCGTGATGTCGGAGATAAAAGCGCAGCCGCCGAGATCATCGAGGGTCGAGCCGGCAGCGCGGTCGGACGTAGCCAGGGCAAGCGGCTCGAAGCCGGCGAGCAGCGCGGTGGCGCCGGTCTGGCCGACGGCGCCGAGCCGGATCGCGGCCTGAACAAGGTTGGAGAAGAAGGCCTGCAGGAAGGCGGCCAGGGCGTCCCGCAGCGAAATGCCGTGATCGCCGGCAACAGCGCCGACGGCAACGCAATAGGCACATTCGGTCGGCAGGCGATCCAGCACCTGGCACGGCCAGGCGGAGGCTGCTTTCAGGAAAGCGGCGCCCTGCAGCATCGTCTCGGTATGACGCTCGCGCGAGCCTGCCAGAGCTTCGGCAAGGGCGACGATTTCATCGAGATCGCCGGTTTCGCGCGCCCTGCGCCAGCTTTCGGCAAACAGCACCGCATCATTCCAGCCCGAACCCATTTCGACCAGCGTTTCCAGCCACGCGGCGAGGTCTTTGCTGTCGGCAACCAGCCCGGCATGCACGGCTTGTTCCAGGCCATGGCTGTAGGAAAAGCCGCCGACCGGGAAGGAAGGCGACAGCCACGCCATCAGCCGCAACAAAGCAATATTGGAAGGCTGGGCAACGCTGGAAGGCCGGTCAGTCATGGTCATGGTCGTGCGAATGGCTGTGGGAATGCGAATCGCTATGGCTATGGGAATGCGCTTCGGCGTGGCTGTGCGCATGTGCCTCGGCATGGGCATGGCCGTGCCCGCCAAGCGCGGAATAGGCGCCGCGCACCGGCTTGAACGGTTCGGAGACGTCGCTCACAATGGCGCCCAATCCCTCCAGCATCGCCTTGATGACATGGTCGCGCAGGATGAGGATGCGGTTAGCCTCGATGGCGGCGGCGAGATGGCGGTTGCCGATGTGCCAGGCGAGCTCGGCGAGATGGATCGGGTCGCTGCCCCTGATATCGTAGAGCGGCTCTTCGGCCGCGATGATCTCGATGTGGCGGCCATCCTCCAGCACCAGCCGGTCACCATGGTTCAACGTCACCGGTTCGGGCAGGTCGACCAGCACCTTGTCGCTACCGGCCGTTTCGATGGCACGACGGCGCAGATGCCGCTCGTCATGGGCAAGCACCGCCCGGTCGTATGGCGTGGTGGTTCCGGCTTCGCCTGCGGCCAGGACGGCGACGGCGCGCGGGAATTTGGTGAAGTCGGTGCGAATATCGAGCTTCATGTAAAAACTGCCTCTCCCAAAAGCCTAGCCTATCGCGTGCGCCGCCCCAATGGCGCTCAAACGATCGTGTCGAAGAGCCGCATGATAAACGATACCTGATAGACGAGCGCGCCGGCGACAAAGGCGATGTGAAAGCGGCGGTCGCGCAGCAGGACCGCAATGACGCAAAGCGCGACGAAAACCGGCGTGCGGATCAGATATTCAACGCCGAAATGGGCGAAATGCGCCGGCCCTTTCAGCAGCGTGTCGACCACGTCGAGCAGATAGGTCGCCGCCAGCAGGCCGAAGAACCAGGCCCGGCGCGAATAAAAGAAATCCTCATAGCTGGTGTAGTCCAGCATCGAGTCCGGAAACAGCAGCGCGCAGAGCAGGAACAGCGTGACGGCGTAGAAGATGATGAACAGGTATTTGCCGAAGGTCCAATTCTCGATCTGGAACAGGCCGAACTCCCACCACCAGAAATGCACCAGCATCAAAAGCACCGACGCAACCCAGGCGAGATGCACGGGATAGAGCCGGTACTGGCCGGGATGCTGGACGATGCGGGCGAGCCCCGACAGCAGGCGGGTGACGCCAAGCCCGATCACCATGCCCAGGACAATGCGGATATGCGGGAAGATGTCGTGGGCGTAGGGGAGTTGCTGGTCCATAGGCCTGGCGCGGCATGTTCTACATCGGTCGTTCTAACGCCTAGGGTTCAGAACAGGAAGTAGCGTTGCGCCATCGGCAGCACCGTTGCCGGCTCGCAGGTGAGCAATTCACCGTCAGCGCGGACCTCATAGGTCTCCGGGTCGACCTCGACATGCGGCGTGGCGTCGTTGAGCACCATCGAATGCTTGCCGATGCCGCCGCGGGTGTTCTCGACGGCCACCATCTGCTTGTCGACGCCGAGCCTGCCGCGCAGGCCGGCGTCGAGCGCGGCCTTCGAAACGAAGGTCACCGACGAATTGGTCATCGCCTTGCCGTAGGCGCCGAACATCGGCCGATAGTGCATCGGCTGCGGCGTCGGGATCGAGGCGTTGGGATCGCCCATCGGGGCGGCGGCGATCATGCCGCCGATCAGCACCATGTCCGGCTTGACGCCGAAGAAGGCCGGGTTCCACAGCACAAGGTCGGCGCGTTTTCCGACCGCCACCGAGCCGATGTCCTTCGACAGGCCATGCGCGATGGCCGGATTGATGGTGTATTTGGCGATGTAGCGGCGGACGCGGAAATTGTCGTTGTCGCCGGTCTCCTGCGGCAGCGAACCACGCTGGCGCTTCATCTTGTCGGCGGTCTGCCAGGTGCGGATCGCCACTTCGCCGACGCGGCCCATGGCCTGGCTGTCCGACGAGATGATCGAGAAGGCGCCGATGTCGTGAAGAATGTCTTCGGCGGCGATGGTTTCCTTGCGGATGCGGCTTTCGGCAAAGGCGATGTCTTCGGGGATCGACGGCGACAGATGGTGACAGACCATCAGCATGTCGAGGTGCTCGGCCAGCGTGTTGACCGTGTAGGGACGCGTCGGATTGGTCGAGGACGGAATGACGTTGGGCAGACCGCAGACCTTGATGATGTCAGGCGCGTGGCCGCCGCCGGCGCCTTCGGTGTGGAAGGCATGGATGGTGCGGCCCTTGATCGCCGCGACCGTGTTTTCGACGAAGCCGGACTCGTTCAGCGTGTCGGTGTGGATCATCACCTGCACGTCGTAATCGTCGGCGACCGACAGGCAGCAGTCGATTGCAGCCGGTGTCGTGCCCCAGTCCTCATGCAGCTTCAGCGAGCAGGCGCCGGCGAGCACCATCTCCTCGAGCGCGGCAGGTAGCGACGCGTTGCCCTTGCCCGACAGGCCAATATTCATCGGGAAGGCGTCGAAAGACTGGATCATGCGCGCCAGATGCCACGGCCCCGGCGTGCACGTGGTCGCCAGCGTGCCGTGCGCCGGGCCGGTGCCGCCGCCGAGCATGGTGGTGATGCCCGACATCAGCGCTTCCTCGATCTGCTGCGGGCAGATGAAGTGGATATGCGCGTCGAAGCCGCCGGCGGTCAGGATCTTGCCTTCGCCGGCGATGATCTCGGTGCCGGGACCGATGATGATGGTGACGCCGCCTTGGGTATCCGGATTGCCGGCCTTGCCGATCGCGACGATGCGGCCGTCCCTCAAGCCGATGTCGGCCTTGACGATACCGGCGGTGGCATCGACGACCAGCGCATTGGTGATGACGGTGTCGACCGCGCCTTGCGCGCGTGAAACCTGGCTCTGGCCCATGCCGTCGCGGATGACCTTGCCGCCGCCGAATTTCACCTCCTCGCCGTGAACGGTGAGATCCTTTTCGACCTCGATGAACAGCTCGGTGTCGGCGAGCCGGACTTTGTCGCCAACGGTCGGGCCGTACATCTGCGCATAGGCGGCGCGGGTGATTTTAGCCATCAGCAATTGCTCCCGAAATACAGCCCGAAAATACCGCTTGTCGAAGGCGGGCCCCACATTGCCGCCATCCTATGATCACGCAATGACCCGCTGAGCGACACTTTCCGATCCCATTTGGCGTTTGAGGTGGCCGGGTCACCCCAAAACGACCATTTGCCAATCGATGGAAAGGAACATCCATGCGCAAAACGACCCTTTTGGCAGCCGCCGCCACGCTGGTGCTCGCAACCGCCGCCAGCGCCCAGCAACAGCCTGCGCAGCAGCCCAGTCCGGCGCCGGCCGCGCCTGCTCCTGCCGCGCCCGGAGCGCAGCCACAGGCGCCCACCATCCAGGCGATCAACGTCGTCGACATCAAGGATCTGCCGGCGGACACTCAAGCCAAGGTCAACGAGGTGATCGCCAAGCGCAGCGACGCCGATCTGCAGAAACTGCGCGGCTCGATCGACGCGACACCGCAGGTCAAGTCCGCACTCGAAGCCAAGGGGCTCACCTCGGCGCAGGTGATCGCCGCCAGCATGAGCACCAATGGCGCGCTGACGCTGATCACCAAGAAAGCGAGCTGACGAGACAAGGCGGCGGGCCGGCGCCCGGTCAGCCCGCCGCATCGCAAAGGGAACCTTCACGGGGGACGTTTCGTTTCGGTCCTGTCGCCCTGACACAAGCCTCGAAAAGGACCCTGAGAACGAGCGATGGCGATCACCACCTTCTCCGACACCAGATGGCTGCATGGCATTGCCGCGACCGCGTTTCTGGCAGCCAGCATTCCGCACGCCGCGCTGAACGCGCAGAGCCTCGACAGCGCCGAGACCGTCAACCGGATCGTCGGCTCGGAGGTCGGCCAGGAAGAGACCAAGACAAATGCGGAAGCCGGCAAGGTCAGCTCGGCGATCGACCGCACGCGTGAGAACATCGCTGCCGTGCGAAAGACATCCAAGCTCGACAAAGTCGATATCGTGTTTCTTACCGACGCCGCGCGCACCGAAGGCGGCCCGCCGCCGGCGATCGAAAGCAAGGTCAGGCAACATCGGGACGACATTGCCGAGCTGCGCAAGGAGATCGAGGCGAACGCATTGCTGTTCAACGCTATCGACTCGCGGCGAGTGCAGACCGAGGACGTTCTGGCGGTTGAATTCGACGATTCGGGAAAGGTCGTCATCTATGCGGCGGCCAAGCCGCCCGGCTGAGCCGAAACTGCTCGACGCCTTCGATCTCACAGCTTGCCCATGATCTTCTGCTGAAATCCGTAGACCTCGCGCTTGCCGCCGAACGGCACTAGCGTAACATCGCGCTCCTGGCCGGGCTCGAAGCGCATCGCGGTGCCGGCGGCGATGTCGAGGCGCATGCCCCGCGCCTTGTCGCGATCGAATCTCAGCCCTTCATTGGTCTCGAAGAAATGATAGTGGCTGCCGACCTGGATCGGCCGGTCGCCGCTGTTGGCCACCTTCATGGTGACCGTCGGCAGTCCCTTGTTCAGTTCGATCTCGCCGCTTGCCGTGATGATTTCGCCGGGGATCATCACTGCCTCACAGGATGCCGAAGGCGAGGCCGGCGCCAATCGCGGCACAGGCGGCGCCAGCGGCGCGGGCAAGCCCACTGAAGCGCCAGCCGAGGCCGAGACCAGCCGTGATGCCGACGGCATGGAGCAACGCGGTGGCAACGGCAAAGCCTGCGGTATAGCCAAGCCCAGCGGCATTTTCAGGCACCTCGGTGCCGTGGGCGTAGCCATGGAACAGCGCAAACAGGCCGATGACGGCGACGCCGGCCGAGACGGGAAGATCGACGGCGAGCGCGACCAGCAGCCCGAGTGCCACGACGGACGCCAGTATGGCCGGCTCGACGAAAGGCATCGGCACATGCAGCATACCGAGCGCGCCGCCGGCCAGCATGACGCCGACGAAAGCCAGCGGCCATGCCCAGATCGCCTTGCCGCCCCTGAGCGCCGCCCACAGGCCGACGACAATCATCACCGTCATATGATCGAGGCCGGAGAGCGGGTGGGAGAAGCCGGCGGTGAAGGACGAAACCGTGCCGACGCCGACATGGGCATAGGCCGGCATAGCTGCCGCCAGCAGCAGGGCCGCCGACAGCGTCGTGCATTTCATCGTAGCGGGGATCATCGGCGTAGCTTCCATCTTCGAGATCATCATGCCTCTCACGCCGCCTTGCGGGCCGGACCGCAGCCTTCTGCCTTGAGGACGCGCTTGGTAGAGGCCGGATATTTCGTCAGCAGCGCTGCCGGACGGATCGGGCGAGCCGAGAAGTTGCCGCCGCAATTCGGGCAGGCGCCGCCGAGCACGTTTTGTGCGCAGTCGGCGCAGAAGGTGCATTCGAAGGTGCAGATCACCGCGTCCGTCGCATCGGGCGGCAGATCCTTGTCACAGCATTCGCAGTTCGGACGCAGCTGAAGCATTTTCCTCTCCTTGGCGGTTTTATCTGATCGGCTCGTGCACGGTCACCAGCTTGGTGCCGTCTGGAAACGTCGCCTCGACCTGCACATCGTGGATCATTTCGGCAATGCCTTCCATCACCTGGGCCCGGGTGACGACATGGGCGCCGGCCTCCATCAGCTCGGCGACGGCGCGGCCGTCGCGGGCACCCTCGACGACGAAATCGGTTATCAGCGCGATCGCTTCCGGATGGTTAAGCTTGACGCCGCGTTCGAGCCGCTTGCGGGCCACGATCGCCGCCATGGCGATCAGCAGCTTGTCTTTCTCCCTCGGCGTCAGATTCATGCGTTTTCCTGCAGTGGCACAATCGAAATCAGAGTGACCATAATTTGGGCAGGCCCGCCCGTCCGTTGAGCAATTCGACAAGCGGCACCAGCCGCTTGCGGAGCTGGTAGCCGTCCTCGGCGAACAGCCGAGCAAGAAGCTTGCCAGATTTCCGCACGCTCCAGAAACTGACGCCGCCCTGGCCGCCGACCATAGCCCGGGCCGGCTCGAGCAAAGCTTCTGCCCGCGGCGACACCATCAGCAGCGTCGCCACGGCGATGCCGCCACCGGCAACCGCCGGACGATTCAAGGTGGCGGCAATGTCGGTGCCGATGCGGAACTCCTCGGCGTGAATCAGCGCCGCCTCCTGGCGGACGCGCCAGCGGTCATGGAATTGGCCTTGCCAAGCCCGTTCACCCATGGCCAGGCGGCCGAAGACGGTAGCTTCCAGGATCAGCGCCTCGGCTCCGGCGGCAAGCTCCACGTCAAGCGTGCGGGCAAAGGCCGAGCGGTCGAAGACGATGGTTTCCTGCGGCAGCCAGGTAATGTGGCCGCCTTCGCCGGCGCTCAATTGCACCCGCACTTCGGCGCGGTCGGATGCGGCGCGGTAGATTTTCTCGCAGGCCTGCGTCGTTATCGTTGCGGACGCGCCGGCACCGACATCGACCTCCCAGGCGAGACGGTCGCCACCGGTCAGCCCGCCAGCGGTGTTGATCAGGACGGCTTCGAGCGGATCGGCCGAGACTGCCGGCATGCGGATCTTGGCCGAGCCGTCCTGGTACAGGCGCCGAAGACGCGTGCGGCCTCCGTTCCAGTCGCAGCCAAGCCGCGCAACGCCGGCAACGCGCTGGGCCGGCGGCACTGAGGTCAAGCTATATGCGATCGTGTCCACGACACCAACGTTAAGCACTGCGGCGGCTTTGTCGATATATAGCTTGTTGCTTGACAGCGTTTCGGTTTCTATAGAGGGAGCCACCTTGGTACGGTCACCGGCGCCTGGCGGGGGTAGAAGGCGACGATGACCACGTAATCGAGGACAAAAGGGGCGCTGATCAGTTGGCGTCGGGAAACGACAGAGTTGGGGAAGAAACCGAATGGCTGACCAGCTGGCAAACGATATCATCGCCAAGATCAAGGCTCATGCCGAGCCGGGCGGCGAGGAAATCACCACCAGTACCGAACTGACCGCGCTTGGCATCCATTCGCTGGAACTGACGGAGATCATCTTCGATCTCGAGGAAGAGTATGGCATCGAAATCGAGATGAACACGGTCGATGCCTGGAGCAATCTGAAAAATGTC
The DNA here is from genome assembly GCF_040317995.1 of Mesorhizobium sp. M1334. Classification (NCBI taxonomy): domain Bacteria; kingdom Pseudomonadati; phylum Pseudomonadota; class Alphaproteobacteria; order Hyphomicrobiales; family Phyllobacteriaceae; genus Mesorhizobium; species Mesorhizobium sp. M1334. Next base: position 33,195 of record NZ_JAMYLM010000013.1, read on the forward strand.
GGCGACATGGTCGAGGCGGTTCGCGCGCTGATCGCGAAAAAAGCCTGACTGAATGCACAAGCGCATCGTCATCACGGGCATCGGCGGGTTATGCGGCCTCGGCACCAATGCACCGGCAATCTGGAATGAGATGCGCGCCGGCCGTTCGGCAATCGGCGCGATCGACAATCCGCTGCTGCATGATCTGAAGGTCAAGGTCGGCTGCGAAATCAAGGCGCTTCCCGAGCACGGCATCGACCGCAAGCAGGTCGTGTCGATGGACCGCTTCAGCCTTCTGGCGACGATCGCCGCGCGGGAGGCGGCACAGCAGGCGGGATTGAACCCGCACGCGGCCAACACCTACCGGATGGGCACCATCGTCGGCGTCGGCGTCTGCGGCTGGGAGGCAATCGAAGAGAACTATCGCGCCATCCTGCTCGAAGGCAAGAACCGCGCCGGCATCTTCACCGTACCAAAAGTAATGCCGGGCGCAGCCGCCGGCCATGTCAGCATGAATCTTGGTCTGCGTGGACCGGTGTTCGGCATCACCTCTGCCTGCTCATCATCCAACCACGCCATTGCCTCGGCGGTCGATCAGATCAGGCTCGGCCGGGCCGACGTCATGGTCGCCGGCGGCACCGATGCGCCACTGGTCTGGGGCATCCTCAAGGGCTGGGAAGCCCTGCGGGTATTGTCGCCGGACACCTGCCGGCCGTTTTCGGCCGACCGCCAGGGGCTCGTGCTCGGCGAAGGCGCCGGCATGGTGGTGCTGGAAACGTATGAGCATGCCATGGCGCGCGGCGCCGCCATCCTTGCCGAAATCGCCGGTGTGGGCCTTTCCGCCGACGCTTCCGATATCGTCGCGCCAACAATCGAAGGGCCGGAGGCGGCGATGCGCTTCTGCCTCGTCGATGCCGGGCTCAATCCGGAGGACGTCGACTATCTCAACGCGCATGGCACCGGCACCAAGGCCAACGACCAGATCGAGACGGCGGCGATCAAACGCGTGTTCGGCGACCATGCCTACAAGCTTTCCATCTCCTCGACCAAATCGATGCATGCCCACTGCCTCGGCGCATCCGGCGCGCTGGAAATGATCGCCTGCGTGATGGCGATCCGCGAAGGCATCGTGCCGCCGACCGCCAATTATCGGGAAGCCGACACCGACTGCGATCTCGACATCACGCCGAACGTGGCACGCGAGCGCGCGGTGCGCACCGCGATGAGCAACAGCTTCGCCTTCGGCGGCACCAATGCGGTGCTGGCGGTCAAGGCCGTGTGACCACACCCCTTGCGATCCCTTCACCGGGGCCGGTGAAACTTTCCATGCGCATATTGATCGCGCCAGGCGTCGCGCCTAACTCACTGCGACCCGCCATGACCATGCCGCTCGGCGCGGTCCCCGACCAGGAGTTTCGATGACCGATCTGTCCGCGTTTCCGATCGCCAGGCGCTGGCCGGCGAGCCACCCCGACCGCATCCAGCTTTATTCGTTTCCGACGCCGAACGGGGTGAAAATATCGATCGCGCTGGAGGAACTTGGCCTGCCCTACGAGCCGCATGCCGTAGACATCGGCAAGAACGAGAGCTGGACGCCGGAATTCCTGTCTTTGAACCCGAACGGCAAGATCCCGGCGATGATCGATCCGGACGGCCCGGGCGGCAAGCCGATCGGCCTGTTCGAATCCGGCGCCATTCTGCTTTATCTCAGCGATAAGACCGGCAAGCTGGTCCCGGCAGACGCAACGCTGCGTTACGAGACGATCCAGTGGGTGTTCTTCCAGATGGCTTCCATCGGGCCGATATTCGGCCAAGTCGGTTTCTTCCACAAATTCGCTGGGCGCGAAATCGCCGACAAGCGCCCGCTGGAGCGTTATCGCGACGAGTCGCGACGGCTGATCGGCGTCCTCGAAACGAGGCTCAAGGGCCGCAGCTGGATTATGGGCGACGATTACACCATCGCCGACATTTCGATGCTTGGATGGGTGCGCAATCTGATCGGCTTTTACGAGGCGCGGGGCCTCGTCGGTTTCGACGATTTCCCCGGCGTGGGCGCATGGCTGAAGCGTGGCCTTGCCCGGCCGGCGGTGCAGAGGGGCCTCACCATTCCGGCCAGAGCCTGATCAGAACCCTGACTGCCCCGGCTATTTTGCCTTGGTCCGGGGTTTCGAGCCGCCCTTGCCGACTACGGAAGCGGCAAGCGACGCCGCACCTTTGGCGGTCGCAAGCACGGCACCGGCGGCGACATTGGCCGTTGCCTTAACGGTGCGCATTGCGCTGCCTGCGATCGATCCTCTGCTGCTTGCCGACCTTTTGGCCTTGGGTGCAGCGGCTTTGGCCGCGGCAGGCACCACCTTTTTCGGCGCCGCCTTGCCAAAGCTGGGCTTTGCCGCATCCTTGGAGTGGGCCGCCCCTGCCGGGCCGGCGCTGGTTTTCGCTCGAGTGATTTTTGATCGTGTTGCCCTGCCCTTGGCGGGCGCAGGCTTTCTTGCCATGGTCTCCATCGAACCGTTCCCTCATGCAGCACAATTGCCGTGTCCGGGATAACGGCCTGAAAGTGTTAAGGTTCCGGCCGAACAGTCCTTACAGATCAGGCCTGTCCACCGACCACCAGGTCGGCGGGCCGCCGACGGGCAAGCACGCGATCGATGTTCGGCATGTCGTTGGAAGCAATCCAGGCGCGCGCGTCCTGGTCGGACCGGCCGTGCTCGTGCCATCGCTCGAGCAGTCGGCGCTCGAGCTCGGCGCGCGGCACGTCGACGAAGATCGAGTAGTCGAACAGCGGCGCCAGCCGCGTCCATGGCTCTTCGTCGAGCAGCAGGTAATTGCCTTCGACCAGGATGAATTTGGTCTCGGCAGCGATGATCGCAGCGGCGGCGCGCGATAGCTCCATGCTGCGGTCGAACACCGGGATGGCGATATCCGGCTCGCCAGCGCGGATGCGCTTCAGCAGCGCTTCGAAGCCGGCAAAATCAAAGGTTTCCGGGGCACCTTTTCGCTGGCGAAGGCCGCGCCGCTCGAGCACGACGTCATCGTAGTGGAACCCGTCCATCGGCACGACTTCCGCCGTGCCTTCCGGCAGCAGGTCATGCAAGCCTGCCGACAATGTCGACTTGCCGGCGCCGGGCGGACCCGCAATGGCAACAATGAAGCGCGGCGCCTTGCCGGCGCGCTTGAAAATGGTAGCGGCGAGATGGGCGATCTCAGACATTGGCATCCGTTAAGATGGTTCTGGCGCATTTTGGCGGCAGTTTTCGAAAATTTCAAACGCGGCTTGTGCCAGGCCTTTAATCGGGCGTGGACTGGCCGATCCGCAGGAAATCGCTGTCGAAGCCAATGTCGCGCACGGCACCGTCAGCCGCCAGGATGCGCATGCGGCCCGGCGAGGTCGTGACGTCGCGCGGCGGCTTGCCGGACGGCCATGGCAGCGCGCCGATGACATGGCGGAACGAAAAGCGGCGCCCTTCGGCAAGGGCAAAGGCGGTCGCCACGCCTTCATGCTTCAGCCAATTATCGCCGAGCGACGCGGCATGACCGACGGCGGTGCGGCCGTCCTCGATGCCGAGCACGCCGCGGTGGCGGCCGCTCCATGGCGCGTAATCGCGCCCGCCATTGCTGACCCACAGCATGGTGACCGGCAGTTCGGCCGGGTTCTTCAGCACCAGCACGAGGTCGGCTTCCGCCTGGCGCGCCAGCGCGGTCCAGCCCGGTCCGCCATGGTCGGCCTCGACCAGCGTGACGAAGTCCTCACGCAGCTGGTCCATGCGATAGGCGGTCAGGTCGATCGTGCCGCCGTCGGCGGCGGGAAAGCGCGTCAGGTCGGTGCTGCGCGCCGGGTAGGCGAGCAAAGAGCGGCCGCGGGCCGGATCGGGCTCCGGCGGTTCGTTCGGCGTCGCGGCAAGGCGCTTCGGCGAGAACGCCAGCCTGCCGCCGGCCTTCATCACGGTCATCGGGTGATGGGCGACCGGAATGGCGCCGGCCCCGCCGGAAAAGACGTGCTCCTGATAGAGAAAGGGATGATCGTCGCGCACGATCAGGATCTTGTCGACGGTTGCGCCCATGACCAGGCGCTGCAGCCGCAAGACGGCGCGCCAGCCATCGGCCGTTGCCGCGCTGTCGACGACGTCCCAGCGACTATTGGCCGGCCAGCCATGCAAAGGTGCCGCTTCGACGTCGCTAATCGAGAACGGCGCGCACAGGAAATCGCCGGACAAGTGGACCGTACCTTCGGGCAGGTCTTTCGGCAGCATCTCGCGCGGCTCGCCGACCCAGGGGGCGCGATGCAGCGGCTTCAGCCGTCGGCCATCGATATCGACCGCCATGTCGGCGAGATGGCCGACGGCAAGATCGACCGATACCGAAATGCCTTTTGCCGTGATCGTGACCGTATCCATGTGCACCTACCGATTCTGCCAGCCCGAATTCCGGCGGCCCGATTCTGCCGGCGCCAGCAAAGCCCACTCGCCGCCGGTTGCGCAAGCGTGGTGGCCGGCAATTCCCATCAGACGGCTCGGCACAGCGGCCATGTTGGCCTGTGGACAGGGCACCAATCCAGGCCCGACCGATATTAACCAAATGGACTGTGCCTTTGCGGTAAGATAGCTTCGCCTCGTCTCAGAAACAGCCTGCCTTCGGAACCGACTTGTCCGCCTTGCGCTTCTTTCCGCTCATTCACAATTACGTCGCGGTGCTGGCGCTGCTGCTGTTTGCTGCCGGCTGCACGACGGTGACGCCGCCCGACAGCGTGCTGGCCGTGCCGGCGCCGCCGCAGAAATATGCCGCGATGGTCATCGACGCCGGCACAGGCAAGACGCTGTTCGAGGTCAACTCCACGGCGCCACGCTATCCGGCGTCACTGACCAAGATGATGACGCTCTACCTTCTTTTCGAGGCGCTGGAGTCGGGGCGGATCAGCAAGGAGACGCAAATTCCGGTATCGGACAACGCCGCGCGGCAGCCGCCGACCAAGCTGCGGTTCAGGCGCGGCGAGACGATCGACGTCGATTCGGCGATCCGCGCCATCGTCGTCAAATCGGCCAATGACGTGGCGGTCGCCGTTGCCGAATATCTCGGCGGCAGCGAAGAGGCGTTCGCCGGCATGATGACCGCCAAGGCACGCCAGATCGGCATGAGCAGCACCGTCTTCCGCAACGCCTCGGGCCTGCCGGATGGCGACCAGCACACGACGGCGCGTGACATGGCGGTGCTCGGTATGGCGCTGCACACCCGCTTCCCGCAGCATTTCCACTATTTCTCCGACAGCGACTTCATGTTCCGCGGCAGGCTGGTGCGCGGCCACAACGACATGCTCGGCCGGGTGCGCGGCGTCGACGGCATCAAGACCGGCTACATCAGAGCTTCGGGTTTCAACATCGTTACCTCCTATAATGCAGACGGGCACAGGCTGATCATCGTGGTGATGGGCGCCGACAGTGCGCGCCAGCGCAACGACCATGTCGAGGCGCTGATCCAGCGCAGCCTGTCGACGGCGACGGCGAATGCGACGACGCGGCTGCTGTATGCCGAGCAGCAGTGAGGGTTGACGTCCGGGTGGGCGGCGGAGCGGGGCGCTCATCAGGCGACAAACGCAGAGCCGCCATTTTGCGCGACACTGCTAAGATACTTTGCCGGCGGCTTGCCAAGCGCTTTCTTGAACATGGTGATGAAGGCGGTGACCGATTCATAGCCGAGATCGGCCGAAACCTGCTGCACGCTGGCGCCGGAGGCCAGCTCGCGCATCGCGACGATCAAGTGCAATTGCTGGCGCCAGCGCCCGAAGGTCAGCCCTGTCTCCTTGACCACGAGACGTGCGAGACTGCTCTCGCTGAGCGCGACGCGATTGGCCCATTCCGCCAGGGTGCTGCGGTCGGCGGCATCTTCCGCCAGCGCCGCGGCGATGCGCCTCAAGCGCGGCTCGGACGAGATCGGCAAATGTAGTCGCTGGACAGGCATGCGCGGCAGTTCGGATAGCAGTACCATGGTCAGGAGTTCGCCCCTCGCTTCATCGTCCTCACCGCCATCCGCCAGCTCGATGATGAGCTCGCGCAGCAACGGCGAGATCGAAAGCGTGCAGCACCGGTCCGGCAGGTCGGCAGCTCCCGGTTCGATATAGACGAAAAAAATCCGTGCATTGGCGGTCGCGACGTTGCTGTGCTGCATGCCACCCGGAATCCACACCCCGCAATGAGGCGGCACCATCCACAGGCCGCTGGGAACGCGACATGTGACGCCACCTCCCAGCGCGAAGACGAGTTGCGCCTTGCGGTGGCGATGGTCCGGCACCTCCGCCCTGGTCTCGGGAACGTCGACGCGCACGGCAATTGCCGGTGCAAGGACGTCATCGGGATTGAAATTCGGCCAGGGGTAGCGAAGCGGCTGTCTCATTTTGACTGATTTTAGCGATCAATTGGCACGATATCTAAATCCTGCCATCGGCAAAGTCGATAGGCTCCGACTGCGAATGAGTCAGGAGCCTGCAAAAATGATGAGAAGATTGGTCAGACGCCCGGCGGTCGATCGCATCGTCAGCGGCCCTCGGAAGCGGCGACGGCTTGGCCTGTTCGGCCCGCTGCCTCGACGTGCGGCTGGGCTCCGAGACCCTCCGCCCCGCGCCTGTCCGCCAAGCCGGGCACGTCCGAGGCATGGCACGCCGCAGCAAGGAGGCATGACGCCATGCTCGCTTTAGTCACCTCTCTCGACAGCGCCACAGGGTTGAAGCTCGCCGAGCTTGACGAACCCGAGCCCGCCCCGCACGAGGCGCTGGTCTCGGTCCGCGCCGTCTCGCTGAACCGCGGCGAACTGCGCCTGCTCAACATCCGCCCGAACGGCTGGGTGCCTGGCCAGGACGTCGCCGGAATTGTCGAGCGCGCCGCGGCCGACGGCTCCGGGCCGGCCGTCGGCGCCCGCGTTGCAGCTCTGGTCGACCAGGCCGGGTGGGCCGAAAATGTTGCCGTTCCAACCGACCACCTCGCCATCCTGCCGGACGACGTCAGCTTCGTTGCCGCCGCCACTGTCCCTGTCGCAGGCACGACCGCGCTGCGGACCCTGCGCCTCGGCGGCGACCTGGCCGGCCAGCGGGTCCTGATTACCGGCGCAAGCGGCGCGGTCGGCCGTTTCCAGGTCCAGCTCGCCCGCCAGCAGGGCGCGTCGGTGACGGCGGTCGCCGCCGCTCGGCATGCCGCGGATCTCCGCAACCTGGGAGCCGGGCGGGTCGTCGAAACGGTCGAGCTGGCCGAAGGACTGTTCTCGCTGATTACCGAATCGGTCGGCGGCGACAGCCTCGCCCACGCGATCGAACGGGTGGCGCCTGGCGGGACCGTCGTCATGTTCGGCTCGAGCAGCGGCGAACTCACGCCCATCGGCTTCCGCGAGTTCGTGCCGGGTCACGAGGGCGCGCGGCTTCAGACCTTCGCCTACTACACGTCCGGTCCGGAGGTCGGCGCCGACATCGCCTCGCTGCTCGCGCTGATCGCAGCCGGCCAGCTCGAAACGCGCGTGGTCCTGACCGTGCCGTGGCGAGACGTCGGCCAAGCCCTCGACGCGCTGCGGCAGCGCAGCATCAGCGGCAAGGCGGTGCTTACCGTGACCGCATGAGCAGCCGCGGCCGCCGGGCGGGGCAGGTATCTATCCCAGGGGACGCTACGGCAACGTGAGTCCGTCCGCGATTGCCCGTTGAAGCCCGGCCCGGCTTCCGCTAAGAAGCCGTGGCTGGCCGGTTTACCGGCTGGTTCGTTTTCCGGATCGCCGATCCTGAAGGCACCCGTAGCTCAGCTGGATAGAGCGCTGCCCTCCGAAGGCAGAGGTCACAGGTTCGAATCCTGTCGGGTGCGCCAAAATCGATGGCTTAGTTACACCAACATTCAGTGCGACGCTGCCCCGAATGTATTCGGCAACAGCGTTTTGACAGACCCATTCTCCCCATGACGTAGCTGCTCTCGCCATTTTGCAAAGAAGGAAACCAAAGGGGGTTGAAAAAAATGCCGCGATAAGGGCAACAGAAACCCGCCGTAACAATGACTGTACCGATAGCGCTGGCGCAGTGGGATTTAGTGTGAGATCGAACTGAATCCTTAGTTCAGTATCTGCGACTACAGTATGGGTGGACAGCAAGCCAGACAGGGTCGAGTTGACCTCTACAGCATCATCCGGCACCAAGACATATCGCCAAGGCTTTGAGCCATAAGCTTTTGAGTGATGCTCGGTGGCGATCATGCACCACAGCGTCGCTGCGCGTGCCTTACGCCGAACGTCGGCGTCGTCCATATCGGACCGACGTTTCGTCTCAATGATTAGCTTTTCAGTCTTGGTCTCGACGACGAAATCCGGCTGATAGGCGTGTCCCTCGGAATCGAAAATCTTGAACTGATTGGGTCCCGGCTTCATCCAGAGTTCGACGGAGGGATCCGATTCCAAAAGGACAGCCAACTTGCGCTCGGTGTCGGAATCAAATTTCGCTTGCCAATAGCAGCCGCGCTTAAAGCCGGTGAAAATAAAACGCTTGATCTCACTGAGCCGTTCTGGAGGTGTTCGGAAGTCGCGAATTGCGTCCCTGCCCGATCCGTCGAACGCCTGCGGCTTCAACTCGCCAAAGGCCGCATTCAAGGAGACACGATACGTGGTTTGCGTCCGCCACATATGCTTGCGCATCTGGACTAGAATAGCCGTGGCCATTTCCTTGCCACGTCCTTGCATGACGTTCCGCACTTCCTCGTCATCCTTCAGGTAGGAGCGGAGCCGGGCCACCACTTGGCCAGCCAGATCGTAGAGAAGCTCAGCATGGGCGTCATAGTCGATCTCGTCGAAGTCAATCAACTTGGAGACCAGATAGTCTTCGAGCCGGGTGGGCCGATGGCCCCCATCGTCCCCGCTGATGACTGTGCGTTTCTCCGTCCTTAGAACCTGTACAAGAAGTTCACGGGAAAGGGGCTGATAGTTCCAACTACCTACATCCAATGTGAACGACCGAAACCCAAATGAAACCTGCTCCTGCGGTGTTAGCGTCAGGCTCGGAATTGCGATGGTACGGGCCACATACGCAGCGCAGAATTCTGTAACGATAGCCTCGGCACGTTCGGGCGTCACGTTTGAGAACGGGCCTTCCTTAGAGCGCTGGATGGCCATCGCGTCGGCAACGATGCGCTTGACGATCTTTTTGTCCTGCAGCTGTTGAATGGTCGTGACCTGCGATTTGATCGACGGAAGAACGTCCGTCAGCACAGTCTGTGCCAACGCCAGTTCCTCGGGTTTGTCGAACGTGAAAGCTGGTGCTGGCGGCTCTGACATGCCCTTCGGCACCGCTTCGGGTGCAAACTCCTGTTCCGTAGTGTCGGGCGTATGGGAGACTTGTTGAAGCATCTGCTGAATGATCGAGGGAGCCTCGACCATAACTGGCTTCCCTGCCGATACATCCCCGCCCTCTCCGATTCTTACCTGCTTGAGTTTGTGGATCACGCCGTCAGCTGTCTTGGCGCGTTCGATCAAATCGTTGAAGCGGTCATGAGCAATCACTGTCAGCGTATCGACCGCCTCGACACCAGTCCGTTTGCCGTAGGGAAGGCGAAGGCCCCGCCCTAGTGTCTGCTCGGTCAATATGTCTGAGGCCGAGGCGCGTAGGGGAACGATGGTGAATAGATTGGAGACGTCCCAACCTTCCTTCAGCTTGTTGACGTGAATCACGATGTCGGTATCGCCGCTTCGCTCGATGTTCAGCAAGCGCTGGGCATTTTCATCGCTTTCCTCGCCGGTTAGCTTGGAATGAATTTCAGCAACGCGGCCTTTATAACGGCCATCGAAGAAGGTTCCAGACTCAACGAATTCGCGTACCTTGCGGGCATGTTCTGTGTCTTGCGTCACCACCAGCATGAAGGGATGTACTGTACGTACCTCGTTCTGCTTAGCGTAAGTCTGGAGCGCGACCTTGACGTGCTCATGGTAGTGAATGCCGTCTTCAAGCTTGATCCGTTCGAGCATGTCCTCACTGACTGACCTCGGATCGAAATTGGCGCGGGTGCCCACCGCTGGCTCTTTGACATAGCCATCTTCCATGGCACTGGGCAGATCATAACGATAGACAACATTTTTGAAATCAGCCGATTTTGCCCCCACACTTTTAGGCGTGGCCGTTACCTCCAGACCGAGAATTGGCCTCAATTCGGCGATAGCAGCAGCGCCCGCCGATCCACGATACCTGTGGGCCTCGTCCATAAGAAGCACGAGATCGTCCAGGCCGGCGAGATACGCAAAGTAACTATCGCCGATATATTCCGATAAGCGCTTCATGCGAGGTGAACGGCCACCTCTCGCCTCCGAGTTGATTTTTGAGATGTTGAAAATGTTAATGATGGCACCTTCCTGCCCCAACATGTCCGTGCCACGCACGCCCCGTCCTTCCTCGTAGTTCTCGGCATTGACGATGAGCGGTGGCTGATGAGCGAACGCTTCGACCCCCTTGAAAACATACTTCGGACTAGAGGGTTGGAAGTCGGCCAGAAGCTTCTCATAAATCGTTAGATTCGGCGCCAATACGAAGAAGTTGCGGGATTTGCCGATCATGTATAGGTAGCTAACGAACGCTCCCATCAACCGCGTCTTCCCTACACCAGTTGCTAAAGCGAAGCAGACGCTGGGGAAATCACGCTCGAAGTCGTCGAAATCGGCATCCTCCAGATCGCCATAAGTTGTCCGGATTGCCTCACGCGCAGATTCTATGTCCGTCTCCTTCGTCGGCGCGATGAGGTCCACGATATCAGCCAAGCGTCGTAAGGATTCTGTCTGCGGCCTCCGAAGCGACAGACGCTGGTTAATCTGAGTAAAAGCTCGCTTCGGATCGACAACTAAGGCGCTCAAGCCTCCTCCTCATCGCGGTCAAAGAGGGTCGGTTGGTTAGACACCGAACCGGGCCTCCGGCGCGGTGCTTCGTCGACCTCGAGGTCTTCGTCGATCGACGGCAAGCTCTCGATCTTCAGCGAGTAGTCGTCCTTGCCCCACTCGCAGCTGTCGAGGATGGCTCCCGGAATCTTCCGGATGGTTAAGTTATCGAAGCTGTCAGTACTGGCAACTTGAAACGCCTTGCAGCAGATCAAAAGGGTGCGCTCCAGCCCGACATCTTCCGAGATCGCGCGAAGCTGTCATGGGTCAAACTGTTGGTCGTAACGTAGATAAAGTCCGTCTCCGACGAATGGCCGTGCTTCCAGTAATGTTCGGCTGAAGGCGCATAGGTGAAGCCGAAATGCTTGCACATCGCCTCGGCCAGCATCTCAGGATTGTAGGATTTTGAAATTACCCATTGGCCAAACTGGTCTTTTTCGAGAAGCGACGGCGCCAGCGCGAAATACCGGTAGCCACCACCACCCGTCCATCCAGTGATGTCGCTAATGCCGCCGGAATCTTTGCCATCGATCACACACTTCAGTCGAGGCACGATGTGCGTTTCACAGTGGTCTCCGGCCTCGATCATAATCCACCGCCTCTTCATTTTGTGGGCAACCGCGCCGGTTGTCCCCGATCCGGCAAATGAATCTAGGACGATGTCGTTTGGAGAGTCCGTTATCATCTGGATCACTCGTCGTAGCAGAAACTCCGGCTTCTTCCCTGAAGGAAAACTTACTCCCCCTTCGCTTTGAACGTTGTTAGTAGGGATGTCGGTCCAAATGTTTGAGACGGGTCGGGCAACGGCCAACTCCCCGTCAACAACTCGTAGTCCCTTCCCCAGAAAATAAACTTGCCTGCCCCTATAGAGGTATAGCGGTTCGCCGGTTTCGCGATCCAACTTGATAACGTGTTCGGACTCGCGTGAGCGGGTGATGGGTTTGTGAAGCCATCGAGCAGGCTTCTGAAGCGTTTTAGTCTCGAACACACGAAATGCGTTCTTTATTGCAAACTCGTTTGCGAGCCCTGAAACCCGCTCCGTCGCCTCTTCGGCACCAAGTTTCTTCCTTGCTAAAGACCACTGCTCGTTTGGAGTAGCGCCTTCGAACCCCAACTGTTGAAGGATATATGAGTTGATACTCTTAAATCGCCATTTCGAGCAGTCTTCCTCAAAATTCTCTATAAACCTTGAAAAATGAGCCAGATCAACTTCGGCATCACCTAAATATGGCGGATGATATTTAAACAAGTCTTAGTTCTTGGCGTATAAAAATAAGAAATTCGAAACCTGGGTAGGACCCGAATTAACTGTTTTAAAGCTCGAAATTGTCGATGATTCGACGGTGATCGTTGTGATATAGTTTTTCCTTCCAAAAACCTCATCCATAAGAACCTTGCAGTACGCTGCCTCTGTGTCATCGAGCTGTACGATGATCGCGCCGTCCTCCGCCATCAGTTCTCGAATTATCGACAGCCGCGAGTGCATCATATGGAGCCATATCGAATGCTCCAGATTATCGTCGTAGTACTCGAACGCGGACCCTGTATTGAATGGGGGGTCGAGATAGACGCATTTAACTAGCCCTGAGTGGGTGTCCGTAAGCGCTCGCAGAGCGAGAAGATTGTCACCTTTGATTAGTATATTGTCGAAAACGTCCCCCTCACGGCGCTTCCGGGCGTGGTGTGAATAGCTGTCATTTGCGATCAGAATTCTCGGCTCGAGTCGTGGGCGATCATTTTTGCCGATCCACGTCAGTTCGAGCTTGGTTTTTGCAGCCATCAGGCAAGACTCCATCGGATCGTGAAAAGCGTTGTCATCTCGGGCGTCAGGCTTAACTTTTCGGCTATTTCGTCGAGCATGCGTTCACGCTCTTCGTCAATCTCCTTCAGCCGAGTATATAACTGGTGCTGGAGGTCGTCGGCCCGCCGTTTGAGCGCCGATGCTTCCCGCTGCAACTCGACCTTCTCCTGAAGATTCTGGACCGCGCGGGCGACCTTCTTTTTTTCGTTGGCTTCCTTCGTGAGAGCCTTGATCTGCTGATCGTAAGAGACGCGGGCATCGTCGCGCCAGCTATCAAGGCGCTCTTCTTCCTCGTTTAGGAATTCTCCAAGGCGCTGTTGCGCACGCCCGACGACCTCAGTCCTGCTGGCCTCTAGAACCTTAGTCAGGTCGGTTTCCGGCGCTGTCCCGACCGTAGCTCCGATCACGGTCGCGGGCACCGTCAGCATGCGGCCGGCAGTTTCGGCATGCACGGGGGTGCCGTCATCCGTAAACGCTACACAGATCAATTCGTCGAAGGTTCGCGCCCGTGTGATCAGCTTCAGGCGAGCAACCCTCAGCCAACCGCTGTTTCCGCGCAGTGGTGCAACATCGCCAAGATTCCCGGCGTAGGCGCTGTAGTCGAACCTCATTTCCGCAGCGTCTAATTCGCGTGCCTTTGCAACTGTGACAATCTGATCTGCCAGGCCGTCATCCGCCAACCTGAAGAATTGCCATCCCCGCACATCAGCTTCGGGCCACTCCGACGAGTACGTTTTACCATCGTAGTCGAAGCGTTCGACATGGTCGGCATGAAACCGAGCGTCCGGCAGTTCCGCCCGTGCGAGGCTGAGCAGAGCGCGTTTGAACTCGTCGAGGGAAGACGCGACCGCGTCCTTGCGCAAGTGCAGGCGAGAGATGACCTTGTCGTCCATCTCGGCAAGTAGTTTGTTGCGAGCCGCCATCTTGGCTTCGTCGATTTCAAACGCGAACTCTCGCTGGAGGGCATCGAACGCGGCGTTGATCTGATCATTGTTGCGGCATGACTGCACGATGTCGAGGATGCGACGCTCAATATCCACACCGGACTCGATCGCGCCAAGCACCTCGTCCGAGGAGCCAAACACGCCATCGAAAAGCTTGAACTTTTGCTCAAGCAACTGAACGATCCGAGCTTCAGCCTGGTTTCTCCGGTTCATGAAGTTGATGACGGTCACGTCGATCTTCTGGCCGTAGCGATGGCAACGTCCGATGCGCTGCTCGACTCGCTGTGGGTTCCAGGGAAGGTCATAGTTAATCAACAGCGAGCAGAACTGAAGGTTAATGCCTTCAGCGCCCGATTCCGTTGCGATGAGGATGGTGCGGTCGTTGCGAAACGCATCCACGATGGCGGCCTTCATATCCGCCGTCTTCGAACCGGAAACGACATCTGTCCCGTGATGCGTCTCCAGCCATGCCTTGTATATGATATTGCTGTCCTTGTCGGAATTTGAGCCGTTCAGAACAACAGTCTGCCCCTTGAAGCCGTGCGCTTCCAGCAGCTCGCGCAGATAGGTCTGCGTGCGAACAGACTCGGTGAAGATCACAGCTTTGCGCTGGCCATGTTTGGCAACAATCTCGTTGAGAACTTCCGGCAGGCTATCGAGTAGCGCCTTACCCTTTGCATTCGTCTGAATCGAACCGGCGAGGTCGCGGTAGCGCTTTAGTTCATTGATCTCGGCCTGAAGGTGTTTGGGGTCGATGTCTTCGACGGCGTCGTCCGTGTCATCATCCAGCGCCTCGGCCTCGGCCGCTTGGCCTTCCTCGCGCCATTCCTCAGCTGTCTCTTGCAGCCCGTCTATATCGTCTAATGCCTCTTCGTTCACAGGCAGCTTGCGCTCCAGACGATTGACCATCTTGTCAAGTGTTGCCGCGACGGCGAAAGATGACGAACCAAGAATTTTGCGCAGCACCAAGGTGACAAGGTGGCGACCGTTCTGACCGACCGCCAACGTGTCGTCGCGCTGCAGATAGCGCGACATATGCTCGTACAGGTCGGTTTCCAGCTTGTCCGGCGTGAAGTCAAATGTCCTTGCCAGCCGATTGGTATAATTGATCAGCCCTGCCTTCTGAACCTGGCGGCGCAAGGTGCGTTTGCAGATCGGCTCCAACCGACGCGCCAGCAGCGCCTGTGAGGTACGATCCTCGCGACCACCAAACTCGGCTCGGAATGCCTGTTCGGAGCCGAAATACGTGTCATCGATGATGGTGACGAGGCCGTACAGTTCCATAAGGTTGTTCTGCAGTGGCGTGGCGGTGAGGAGTAGCTTCTGGCGACCTGCGAGCGCGTCTCGGAGGACAGCAGCCCGCGATGTCTCGGTAGCGCGATAGACGTTTCGCAGCTTGTGCGCCTCGTCGAAGACCACGAGGCTCCATCCGATACCACGAAGCTGATCCGCGATCCTAGCGGCGTACTCATAGGAAAGGATGATAATCCCTTCGCCGCGTCCGAGCGGGTTCGGCTTTCCCGCCTTGGCGAGGTCTTTCGCACGCTTCGCGTCGAGAATGACTGACGGCAGCGAGAATTTTTCGCGAAGCTCGGTGGCCCATTGTTTCCGAAGCGAGGCGGGCACGATCAGTAGAAGCTGCCGCTGCCGTTCCCACCAACGCTGGCTGAGCACCAGTGCGGCCTCAATTGTCTTTCCCAAACCGACCTCATCGGCCAGCAGTACGCCTTTTGACAGCGGGGACCGCAGAGCGAACATCGCTGCATCCACCTGATGCGGGTTGAGGTCCACGCGAGCCGATGACAGCGATTGTGTCAGTCCATCCTCTGCAGCCAAGCTTTCGCGAGTCAAAAAGTGCGCGAAATACTTGGCCTGATGCGGTGTAAAGGTCGCTACAGATTGACCCGAATCGCTCAATTCAAAATCCTCAAAAATTTCCCCAATGCGTTTATCACTGTTCCCGATTGGCGCCATTCCAAAGTTCCATGCCGCTCCCGTTCAGGCGCAAACGGCGGTGAAGCGCGTCTGCGTGAGATATCCTTGCGATGCAGCCACCCTTAGGCACTGAGCTCATTAGTCACCATTCGCTTCACGGCAACTTGCAGCGACTCTCGTCACCGATTGACCGACTTGTTCGATTGGATAGCGGTCTGGAAGGTGACCGAATGTTCTGCTCGTTCCTGACAATACCTTCGATCTCACCGATCGCCTGGAACTCAATCGGTCTCCAATGATTTGTTCGTGAGATAGTTTGAGGAGCGCCCCGTGCCCGCACCACCCGAAATGGATGTCGTCCTCGAAAAGCTGCCGTTGAGGATCGGCGCCTACATACCTGACGATCTGCTGGAGGACTGGTTTGCGCCGGGAACGGGCATGAACCCGGTCAGCAAGGAGGCGCTTGCCGCGGCCAAGAATTACGGCTGGCGCTTCGAATGCGACTTCAAGCACTACCCCGAGCGCAAGGAGGGCGTGTTCTGGAAGTGGGTGCCGGCGATCTGACCGTGCTGGACGGTTCTGCGTTTCACGGGAAACGCAGAACCGGTCTATCTTTTTGACGCAATTCCGGACGGAAAACCGTTTCACACTTTTCCTGGAATTGCTCTGGCCTCAGCCTATCGGCGTCGTCACCTTGCCGGTTCCGCCGCATTCGGGGCAGGTCCGGCCGTCGATCATGCCTGACCCTGCACAGCGCCGGCAAATGTTCTCGCCAGCGCCGGGGACGCCTGCCGGAACCTCGTCCATGTTGGTTTGAGCGGCTTGCCGGGGCTTGCCCTGCAGCTTGTTTCTCAACCGGGCGACCCAGCCTTCGTCGACCTCGAGCGGCCTGCTGCTGTCGTCCGGCAGGCCTTCGCCGGATTGGCCGATGGTTTCATTGCGCGGCCGGTCGTTCGCGCCTGTCGTGATCTTCTGAGCCATTGCCGTTGCCTTTACGCCTTGCAATTTTTCGAACGCCTCAGCTCCGCAGAGGTTCCGGTTGCGACCAGCCGACTTCAGTCGGGTTTTGCCCGCGCCGGCCGGCGGCCGCGGCTGGCGAGAATGGTGGGAAGCGTGACCGGACGAAAATCCCAGCTGTCGACACCGACGTCATACTGGCGTGTGACGGGGGTGAGCCGGCCGTGCGAATGGCCATGCAGGTCGATCGACCTCCGGCCGATCTGGTTCCAGGTGCGAAAAGGATAGTGGCAAAGGATCAGCAGGCTGCCGCCGAGCGTCAGCTCCTTGTAATGTTGCGTGCTCGCCCAACCCGTCGCGTCAATGGTGGCCGCAGCATCGTTGTTGCCGATGATCAAGTGCTTGCTGCCATGAAGAGACGACAGCAGCGACGACACGAAGGACGCCGAGCCCTTGGCAAAATCGCCGAGGTGCCAGACCTCGTCGTCCGGACCGACAGTCTCGTTCCAGAACGCAATGAGCGCCCGATCATGCTCCGCCAGCGAGCCGAACGGGCGGCGATCAATGCGCAAAATGCGCGGGTCGCTGAAATGCGTGTCGGCGGTGAAGTAGATCATGCGCGCTCGCTGGGGCCCGTTGTCGAACTGCCGCGCATGTAGGCGCGTGGCGCACCAAGTCCATCTTGCTCTCCCCAATGCTTGCTCAACCCGCTCGATCGTCGGTTGTTCCTGTAAACAGGCCCAGGCGGCTTCCGCTCGTTGGAACTTTAAGAAGGGGGAACTTTGGAATGAGACGCTGGTTAGAATGCTTGAGGCCGATGCTCTGAAAGGACCTCGACGATGACCGACGCAGCACCTGTTGGGCGAAGCCCGGCTCAAGCGCGGGGCGATATCGACGCCGGGCGCGGAGGGGATAAGACACCGGGGATCGACCCAGCCGCGGCTCCCATGGAAACGGACGCGGAATCGGCCGGCAGCGTTCCGGCAAAGGATCGGTCTGCGCCTCATGAAAAGCCGGAGTTCACCAACCAGGCGAGCTATGCCAATGCGATGCGTCCGCTGAAGGATGAGCCCGACGTCCAGCCGCGCCGATATGGGCCGGTGCTGGTGATTGCCGCCATCGTCGTGCTGGCTGCGGCGGTTTTCATCGGCGCAGCCATGCTGCGCTGAATATCGCATATCCGAGAGCAGTGGCTGGACATTTCGTGTCCGGTCCAGGAACTTGCTGCCGCGCCAGGTTGAGGCGCGATCCGTCCGGTGCACTTTGACCACGAACCATCAATTCTTTGCCCGGGACGCCACCACCGTGGCGCGCGACATGATTGGCGCGACGCTGCTTTTGCACGGCGTTGGCGGCATCATCGTCGAGACCGAGGCCTATCGCCCCGATGACCCGGCTTCGCATGCTTTCGGTGGCAGGACGGTGCGCAATGGCGCAATGTTCGGCACCCCAGGCAGCGCGTATGTCTATCGATCCTATGGCCTGCACTGGTGTCTCAATGCCGTGTGCCTGCCCGGCAGTGCCGTGCTCATCCGCGCAATCGAACCGCAATCCGGGCTGGAGGTGATGCGGGCCAATCGCGGCGTTGACGACCCCCGGCTGCTTTGTTCGGGACCGGGTCGCCTTTGCCAGGCGCTGGCAATCGACAAATCCCATGACGGGCTGCCGCTGGACGTGCCGCCATTCGAATTCAGGCGGCCGGGCGACGCCAGCGCCATTCTTACAGGCCGCCGGATCGGCATTTCCAAGGCTGTCGATGCCGAGTGGCGGTTCGGCCTGCGCGGCTCGGATTATTTGAGCCGCAAGTTCTGACGCCTGCGGCAGCGGCAGAGCAGCTGCCTGGCATCACTCGTCGGGTTTGCCGAGATGCATGGGTGTCGCCTGCTGGCGGGCTTCCCTGGTCACCTCGTCGGCTCCGGCAGGTGAAATCCCCCGCAACGCCTTCGCGGCTTCGACCAGGCGGCCGCGATCATTGCCGAAGCTCTTGATCAGCTGGCGGACCTGGTCGGCGGTGATGCCGTTCTGTTGGGCAAAATACTCGACTTCACGGTCGTCTTCCGCAGCAACGCGATCGCGGTCGCGGAAATCCCGCTTGCTCTTATCGTCGGCCATTTTTTCCTCCTGGTGGAGCTTCGCATCAACGGCAACGTGGGCAAGCGGCTTTCGTTGCCGCGACCGGGCGGACTTTTGCGCCGCCGAGCAGACTTACCAGGAACCATGAGGCGAGCAGCCGGTTTGGCTTGGATGCAGCAGCCACCAATTCATACCGATGGAGATTACGATGACGCTCGCAAGCAAAACCACTGTAGTTGCCGCGGCTCTGGCTATGTTGGCCGCGCCGGCATTCGGCCAGACGAGCCCGCCCGCGCCCGCAGCTCCGGCGCCCGGAATGAGCGGGCAGAGCCAGGATGCCATGCGCGATATGATGCGCCAGATGATGACCGAGATGCTGGAGGAGAGAATGCAAGAGGATCGCGCGCCCCGGGCGGAACGGCGCGGTCGCGACCGCTGGCATCACGACTACAGGATGGGCCCGCCTGACCGAGATTGGGAGACGGGAGGCCGCGGTGGCATGGGACGCGGGATGCACGGCGCGAGGATGCGAATGATGTTCGCCATAGTCGATGCCGACGGCGATGGCGCGCTTTCCCAGACCGAAGTCCAGGATTTCGTCGGGCGGATATTCAACGCCGTCGATGAGGACGGTGACGGCAGCGTCGACATGCAGGAAATCCGGTCCTTCTTCCACGGAGGCGGCGCCGAGGATCAGGAGTAAGTCTCCCACCGGTCGGCAAGGAGGCCTATCCGGGCAGCGCCACCTACGTCGGCCGGGAAGATGAAAACCGCCGCTGGCAACGGGATACCAGGCTGCCAGCCGGGGAGATCCGTTCCTTGGCTGGCATTCGAACGCCGGCGGACCAATCAGACCAGCAGGGATTCGTTGGCCATGACAGAGGAAATTACGGAGAAAACCCCGACCATCGCTCGTATCTGGCGCGGCAGAACCGTGCCTGAAAAGGCGGATGCCTACGAGAGTTACAATTACGAAGCCGGCATCAAGCCGCTGATCGAGAAGGCACTGGGCGTGCAGACCTTTCGCGAGGACACGCCGAGCCATTCGGAATTCGTGACGATCTCCTATTGGGAAAACGTCGAGGCGATGGCGGCATTCACCGGTGGCGATCCGACAAAAATCCATCATCTGGAGCGGGACGAAGAGTTCCTGATCGAGCTGCCGTCGCGGGTGCAGGTGCTGCGCATCCGCACCAGTCACGGTCGCCTGCAATAGCCCTGGTGAGCGCCGCCCGCCTGATCTAGGAAATCGCCGTCAGGTCGATCTCGGTAATGTGCCAGCGGCCGAGATTTGCGGTGTAGAGCTTATCGCCCTTGAAGGCGATGTTGGTGGGATGGGCGAGCGTGGTTGCCGCCGGATCCTCGATCAGCACCTCGAGCCCGCTATCTTGTCGCCAGCGATAGATGCGGCTCGGCTCGTAGCACGAGATGAACAGCGAACCGTCCGGCGCCACGGCGACGCCATCGGGGACGTTGTTCACGCCGTCCACGACGAGCTGGCGAGGTCCTGCCGTGCCGTCGGCACGGATCGGCACATAGCTGACGCAGGCCGCGTGGCTTTCCACGACGTAAAGCCCATTGCCATCCGGCGCCAACGCCATGCCGTTGGCGAAGGCCATGGCCTCGCGGCACCACAGGCCGCCTTCGCCGGTCTTCAGATCATAGCGGAAGATACCGGAACGGTTGTCTTCGCCGAGGCTATCGGAGACATAGAGCCAGCCGCGCGCCTCGTCGACGATCGGATAATTCGGCACGCGGATGCCGGCCGAAGCGAAGCGTTGCATCTCGGCCACCGCGGCATCCCAGCGAAAGACCGCCGCATGTCTGAGATCGCAAGCAAAGCAGTTGCCTGCGCTATCGAAAGCGATGCCAAGCAGAAAGCCCTCCGTGCCGCCCATGCGTTCGACCGAGCTGCCATCGGCGGCCAGCCGCAACAGGTCGCCGGTTTCGGTGCCGCACCAGATCGAGCCGTCGCGATGGATGGCCACGCCTTCAGCATGCGCGACGCGCGGGCTGGTGAAGATGCCGTCGAAGAAGACCTTCGCGGCCGACATTTCGAGCAACGGCTTTGCCATGCGCCGCCCCCTCTTCAGCCTGTTTCGGTATGCGATTGCTGCGCGGCGATGCAGCGCTCGACCATGATGCGGTCGGCCGCGAGGATCTCGGCGATCAGCGCGCCGCGCTCCCTGGCGCTGACGAATTCCAGTCGCCGCAGGCCGAGCGGGTCGATCCGGTTTCGCAGGACATCGAGCGTTTCGTTCGCGGGCAGCGGAACTTCGCGGCAATCGGCAGCGAATATCACAGCAAAGCCGGTGGCCTCCTGGATCTGCTGGCGCGTCACGCCCGGCATGGTCTCGATGACGGCCAGTTGCCGGCTCTCCCGGTCGAGCCGAAACACACAAAGGTCGGTGAACACTAGCGCCGCGCCGGTCCGGTAGCCCATCGGCTCGCGTTCGGCCTGCGTCAACAGTCCGCGCGCCGAGCTGGCGATCTCGACCGCATCGACCAGCGACTGCACGGAATGGCGGGGGACGTAGAGCAGATAATCGCGGTGCATGTTGGCGACATCGGCCATGCCGCCTTGCCCGGGCAGCCGGATGGCGCTGCCATCGCGTTTGCGCAAGGCTATGGTGTTGACGCGGCCGCGTCGATCGACCTGCGCGGCACCGACGATCTCATGCGTCACTGCGCCGGCCTGATAGTAGGTCGAATAGGTGTCGTCGCCGCCGGCATGCGCCACCGCCGTTTCGCAATCGAGGCTTTCGATCAGCGACAGGATCATCGGGCTCGGTGCGATGTCGAGATGGCCGCAACTCATGGTGGCGATGATCATGTCCGGCGCGTGCGTCGCTTTGGCCAGCCGATAGGCGACATTGGCCAGCGGCGACACCGCGCCGGCACTGGCAAAGCTCGCATTGTCGAGTTCGGCGGCGATGCGGGCGGCGATGATCTCGTCGATGGACGCCTGCTTTTCGCCGAGCACGAGCCCGGGCATGGCGAGGACTGTCTCAGCCCGGACTTTTGCAGCATCTTGAACCCGCTCCGGCACGCCTTCCGAAGGCATGCTCAGGTTGTCCGACAAAGGTATTGCCTTGACCGCGAACGCCCCCGCCAACGCTTGATAATCCGTCACATAGAATGGCAGGCAGGAGGCGGGATAGGCGCCGCCCGGCGCCAGCGCTATGGCCGACACCTGATTGCGGGTCAAAATGCTTTGCCGGCCGTCATGCCGCAGCGCCCCGACCGGGACGATTTCCTCAACCGTGACCAGCACCTGGCGCGCCGCGCCGGCCATGGCGAAGTCCAGCGCCCGCGGCCCGATGATCTGGACATTGCCGCTCTCGTCGGCGCGCTGGGCATGGACGACGAACGTGTCGAGCCGCAAGGCCGGGATGAACCCGATCGTGATTCCCGCGATCGGATCGGGCGCGGCGATCGCGCCCGGCACGCGCGCCAGCATGTCCGAGCCCTCGGGAAGCTGAAACAGCATCGACGGCAGGTTCTGCTGCGCCGCCCGCAGCGCCTGGATCATGGCCAGCGCCGTCCAGTCGCGGACCGGCACGGCATTGGTCTCGGCGGCGGCGCGGAAGCGCGGCGGCAAACCAAAAATGTCGAGGCTGGAAAAGCAGATGTCGATCTCCGCCACGGCATCCGCTTCGAGGAGCAGTTCGAGCGGCAGGCCGCCGGCCCAGCAGACGTAGCGTAGGCCCTTGACGCCCGAGCGGGCGATGGCGCGCAGCAGGGCGATCGGCAACCGGGCAAAATGATGCCCGCCGACGCCGAAGACATCGCCGCCGCCGACCATCGCGGCCAGGCTCTCGACAGCGGTGAAGCGCGGCCGGTTCGGCTTGACCAAGGATGTCATTGCCCAGCCTTCGGCCGCGCGGCGCTTTTTTCGGCGAACGTCTTCACCCGCTGCTGGCCGGTCTCGCTACGATAAAGCCCGCCCAGTACGTCGCGCTCCAGGGCAAGGCCTTCCGCCAAGTCGCCCGACACGGCATGCGCTGTCAGCGCCTTCAATGCCTCGATCGCGGCAGCCGGTTCGGCGGCTATCATGCCGGCGAGTTCCAGCGCCCGCGGCATCAGCTTTTCGGCGTCGACGACCTCGTTGACCAGCCCGGAGGCGACGAGCTCGGAAGCCGGCACGATGGCGCCGGTCATCAGCAAAAGGTTGGCGCGGTTGCGGCCGAGCTTTTGGACGCCGCGCTGCGTGCCGCCGCCGCCGGGGACCAGCCCTAGCTTGATCTCGGGCAGGCCGAGCTTCGCGAACTGGTTGGCGATGACGATGTCGCAACACAGCACCAGCTCCATGCCGCCGCCGAGCGCAAAACCATTGACCGCGGCGATGACCGGCTTGCGGTTCTGCTCGATCGCCGCATACATGCGCGTGCCGGCGGCCTGGAAGACGTCGAACTCGGCAGCTGTCTGGGCGGCGTATTCCTTGATGTCGGCGCCGGCCATGAAGCCGCGCCCCTCGCCGGTCACCACGATCGCGCCGACCCCGTCATCCCGCGACAGCACCTCGAAAACCTCGGTGATCTCGCTTTGCATCAGCCGGTTCATGGCGTTGAGCTGATCGGCGCGCCGGAAGGTGACGACTGCGACGCGCCCGGATATTTCCAAGCTGAGTGTCTGGTAAACGCTCATCGTCAGACAGCATCCACGGTCATGTCGCCGGACGCCTCAAGCGCTGCAATCTCGCCGCTGGAGAGGCCGAACTCGGCCAGTATCTCGCGGCCATGCTGGCCGACCAGCGGCGCCGGCCGCTCTATGGTAGGCGGCGTCTCGCTCATCTTGACCGCCGGTGCGACCACCCTGACCTTACCGCCGCGCGGATGATCGTAGCTGGTGATCATGCCCAAGTGCTTGACCTGCGGGTCCTCGGCTGCGCGCCTTATGTCCTTCACCTCGGCACACCAGATGTCGACTGCCAGCAGCCGCGCCAGCAGGTCCTGCGTGGCAAACTTCCTGGTTTCGGCGTTGACTTTGTCGAACACCTCGTCGCGTTTGTCGAAC
This sequence comes from Mesorhizobium sp. M1334, assembly GCF_040317995.1. Taxonomy (NCBI): domain Bacteria; kingdom Pseudomonadati; phylum Pseudomonadota; class Alphaproteobacteria; order Hyphomicrobiales; family Phyllobacteriaceae; genus Mesorhizobium; species Mesorhizobium sp. M1334. The sequence goes on from NZ_JAMYLM010000013.1 coordinate 56,766, forward strand.
AGCGTCTTCAGATCATCGTAGACAGCAAGCTGCGGCGCCTCCAGCACTTCATACAGCGTCTTGAACGGGCTCATGGCGATCGACACATAGCCACCGTCCTTCGCTTGGTAGATACCGAACGGCGCCTGCATGCCGGGGTGGCCGATGCCTGAATTCGGGCGCACGAAATCCTCGCCGAGATTGAGCACGGCGACATATTCCTGATTGAGGTGCGCCAGCATCCCGGCCAGCAGATTGACCTCGATCTTCTGGCCCTTGCCGGTCTTCTCGCGATAGTAGAGCGCCGACAATATGCCGTAGACCATGTTCATGGCGCCGATCTGGTCGGCGAGGCCGGCACCGGCCGGAACAGGAGCCTGATCGCCGCGGCCGGTGTTGGAGATCAGCCCGGACAGCCCCTGGATCAGCATGTCCTGACCGGGACGTTCGACATAGGGGCCCTCCTCGCCATAGCCGGAGCCAGAGCAATAGATGATGGCGGGGTTGACCGCCTTGAAATCCTCGTAGCCATAGCCGAGCCTGGCGAGCACGCCGGGGCGGAAATTCTGCACCACCACGTCCGCCTTCTTGGCCATGTCCATGATGATGGCATGCACCTTGCGGCTTTTCAGGTTGAGCGCGATGGAGCGCTTGTTGCGGTTCCAAGCGAGGAAATTCGGGCTTTCGGAGCCGCCGACCCATTTGGCGAAGAAGGTCATGCCGCGGAACATGTCGCCGGCGCCTGAACGCTCGATCTTGATGACGTCGGCGCCCATGTCGCCGAGCAGCTGCGTGGCGAACGGCCCCTGCAGCAGATGGCTGAAATCGAGGATGCGGACGCCTTCGAGGGCCTTGTTCATTTTTGTCTCATTGGTTGTCAAAGCAGGTCGGGTACGTAGCGGGGTGCCGCGGTGAGGCCGCCGTCGACGCGCAGGTCGGAACCGGTGGTGAAGCCGGCGGCGTCGGAGGCGAGATAGACGGCGGCTTCTGCCACTTCGGACGGTTTGCCGATGCGACCGAGCGGATGCATTTTCACCCAGGCCTTGGCGAGATTGCCGCCGATCTCCTTGATCAGTTTGTCGTTCATCGGCGTGTTGATGGTTCCGGGCGAGATCGAGTTGACGCGGATGTTGAGCGGGCCGAACTCGACCGCCATCTGACGCGTCATCGCCATCACCGCACCTTTGGCGCCGGCATAGGCGGTCCAGCCGTCGAGCCCGATATGACCTTGCGCCGAGGCCATGTTGATGATCGAGCCCGATTTCTGCGCGATCATATGCGGCAGCGCATATTTGCAGCCGCGGAACACGCTGGTCAGGTTGACTGCGATCAGCCGGTGCCACTGCTCGTCGGTCATCTCATGGACCGGCATGCCGCCGATGGCGATGGCGGCATTGTTGACCAGAATGTCGAGATGGCCGGTTTTGCCGACGGCGCCGTCTACCAGGGCGGCGATGTCGGCCTCCTCCGCCACGTCGCAATGGATGTAGTCAGCGCGGTGGCCGGCGGCGCGCAGCTCGGCTGCGAATATTTCGCCCTTCTCATCATCGATGTCGCCGAGGAAGACGTGCGCGCCCTCACGCGCCATTGCCTCGCTGATCGCATGGCCGATGCCGTCGGCGGCGCCGGTGACGATTGCGGTTTTCCCTTTGAGACGATCCATGTCAGACTCCAATGGCGCGCCGGCGCTTCGCTTCGTCGAAAGCGACGGCGGCAATGATGATCATGCCGGTGATGACCAATTGCCATTCGGTCGGCAGGCCGAGCCCGCGCAGCCCGTTGGACAGGAACTGCAGGATCAACACGCCGAGCGCCATGCCGGTCAGGCTGCCGATGCCGCCGGCAAGGCTCACCCCGCCGAGCACGGTGGCGGCGACGACCTGGAACTCGAAATTCAGCCCAGCCGTATGCTGCGCCGAGCCGACGCGGGCGGCCAGGATAATGCCGGCTACCGTTGCCAGCAGCGCGCTGATGATGAAGCAGATGAACTTGACGCGGCGCACGTCGTAGCCTGCCAGCCGCGCTACTTCCGGATTGCCGCCGACGGCATAGATCTGCCGCCCGAACGGCCGGTGCTGCATCACGTAGGCGAAGACGGCGAGCAGAACGAGGGCAATGACAGCCGAATAGGGAACGACGTTGAACAGGCGACCGTCCGACAGCGCGATGAAGCTGTCGAGCGCTGCATCATCGGGGATGGCGCGCTGGCCGGTGTAGAGGTAGACACCGCCGCGCATGATGAACATCGTGCCCAGGGTCACGATCAGCGAGTTGATGCTGGCATAGGCCGTCAGATAACCATTCACGACGCCGATGATCAGCCCGAACAGCAGCGCGCCGCTGATGCCGAGCACAAGCGAGTTGGTGTCGTTCATGATGATGATCAGCGGCAGCGCGATCGTCGCCAGCAGCGAGCCGATCGAGATGTCGACCTCGCCGGAGATGAAGACGATGGCGCAGCCTATGCCGGCTGTCAGCGCTAGCGAAGCCTGACCGAGCACATTGGTGATGTTGCGCACGGAGAAGAAATTCTCGGCGGTGAAGGAAAAGAACGCGATCACCAGGATGAGGCAGAGGAGCAATGCCACTTCCTGCCGTGCGACGAGCCGCGCCAGCATGGACGGCCCAGATTTCGTGGTGTCGGTGCTTGCCAGGCTCATCACTTGGTCCCTTTGCGAAGCGTCATCGTCTTAGCCGATCGCCGCATTGAGGATGTTCTCCTGCGTGGCCTCGTCGCGGGACACGATCGCGGTGAGGCGGCCTTCGCAGATCACCGCGATGCGGTCGGCAAGCCCCAGCAGCTCGGGCATTTCGGACGTCATCATGACGACCGCCAGGCCTTCGCCGGCGAGCCGGTCGATGAGCGCAAAAATCTCCGACTTGGCGCCGACGTCGATGCCGCGGGTCGGTTCGTCGACGACGATCACCTTGAGACCGCGCATCAGCCAGCGCGAGATCAGCACTTTCTGCTGATTGCCGCCCGACAGGTTCTTGACCTGCTGGAACAAGCTCGGCGTCCTGATGCGGAAGCGGTCGACATAGTCCTGCACCGCTTTGCGTTCGCTTGCCTTATCGACGAAGCCCATCCTGGCGAAGGCGCCGAGCGAGGCGAGGCTGGCATTCTGGTAGACCGGCAGTTCGCCCATCAACCCTTCGCTCTTGCGGTCTTCGGTGAGCAGGCCGATGCCGAGCCGGACGCCGGTGTGCGTGTCGTGCGGCAGCAGCGGGCTGCCATCGACCGAAATCGCGCCGGAGGTGATCGGATCGAAGCCGACAATCGCCTTGGCGAGCTCGGTCCGGCCCGCTCCCATCAAGCCGAAGAAGCCGAGGACTTCGCCGGCATGCGCTTCGAACGACACGTCCTTCAGCTTCTTCGCCGTGCTAAGTCCTTGCACGGAAAGGGCGACCTTGCTGCCTGGTGCACCGCGCTTGCGCGGGAACAGGTTTTCGATGCGCCGACCGATCATGTCCTGGATCAGCGTATCGTTGGTGTGCTCGCCGATCGGCCTGGTCGAGACGTGGCGGCCGTCGCGCAATACGGTCACGGTGTCGGCGATCTCGAAGACCTCGTCGAGCTTGTGGCTGACATAGAGCACGGCGATGCCGAGCGCGGCCAGCCGGCGAATGACGGTGAACAGCAGCGAGACCTCGTTCGGCGTCAGCGAGGAGGTCGGCTCGTCCATCACCACGACGCGTGCTTCATGGGCGAGTGCGCGGGCGATCTCGACCATCTGCTGCTGGCTGACCGGCAGCGATCCCGTGCGCGCCGCCGGGTCGACGTTGAAGCCGATACGTTTGAACAGAGCGGCCGCATCGGCACGGATCTTCTTCCAGTCGATCGAGCCGCCTTTGCCGGTCGGATAGCCTTCGAGGAAGATGTTCTCGGCGACGCTGAATTCGGCGATCAGCGCGATCTCCTGGAACACCACCTTGATGCCCTCTTTCAGGCTGTCGCGCGGCGACTTGATGTCGGCCTCGCGGCCGCGCAGGCGGATGGTGCCGGCATCCTTGCCGTAGACCCCGGCCATGATCTTGATCAGCGTCGACTTGCCGGCGCCGTTCTCGCCCATCAGGGCATGGATTTTGCCGGGTTCCAGGGTCAGATCGACGTTATCCAGCGCCACCACGCCGGGAAAGCGCTTGCCGATGCCGCGCATCTCCAGCGCCGGCACGCTTTTATCGACAGCCACGGTTTCGGCGGGGTGAAGGAAATCAACCGACATTGGCTCTGTTCCGCACGATGTCGAGATAGGTCGCCAGGATGATGACGATGCCGGGCACCACCATCTGCAGATCCTGGTTCCAGCCGAGGATGATGATGCCGTTGTCGATGACCTTCAGCACCAGCACGCCAAGCAACGTGCCAAGCAGCGAGCCGCGGCCGCCAAGCAGGCTGGTGCCGCCGAGGATGACCGCGGCAATAACCGTCAGCTCGAAGCCGCGGCCGGCGGTCGGCTGGCCGGCATTCATCAGCGACGACAGGATCATGCCGGCAATGCCGACGCAGAGGCCGGTGACGACGAAGGCGAAGATTTTCAAGCGTTGCGAGCGCACGCCGGAGAGACGAACCGCGCGCTCGTTGGCGCCGACAGCGTAGAGATAACGGCCGAGCGTGGTGAAGCGCAGCGTTGCCGCGGCCAGCGCGAAAATCACCGCGGCAACGACCACGGGCAGCGGGATCGCGCCGATATAGCCGGCGCCGAGATCGGTGAAGCCGGCAAGTCGGTGGTGGTTCTGCACCGCCTCGCGGGTGAACAGATAGACGCCGCCCTGCAGCATCATCATGGTGCCGATGGTGGCGATCAGCGAGTTCACCTTGAGCATGGTGACGACCAGCCCGTTGAACAGACCGACCGCGCCTGAAAAGGCGAGTGCCGCCAGCAGGCCGAGCGTCAGGCTGTGTGTTGAATTGAGCACGGCCATGCCGATACAGCCGACAAAAGCCAGCGATGCACCGACCGACAGGTCGACTTCCGCGGTGATGATCAGCATCGTCATGCCGGAGGCAACGATCAGCACCAGCGCGCATTGGCGCAGGATGGCGATGATGTTGGCCTCGGAATAGAATTGCGGCGCCGCAATCGACATGGCGATGCAGAGCACGGCCAGGATCACGCCGAGCACCAGCTGGCTGCTGCCCAGCAGCTGGCCGCCGATGAAACGCCTTGGCGCAGAGGATTGCGTAAGCTCGCTCATGTCCATTTCATTTCCGGGCCCGTATCGGTGCCGTCGCCGTTTGGAAACCTGCGGGCCAAAACAGGACGGTTGCCCTGTTTTTCCGTCGGCATATCCGATCCGCTGCCCTTCCCGCCGTGTGGGAAGGGCTACCCGGAATCCTTACTTCTTCAGATCGGCGGACGTTTTCATGCATTTTTCCGGTGGCTGAAGCGCATTGACGGCATCCCATTTGATTTTGCGTATGGTGCCATCGTAGTCGTAGAACTTCTTCCAGTCGTCACCGTTCATCGGCGCGGTCGGGCTGACGATGTGTTCCGGCACCTCTTCGCCGTTGAAGAGCTTAACCGCTGCATCGATGGCGGTGTAGCCTTCCTTTTCCGGGAACATCGCGGCCTCGATCCGGTAGGACGGCTCGTTCTGCATCGCATTGATGAAGGCGAGGCCTTCGCCGCCGGTGCCGACAGTCAGCAGGCCGTCCTGCGGCTTGCCGGCCGCTTTCCAGGCCTGAAGGCCGCCGAGCGAGGAGGAATCGTTGATGCCGTAGATGATGTTGATGTCGGCGTTCTTGGCAAGAGCCGCCGAAGAGACTTCGAGTGCGCGATCGGGATTGCCGCCGCCGTCGAGGTCGTGGACCATGACCGCGTCGGGGATGATGGTCTTCAGGCCGTCCATGAAACCCTGCGACCGCAGGACGGTGGCGGACAGCAGCGGCAGGCCGACATTCATCACCTTGGCTTTGCCTTCGAGCTTTTCCTGGGCGTATTTGCCGGCTTCGACGCCGGCGGTGTAGCCGGTGTCGTAGTCGCAGATCGCGACCATTGTGGTCATGCCCTTAACCGGATTGCCTTCGAGCACGACCGGAACGTTGTTGGATTTCGCCTGGCGCAGCAGCGGCACGACGCCTTCCTCGTTGACGGGCGTGATGATCAGGACGTCGACGCCCTTGGCCATGAAATCTTCGGCGGCGGAGACCTCCTTGGCGACGTCCAGATTGGCGTCCTGCACCTCGAGCTCGATACCGAGTTCCTTGGCGCGGGCCTGCATGCCCTTGATGACGTTCTGATACCACTCATGCGTGGCGTAGTTGGTGACGTAGCCGATGCGCTTCGGCATGTTTTCGGCCTGTGCCGCGGCGGCGCTCAGAGCCAGCACGGCCGCCGAGGCAAACAGCATCGATTTGGACCAGTTCATGTTTCTTCTCCCTGTATTTCTTGTCAGTTGCTGAACGGATAGTCCCGCCGTTCCGGGTCGGCACGTGAAGAGACGGCAGCTTCGCCCGCGCCCAGCGCCGCCGATATCGTCTCGGCCGCCGCCTTAGTCCGTTCAAAGACGGTGCTGCGATCGAAGCGCGCGGCCTTTTGCGGCAGGAACGGGACGGTGAGCGCGGCAATGACCGCGCCGGTATGGTCGCGCACCGGCGTCGAGATGTTGATGCAGCCCTCGACAGCCAGCGAGGCGCGCATTTCATAGCCGAGCCTTGCGACTTCGTTCAGCCGCGCTTCGATTTCCGCCCGGCTGCCTTGGCCTTCGCCTGCAGCGACGATCCGCTCCACGATGCGGTCGCGCTCGGCGCGGCTCGAATGCGCCAGCAGCACCGCGCCGGAACTCGTTTCGAGGATCGGGAAATGCGAGCCAAGGGCAACCGAATAACGCATCGGCAAAGGCGAATCGATCTGCAGCACGACCAGTGCGCTCTTGCCTTCGCGCACGACGAGATGGCAGCTCTGGTCGGCATTGGCGGCGAGGCCGCGCATCACCGGCAGCGCGCATTCGACCAGGCGGTTCACCGGGGGATGCATATGCGCCAGTTCGAACAGCTTCAGCGACAGGCGGAAGCGGTCCGATTGCGTCCGGAAAATGTAGCCGCGCTTCTCCAGCAGCAGCAGGATGCGATAGATCTCGTGAATGGAACGCCCCATTCCGGTGGCGATCTCGGTCTGGGTCAGCGGCTCGCCGCTGGCAGCCATGAATTCCAGTATGTCGAGCGCCTTCTCCACAGCGGGCACGCGGTAGCCGTTGCGGCCGCTTTCGCCTTCGTCGACGATCTGGGCAATATCGGTGGCCATTACGCGACGCTCCGTTGCGGCTGGCCATGCCTGGTCTCGCGATAGAGCCGGTTCAGCCGGTCCGCGAGCTCCGCCGCCGGCAATTCGCCGGTGATGGCCGCCGCGGCGTGAGGGGCGCATTGGCGGAAGAAGCTGATGAAGCCCGGATGGGTCGGGCGAAGATAGGAAGCTTCGATCGTCGCCAGCGTCGAGGCGAAGAAGCCGCCTGAGAGAGCGTTGACCTCGGCATCCTGCCACGCCGCCAGCGATCCCGGCTGTCCGCCGGATTTCACGTAGTCGCCGCGCTGATAGCCGGGCGAGCACAGAAACAGCGCGTAATCGACGGCTGCCTGCTTGTGTTTCGATTGAGCGCTGACGCCGATGCCGGCACCGCCGAGCAAGGCGCCGGCGGATCGCGGCGTCGGCACGTCGGCGAAGCGCAGATACGGCCTGTCTGCCCTGGAGGCGTAGTTCACATAGCCGAAGGCGAACGGCACGTAGACCACGTCGTCATGCGCGATCATATGATCGTAGCAGCGGATCGGGTTCCATTTCGGCGAGTTCGGGTGCGACAGCGCCGTAAGCTGGCGCAACTGCCCGACGGCTTGCGCGATTTTTTCCCCAGCAATGAACTCGTCGCCGTCTTCGCGGGGCTCACCGAGCGTCAAAAGCAGGCACATGGCATCAGTCGGCACCAACGGCAGCCCAAGCCATCTGCCGTCCTTCAAGGCGCGCCGGCCGAGCTCCAGCACCTCGTCATGGCTGTGCGGCAACGAACCGTAGCGCTCCAGTAGATCAGGGCGATACGAGGCAACCTGGCAGGCAGCATCGATCGGCAACGCCCATTGGCGCCCGTCCCTCGCGTAGGATTGCCAGGATGCGCCGACCGAATCCCGTTCGAAGCCGCGGCGCTGCTCAGCCGACAAATCGAACGGCACCATCAGCCCGCCTTCGGCAATATCGCCGATGAACGGATGGTCGAACACGACAAGATCATAGGCGCCGAGCACCGGACCAAGCGCGCCCTCGCCGAACTCATAGAGGCTGCGGCGGTCCCATTCGATCTCAAGACCGGGATTGGCGGCGCAATACGGCCCGATGCTGGCCTCGAGCGGCCCCCAGCAGCGTCGGTGATCCCACGCGAGGCCGCGCAGTCTTGTCATGCCGAAATTCCTCCCAGAGCCGCCCATGCGCCGGCCCAGCCGATTAGTAGCAACTATTTTCACCTACACAAGTAGTTTTTACATACGCAAAGCCGAACTCGTTTCCGGTTGGCAGAAAGCCGCCCAGCCGCCCCTGGTTCGCATCGCGTTGCCGCCCTGCGCTGCAACCAAAGGCTGCGGTGGATCTAGGTTTTTGGGAACTTTCGCGACGAACATTCGTTCGGTTGGCGCAGCCCTCCAGAGCAGCATCACTGGAATCAGCAGCCACGTCGCAGGGAGCGGACTAAATGGACCAACTATGGGCGCGGCCATGAACCGGTTTGCCGCCTTGGCATTCGCCACGTTTCTGGCGATAACTTCGATCTGGGTACTGTTTCTGGTTTCTTAGGGATTTTGGTTCTGGTTTTCTTAGGATTTGGCTCTGGTTGCTTGGGATTTGCCGCTGGTTTTTTAGGATTTGGAGGGGTTCTCGACAGGTCGACCGCTTAACGATGACATCCGCCGCATGTGGTTCTGCGAGCCGGGGCCCCCGTGCGTGAAGAAACTGTCGCCAGGAGCACACCGGCGCGCACATTCGGGGTTGGCAGCCACGCTGCCTGCAACGTTCCAATCGGTTTTCAGGACACGGCGAGATCTCATGTTGCTGAGGGCGATCGTTCGAAATTGTGCGGCCATCCGTGTTGGCCGCGTCGGCGCCACGATGCTGCTTGCCGCGCTGCTTGCCGGCTGCCAGGGCGGCGTACTCGACCCGCAAGGACCAGTCGGCGCCGCGCAGCGGACGATCCTGCTCAATTCGGTCGCCATCATGCTGGCCATCGTCATCCCGACGATCCTGGCGACACTCGGTTTTGCCTGGTGGTTCCGGGAAACCAACACAAGGGCGCAGTACCTGCCGGAATGGGCCTATTCCGGGCGCATCGAACTGGTGGTCTGGTCGATCCCCATCCTCGTCATCCTGTTTCTGAGCGGCATCATCTGGATCGGGTCGCATGACCTCGATCCAATGAAGCCGCTGGATTCCCAGCAAAAGCCGCTCGAGGTGCAGGTCATCTCGCTCGACTGGAAATGGCTGTTCATCTACCCCGAGCAGAATATCGCGAGCATCAATCAGCTTGTGGTACCGGCGGGCAGGCCGGTGCATTTCTCGCTCACCTCGGCAAGCGTGATGAATGCGTTCTTCGTGCCTCAGCTCGGCGGCATGATCTACACGATGAACGGCATGACGACGCAGCTTCACCTGCAGGCGGATCAGCCCGGCGAATTCTATGGGCGGTCGGCCCATTTCAGCGGCGACGGTTTTCCAGGTATGCAATTCGTGCTGCATGCCGTCGCAGCGGATGCCTTCGACGCGTTCGTCAATTCGGCGCGAAGCCGGGGACAGGCACTCGACAAGGCCAGCTACCACGAACTAGCCAGACAGAGCATCGACGTGCCACCTTCAACCTATCGCTCGGTCGAGCCGGACCTTTTCCATGAAATCGCGACGCAGGGCGTTCCGCCCGCGCCCGGTCCCCAGGCCGATCGCCCCGAGCCGGGCGTATCGCCCAAGACAGGAGGTTGACAATGCTCGGAAAATTGAGCTGGGACGTCATTCCGTTCGATCAGCCTCTGCCGATGATCGCCTCGGCGGTCGTCGCCCTGACAATCCTCGGCGTGCTGGCCTGGGTCTTCCTGGCCGGCCATTTTCCCTATCTGTGGCGCGAATGGATCACCAGCGTCGATCACAAGCGGATTGGCGTGATGTACACGCTGCTGGCGCTGCTGATGCTGCTGCGCGGCTTCAGCGACGCCGTCATGATGCGGTCCCAGCAGGCCCTCGCCTTCCAGGCGCCCGGCTATCTGCCGCCCGACCACTTCAATCAGGTCTTTTCCGCCCACGGCACCATCATGATCTTTTTCGGGGCGATGCCGTTCGTCATCGGCCTGATGAACCTGGTCGTGCCGCTGCAGCTCGGCGTCCGCGACGTTGCCTTTCCAACGCTCAACTCGGTGAGTTTCTGGCTCACCGCCACCGGCGCGCTGCTGGTCAACATCTCGCTGGTGATCGGCGAGTTCGCGCGCACCGGATGGCTGCCCTATCCGCCGCTCAGCGAGACCGCCTACTCGCCGGGCGTCGGTGTCGATTACTATCTGTGGGCGGTGCAGATAGCGGGTGTCGGAACGCTGCTCACCGGCATCAATTTCGTCACCACGATCCTGAAGATGCGGGCGCCCGGCATGAGTTACCTCAGGATGTCGATGTTCTGCTGGACTTCGCTCGCCGCCAGCCTGCTCATCGTCGCCGCGTTCCCGATCCTCACAGCCACGCTCGCGATGCTGACGCTCGACCGCTATTTCGGCTTTCATTTCTTCACCAACGAAGCCGGCGGCAACATGCTGATGTTCGTGAACCTGATCTGGGCCTGGGGCCATCCCGAGGTCTACATCCTCGTCCTGCCGGCGTTCGGCATCTTCTCGGAGGTCATCTCCACCTTCTCCAGCAAGCCGCTGTTCGGCTACCGCTCGATGGTGGCCGCGACACTCTTCATCTGCATCGTTTCCTTCATGGTGTGGCTGCACCACTTCTTCACCATGGGCGCCGGCGCCGACGTCAACGCTGCGTTCGGCATCGCCACCAGCATCATCGCTGTCGGTACCGGCGTGAAGATCTACAACTGGATGTTCACCATGTATGGCGGCCGCATCCGCTTCGCGACCCCAATGCTGTGGTCGCTGGGCTTCATGGTGACGTTCGTCATCGGCGGCATGACGGGCGTGTTGCTGGCGGTGCCGCCGGCCGATTTCCTGCTCCACAACAGCCTGTTCTTGGTGGCGCATTTCCACAACGTCATCATCGGCGGCGTGCTGTTCGGCGCCTTCGCCGGATATACCTACTGGTTTCCCAAGGCATTCGGTTTCCGGCTGCACGAGGGCTGGGGCAAGCTGGCCTTCTGGCTGACGCTGATCGGGTTCTACGCCACCTTCGTGCCGCTCTACGCCGTCGGCCTGCTCGGCATGACCCGCCGCATGCAGCATTTCGACGTGCCGGCCTGGTATCCCTGGGTGCTGGTTGCGGGCGCCGGCATGATCATCACCACCGCCGGCGTGGTCGCGCAGATCATACAGCTCGTCGTCAGCATCCGGCAGCGTGCGGCGCTTCGAGATTCCACAGGGGATCCCTGGGACGGGCGCTCGCTGGAATGGGCCACGCCCTCACCGCCGCCGGTCTTCAACTTCGCGGCGCTTCCGCACGTCGAGGGCGAAGAGCCCTACTGGAGCATCAAGCAGCGGGCACGCGAGCAAAACCGCCTGCGCGACGAGCCTGAATACGAGCCGATCGAGATGCCGCGCAACAGTCCCACCGGGTTCATCTGCGCCTTCTTTGCGACCGTGATGGGTTTCGCTCTCATCTGGCACATCTGGTGGATGGTGGCGCTCGGCGCGCTCGGTGCTTTCGCTACCTTCGTCGTATTCGCATGGCGCGACATACCCGAATACGTCATTTCTGCCGCCGAAGTCGCCCGGATCGACCGCGCCAACCGAAGCGCGCGCCGCGAGGCACTGGCTACTTACACGGGGCCAAGGCCATGACCGCGATAGACGTTCGAGAGCGTGACCCTTACCGTATCCATGGCGGGCACGGCCATGCACCCGGCGGCCCGGCCCCGATCCGGATCGTCGTCGGCTATGGCTTCTGGATCTTCCTTCTGAGCGACATCGTGATGTTCTCCGCCTTCTTCGCGGCCTATGCCGTGCTGGCGGGCAAGACGGCGGGCGGACCAAGCGGGGCCGAGCTGTTCAACCTGCGCAACGTCGCGATCGAGACGGCCGCTTTGCTGTTGTCGAGCTTTACCTGCGGTCTCGCCGGCCTTGCCGTGACAGCGCGGCGAAGCTCCTGGTTCTATGTCGCGATGACTGTCACCTTCGTGCTCGGCGCCAGCTTCATCCTGCTCGAGTTGCGCGAGTTCGTGCATATGGTTGCCAGTGGTGCCGGACCGACGCGCAGCGCTTTCCTGTCGGCGTTCTTCACGCTGGTGGGATGCCATGGCCTTCACGTCACGGCGGGGCTGCTGTGGCTGCTCACGATGATGGCGCAGATCTTCGCCAAGGGATTCCGCGACGATATTCTTCGGCGTTTCATGTGCTTCAGCCTGTTCTGGCACGCCCTCGACATCATCTGGGTCGCGCTGTTCACCGTGGTCTATCTCCTGGGAGCAAGTCGATGAGCAATGCGGATGATCGCCACGCGCAACGGCGCGACACCCATGGCCTGGAGCGCTACGACATCGATACGGCGCCGGGTGACGAATACCTCGGCGACACCGACGTCGGATCCGGGCTACGCGGCTATGTGATCGGCCTCGGGCTGGCAACGCTGCTGACCATCGCCTCGTTCTGGTTGCCCGGAACCGACCTGGTATGGGCACCCGGCGTTCCGGTGGCGCTGGTCGTGCTGGCGATCGCCCAGATGGGCGTGCATCTCGTCTTCTTCGTGCACATCACGACGGGACCGGACAACACCAACAACGCCCTGGCGCTTGCCTTCGGCGTGCTGATCGTAGTTCTGGTGATCGGCGGCTCGATCTGGATCATGGCCAATCTCGACCACAATTTGATGCCGATGAACGCGATCATGAACATGAACCGCTGATTTAGCGATTATTCCGGCCATCGGCCGCAGTTCATGCGACAGCGAACTCCGGTCTCAAGCCCGTTCGAATGTGCCGACGACGTCGGCGTCTCCCAGGACGTGTGGGGCGGCCTCCTTCAGCACGTCGTCTACGGCGGCCTTCTCGCCGGGACGCAGCGTCTCGACGTCGACCGCAAGAAGCTCCGGGCAGCCACCCGGTCAAACCCGCAGCCGGCCGTTGGCCGGAACATTCGCCGCGCCAACGGGTTTTTTGGTTCGGACGCATTGCCGCGGAAACGGCAATGGGCTCGGCAATGGACGAAGGGCGCGACATGACCGGGCTAAGCGGTAGGCAATCAAGCGGGGCGAAAGGTGTTGTGGTCGCATTCTCCGCGCCGGGCGGCGAGACCATCTACGCCCATGAACGGGAAACCGTCGCTGCCGTCGCGCGCACGATTGCAGCGTTGAAGGGATTTTCCTTCCGCCAGGGCCTGCGTGAAGGTGGCGGTGACAGCGGCGGGCTGTACTTCGTGCCGGACGACAGCCTGCTTGCTGCCGATGCGGTTCAACTGGGCATAAACGGGCCCGACGATCTCTTCGGCGGGGTGGTGCCCTGGCGCCTCGCAACCACCAAGGCCATAACCCACGAGCTGGTGGACGGATCGGCGGCACGGCCAAAAGAATGGCCCGCCGGCTTCGGCAGCGCCGTCGCCGCGGCCGTACTGCCCGGCTACACTGCATTTTCACGCCATGACGCGCTGCGCGCAGCGCAACGTCTGCTGGAGCTCGGGCTGGTCCGGTTCAAGCCACCGCGCGCTTCGCGGGGCCGCGACCAGCACACCGCCGCGACAGTCGGCGATGTCGAAAGGCTGCTGGACCAATATCCATCGTCTGAGCTAAGCGAATACGGCCTTGTTCTCGAAACGCAGCTTCGCGACATCGTTACGCTGAGCGTTGGCAGAACCATGATCGACGAATTGTCGATCAGCTATTACGGCACCCAGCGGACGACGACCGACAACGACGGACAGCCCGTTTACGGCGGATCCGATCTGGTTGTGGTGCGCGGCGGATGGGAGGCGCTGGATGAGCTGCGATTATCTCCGGCGCTGGGTTTGGCCGTGGCGCAGGCGAGGACCTATGACGCAGCGATGGATGGCTATCCAGGATTCTTCGCTTCGCGACGCAACTACGACATCGGCCAAGGTGTCGATTCCTCGGGCATCTGGCGATCGGGTGTGCTGGAAGCCAGCTGGCGGATCGGTGGCAGCAGCAGCGCCGAGCTGGCAGCGATGGACGCCATGACGCGCGACCCCGACATGCAGATCGTGCATGTCTCCGCCGTCAAGCAGTTCGGCAGCACTGCGCGGCTGCCGCCGAACGCGGCAATCCATTTCCACGGGGAGGACCCGGAGGAGGGTCAAATCACGCGTTACACCGTCGTGACCCAGGCGATCCGAGGGCCGATCGGAGAAGCCGGCCGATTCTAGCCATGTCAGGTTGAAGTCAAGCACGCCTCCGGCAGGGAACATCCACAAATGGCCCGAGTTTGTTTCGGGCAGGCAGCAAGTCAGAAAAGGCCCAGGCCCTGAAATGGGTGGCGGGCGTGCAATGGCGGCCTTGCCTGCAGGAGTGGTTACGGAAATCGCCATGCCAACCGTTTACGACAAACGACAGGATCCGGAAGGCCTCTGGGAGGTCTATGACAGCGAGAGCGACGAAGCCGTCGTGGTCGATGGCTTGCCGCTTTCCGGTCTCGACGAAAGCGAAGCCGATGAAGCGATTGAAAAGCTCAATCGCGGCGAGCTGACGTCGGACAACATCCCCGAGACAGCTCGGTCAGGGTGGCCTCCGACCAAGGATGGATTGTGATGACGGCCTGACGGACGTCACCGAGGCGATCGGTCGCGGATCTACGACGAGGCCTTGACCCCGAGCTTGCGGGCCTTGTCCTCGAAGTCGTCACGAATGTCCTCGATCGTCGGCAGATGCAGTCGGCGCAGCTGGGCGTGCAACTTTTTGGCAGCGTCGGAATTCAGGTCGCGCCTGAAGTTGGTCGCGACCTCCTCGGCCGAGCCGTAGCGGCGATAGCGCTCAATCTCGGTCTTCGTGGCCTGCTGGACGTGTTCGAGCGTCTTGCGCTCGGCATCGGATTTTCCGTCCGGTTTGGCTCGCATGACCGGGTTGAAGGCTTTGCTGATAACGAATTCGACCAGTTCCTGCTGGGCGTGAGCCATGATTGTTCTCCCTCGAAGGAGGCCTGTCCGAGCCCAACCACGGCGGCAATTGAAGGTTCCGCGGCTTCGGATTTCGTTGCCGCTACAGGGCAAGGTGGTTACTCGAGGATCACAGCCGAGCCTTGGTGGTGCGTGGCGTTGCCAGGAGCAGGCTTGTTTCGCTGCCGGTAATTCCGGGGATCAGGCGGATACGTCTCAGCACCGCGTCGAACTCGCTCAGGGTCTGGGTTCCGAGTTCTATCACCAGATCCCAGCGGCCATTGGTGGTGTGGATGGTCGAGACCTCGGAGAAGCCACCCAGCGCCCGAATGACGCGATCGGCGGCGTGGCCTTCGATCTCGATCATCATGATGCCACGCACGCGCTGATCGACCGCGTCGGCGCGCAGAATGACGGTGTAGCCGACGATGACGCCGTCCCTTTCAAGCCGCTCGATCCGGGACCTTACCGTCGCCCGGGAGACACCCAGGCCGACGGCAAGATCGGAAATGCTGCGCCGGGCGTCGTGCCGCAAAGAGGTGATGATCTGCTCGTCGAGCTGGTCCATGATTGCTCACAACGGAAGTAGATGATGCCACTATGGTAAGGCATTTCGACAAATTTGCCAATTTGACATGTTCATTTTGCCAGCGATGCGGGCTTCAATAAAGGCATCGCAATTGGCGGGGTATGAGAATGCATTGCACGATCGTGGGCGCACCGATCCAGGCCGGCTCAGGCCGCATGGGCTGCGAGATGGGGCCGAGTGCGCTGCGCACGGCCGGCCTGGCCACCGCATTGACCGAGCTCGGCCATACGCTGACCGACCTCGGAACGATCGTCCCTGCCGATATGCGTCCCGTCGTACACGGCAACGCGGCGGTGAAGGCGCTGCCGGAAATTGCCGCCTGGACGGCAGCAATCAGCGAAACGGCCTATGCCGCGAGCGCCGATGCGATGCCGATCTTTCTCGGCGGCGACCACAGCATTTCGGCCGGCACGCTCGCCGGCATTGCCCGCCGGGCGGCGAATGCCGGCCGGCCGCTCTTCGTGCTGTGGCTCGATGCGCACCCCGATTTTCATACGCTCGACACGACCACCAGCGGCAATTTGCATGGTGTGCCGCTGGCCTATGCCAGCGGGCAGCCCGGCTTCGAGGGCTATTTCCCCCGCCTTGCAGCGCAGGTGGACCCGGCTCGCATATGCGCGCTGGGGATCCGCAGCGTGGACCTGGCGGAACGGGAAGCGTTGCGCAGAGCCGGCGTGACGGTCCATGACATGCGTTCGATCGACGAGCACGGCATTGCGCAACTGCTTCGCGCCTTTCTCGAACGGGTGAGCGCCGCCAACGGCATGCTGCACGTCAGCCTCGACGTCGATTTTCTCGACCCGTCGATCGCCCCGGCGGTCGGCACCACCGTTCCCGGCGGCGCCACCTTCCGCGAGGCGCATCTGGCGATGGAAATGCTGCATGACAGCGGCCTCGTCACCAGTCTCGACCTGGTCGAGCTCAACCCTTTTCTCGACGAACGCGGCCGCACAGCCACGCTTTTGGTCGACCTGACAGCGAGCCTGATGGGCCGGCGGATCATGGATCGCCCGACGAGGGGGTTCTGAGCCATGACCGTGAATTTGAACATCGTGCCGTTCGTCAGCGTCGACCGCATGATGAAGCTGGTGCTTGCCATCGGCATCGAGCGCTTCCTGCTCGAGCTTGCCGCCTATATCGAAGAGGATTTCAGGCGCTGGGAGCTGTTCGACAAGACACCGCGCATCGCCTCGCACAGCGTTGACGGCGTCATCGAGCTGATGCCGACCAGCGACGGACAGCTTTACGGGTTCAAATACGTCAACGGGCATCCGAAGAACACGCGTGACGGCCGCCAGACCGTGACCGCTTTCGGCGTGCTTGCCGATGTCGGCAACGGCTATCCGATGCTGCTTTCGGAAATGACCATCCTGACCGCGCTCCGAACCGCCGCAAGCTCGGCCGTCGCGGCGAAATACCTTGCTCCCGAGGCCGCCAGGTGCATGGCGATCATCGGCAATGGTGCGCAATCGGAATTCCAGGCGATTGCCTTCAAGGCGCTGCTTGGCGTCGACAGGCTGCGTCTCTACGATATCGACCCGGCGGCCTCGACGAAATGCATGAGGAACCTTGCCGGCATGGGTTTCGACATCAAGCTCTGCGCGTCGGCGCAGGAAGCCGTTGAAGGTGCAGAGATCATCACCACGGTTACCGCCGACAAGCGGTCGGCAACAATCCTGACCGACAACATGGTCGGATCCGGCGTGCACATCAACGCGGTGGGCGGCGACTGCCCGGGCAAGACCGAGCTGCATCGCGACATACTGCTGCGCTCGGACATTTTCGTCGAATATCCGCCGCAGACGCGCATCGAAGGCGAGAGCCAGCAGCTCGATGCGAATCATCCGCTCACCGAATTGTGGCAGGTGATGACAGGAACGGCAGCAGGCCGGACGGATGCCCGACAGATCACATTGTTTGATTCCGTCGGCTTTGCGATCGAGGATTTTTCCGCGCTGCGCTACGTCCGTGATCAGCTGCAGCGGACCGGCCTTTACGAGGAACTAGACCTTCTGGCCGATCCCGATGAGCCGCGCGACCTGTTTGGCATGCTGCTCCGCGCCGAAAAAGCGACCGGGCTGGCGGTTGCCGGCAGCTGAGCTGCGATCCCGTCGGTCAGTCCTTCTTTTCCTGATACAGGCGCTCGGTCGCACGCTCGCTTTCCCTGCGCTCCGCCGGGCCGCGACGGCGCTGCGTGAGCAGGGCGTAGGCGATCAGGACTGCCAGCAGCAGTGGACCGCCTGCAACAACGAGCAACCACAAACTATTCCCAGACATCGACCGTCTCCTTTCCCTCACAACCGGAAAGGACCCGAACCGTTCCTCCGTCTTGTTGGATGTCGCCCGCAGGACGTGGTGCGATTCAGGATTTTGTGCCGCGAGCAGGACGTTCCACGCCTTGTCTGCACTCAGGATGCCCTTATCTAGACTCTTATCGTTCGGTCACATGCACTCTCTGCGAAGTGAAGGGAACCACAAGGGCTTTCCAACATTTGGTTGTTCAAGAGACAAACATGCAGCCACATCGGCTCCGGGGCTAGGAATACCATGCGTGAGAATCAATCCGACGTCTTCGATCTGTTTTCCGAGGTTTACAAGAATGCGGCGCAGGAGGAGATAAGCCTCCAGCAATATCTGCTTGCCTGCCGCGAGGACAAGTCGATGTACGCCTCGGCGCCCGAGCGGATGGTCGAGGCGATCGGCGAGCCGACCTTTGTCGATACCAGCAAGGACGAGCGGCTCGGCCGTATTTTTTCGAACCGGACGATCAAGATCTATCCGACCTTCGCCGACTTTTACGGCATGGAGGATACGATCGAGCGTATCGCCGGTTATTTCCGCTACGCGTCGCAAGGGCTCGAGGAACGCAAGCAGATCCTCTATCTCCTCGGCCCGGTCGGCGGCGGCAAGTCCTCGCTTGCGGAGCAGTTGAAAAGGCTGATGGAGCAGCGTCCGATCTATACGCTGAAGGTCGGCGGCCAGGTCAGCCCGGTCTTCGAATCGCCGCTCGGGCTGTTCGATCCCGACCGCATGGGCGATCTTTTGGAGGACAAATACGGCATCGCCCGGCGGCGGCTGACCGGCCTGATCTCGCCCTGGGCGGCCAAGCGCCTCGACGAATTGTCCGGCGACATCTCCAAATTCAGCGTCGTCAAGCTGATGCCGTCCAGGCTTCGCCAGATCGGCATCGCCAAGACCGAGCCGGGCGACGAGAACAACCAGGACGTTTCGGCCCTGGTCGGCAAGGTCGACATCAGGCAGCTGGAAAACTTCAGCCAGTCCGATCCGGACGCCTATTCCTATAGCGGCGGGCTGAACCGGACGACGCAAGGACTGCTCGAATTCGTCGAGATGTTCAAGGCGCCGATCAAGGTGCTGCATCCGCTGCTGACCGCCACCCAGGAAGGCAGCTACAACGGCACCGAGAATTTCGGCGCTTTCCCCTATCAGGGCATCATCGTTGCCCATTCCAACGAATCGGAATGGCTGCAGTTCAAGAACAACAAGAACAACGAGGCGTTCCTCGACCGCATCCTGGTGGTCAAGGTGCCGTATTGCCTGCGCGTCACCGAAGAGCGGCAGATCTACGAGAAGCTGTTGCGCGAAAGCGAATTGGCTAACAGCCCCTGCGCTCCGGAAGTGCTCGACATCCTCAGCCGGTTCACCGTCTCGACCCGCCTGGCCGAACACGACAATTCGCCGCTCTACACCAAGATGCGCGTCTATGACGGCGAGAACCTCAAGGAAACCGATCCCAAGGCGAAGTCGGTCCAGGAGTACCGAAACGCGGCCGGTGTCGATGAAGGCATGACCGGCGTCAGCACCCGCTTCGCCTTCAAAATCCTGTCGCAGACCTTCAACTACGACACCGAAGAGGTGGCCGCCGATCCGGTGCATCTGATGTACATCCTGGAAGAGGCGATCAAGCGCGAGCAGTTCCCGAAGGAAACAGAGGCGGACTATCTCGATTTCATAAAGTCGGAGCTGGCCACCCGTTATGCCGAGTTCATCGGCCACGAGATCCAGAAGGCCTATCTGGAATCGTACAGCGAATACGGCCAGAACCTGTTCGACCGCTACATCGCCTATGCCGATGCCTGGATCGAGGATCAGGACTACAAGGATACCGATACCGGCCAGATCCTCAATCGCGAGGTCTTGGACAATGAACTGTCGCAGGTCGAAAAGCCGGCCGGCATCGCCAATCCCAAAGACTTCCGCAATGAAGTGGTGAAGTTCACGCTGCGCGCGCGGGCCAGAAACCATGGCCGCAACCCGTCATGGACAAGCTATGAAAAGCTGCGCGAAGTCATCGAGAAGCGGATGTTCGGGCAGGTCGAGGACCTGCTCCCGGTGATCAGCTTCGGCTCCAAGCAGGACAGCGTGACGGAGAAGCGGCATACCGAATTCGTGCAGCGGATGATCCAGCGCGGCTACACCGAGCGCCAGGTCCGCCGGCTGGTGGACTGGTACATGCGGGTGAACAAGGCGGGTTGAAGCCAGCCCGGGGTAACATATGCCGATCTTCATCGATCGCCGACTGAACCCGAAGGACAAAAGCCTCGGCAATCGGCAGCGTTTCCTGCGGCGGGCGCGCGAAGAGTTGAAGCGCACCATCCGCGATCAGATCCGCACCGGCAAGATCGCCGACGTGGACGCCGAGCATGCCGTTTCGATGCCGGCGCGGGGCACCGGCGAGCCGAGCTTCAACGATGCCAGGAACAGCGGCAGCCGCCAGCACGTCCTGCCCGGCAACAAGCATTTCTCCCCAGGCGACCGGCTGCCCAAGCCCGGCCAGGGCGGTGGCATGGGGTCCGCCCCGGGGAGAACCGAATCAGAGGACGATTTCCGTTTCGTGCTGTCGCGCGAAGAGGTGCTCGACCTCTTTTTCGAAGACCTCGAACTGCCTGACATGGTCAAGCTCAACCTCAAGGAGATCCTCGCCTTCAAGCCGCGCCGGGCCGGCTTCGCCGCGACCGGCTCGCCGACCAACATCAATGTCGGGCGCACGATGCGCAACAGCCATGGCCGCCGCATAGCGCTCAGGCGTCCCAAGCAGGAGGACCTCGATGCGATCGCGCAGGAGATTGCGTCGCTGGAGGCGAAGCCGCAAAACGTCGAGACGCGCCAGCGCGTCGTGGCGCTGCAGGAAGAGTTCGATCGACTGGAGCGTCGCCGCAAGCGGATCGCCTATGTCGACCCGGTCGATATCCGCTTCAACCGCTTCGACGCACAGCCGGTGCCGAACGCCAACGCGGTGATGTTCTGCCTCATGGACGTGTCCGGTTCGATGGGCGAACGCGAGAAGGATCTGGCCAAGCGCTTCTTCGTGCTGCTGCACCTGTTCCTGAAGCGGCGCTACGACCGGACCGAGGTGGTCTTCATCCGCCACACCCACGAGGCGCAGGAGGTCGACGAGGAAACCTTCTTCTACAACACCCAGAGCGGCGGTACGGTGGTTTCCACCGCGCTCGAGGAGATGCACCGCATCGTCGAGCAACGCTATCCCAGCCGCGAATGGAACATCTATGTCGCCCAGGCCTCGGACGGCGACAATTTCGTCACCGATTCCGAGCGCTGCATCGCCCTGCTCGACGAACAGATCATGCGGCTCTGCCAGTATTTCGCCTATGTGGAGATCCTCGACGAGCGCGAGAGCCATATCTTCGGCGCTACCGACAACGGCACGTCGCTGTGGCGTGCCTACAGTGCGGTCAAGCTGAGGTGGTCGAATTTCCAGATGAGCCGCATCGCCACCGCGGCCGACATCTACCCGGTTTTCCGCCAGCTCTTCGCCAGACAGCCGGGCTATCAAAAGAGCGGTGAAAGAGGGGGCTGATGGCGAGCAGATCCGGGCTGCTGTTTTCCGGTTCCGACTGGGATTTCAGGACGCTGTCGCGCGCCTACGAGACCATCGAGGCGATCGCCACCGAAGAGCTCCACCTCGACACCTATCCGGTACAGATGGAGATCATCTCGTCCGAACAGATGCTCGACGCCTATTCCTCGGTCGGCATGCCGCTGATGTACCGGCACTGGTCCTTCGGCAAGCACTACCTCTACCAGGAACTGCTCTATCGCAAAGGCGGGCGAGGGCTCGCCTATGAACTCGTCATCAATTCGAATCCCTGCATCGTCTATCTGATGGAGGAAAACACCATGGCCCTCCAGGCCCTGGTGACGGCGCACGCGGCACTCGGCCATAACCATTTCTTCAAGAACAATTATCTTTTCCGGCAGTGGACGGACGCCGGCGCCATCCTCAGCTATCTCGACTTTGCCAAGGGCTACATTGCCCGCTGCGAGGAGCGGCATGGCGTCGATGCGGTGGAAGAGATCCTCGATGCCGCACACGCGCTGATGGAACAGGGCGTGTTCAGATATCACCGGCCGCCGAAGCTGTCGTCGGAAAAGCAGCGCGAGGGCCTTCGCGAGCGCCTGGAATACGAGGAGCGCTCCTACAACGATCTGTGGCGCACGCTGCCGCCGTCCAAGGACGGCACCAAGGTCCGCGAGACGGACACCATGGCGGAGCGCAAGAAATCGCTCAAGCTGCCCGAGGAGAACCTGCTTTATTTCCTGGAGAAGAACAGCCTGATCCTGGAACCGTGGCAGCGTGAGGTTATCCGGATTGTCCGCGTTATCGCGCAGTATTTCTATCCACAGCGCCAAACGCAGGTGATGAACGAGGGTTGCGCCACCTTCGTGCATTACACGCTGATGAACCTTTTGTTCGACCGCGGGCTGATCGGCGAAGGTGCCATGCTGGAGATCCTGCGCAACCATTCGAACGTGATCTTCCAGCCGGGCTTCGACGATCCGCGCTTTTCCGGTATCAACCCTTACGCGCTGGGTCTTGACATGATGCAGGACATCCAGCGCATCTCGACCGCGCCGACGGCCGAGGACCGCGACTGGTTCCCCGATATCGCCGGCAACGGCGACTGGCGCCAGACCTTGCTGGACGCCTGGGCCAACCATCGCGACGAGTCCTTCATCCGCCAATATCTGAGCCCTACCCTGATACGGAAATGGCGGTTCTTTGTGCTTGCCGACGCTGCCAACGACCCCCATTACGAAGTCGCCTCGATACACAATGAGCGCGGCTACGAGAGTATCCGCAGCGCACTCGCCCACAGCTACGACATCGGCGCCAGCCGGCCGGACATCCAGGTGGTGGATGTGGACCTGCTCGGCGACCGGCATCTGCGCCTGCAGCACAAGGTCAAGGACGGCATCGTGCTGGAAGGCGGCAGCCGCGACGCCACGCTGCGCCACATCCGCAAGCTCTGGGGCTACGAGGTCAGCATGGTCGCGGTCGACGCGCAGACCGGCGCCAGGCTCCACGAACGCTCGACCAGCCAGATCGGGGAATGACCGAACAGCCCGCCGGCGAAGTCGGGCGCCTTTTCAGGATCACCAACCACCCTATCTACGCGCGGAGCACGAGGGCATGGTCGGGAGCAGGAAACATGCGCGCATTGACGATCGCCACGCTTCTGTTGTCGCCGTCTCGATGGCGCTCTCGCTCGCGCACGCCTTGGAATTGCCCGGCAAGTTGCGCCTCAAGGAGGCCACCTACAGATCAGTGCAGCCATCTACTATCCCGGCTTCACGATCGGCGGGTTCGCCGAGATCGGCGGCATCATTGCACTCGCCGTCCTGCTTTACCTGACGCCCTATCCAAGCGCGCGATTCTGGTGGACCTTGGCGGCGCTTGTCTCGTTGCTGGCGGAGCACGCGACCTATTGGTTGGTCACACACCCCGTCAATAATTTCTGGGTGCAAGACACTGTCCTGCCGAAATCCGCCGCGACGTTTTTTTCAATGTTCTCTCGAAAGCAGACCGGCGACTGGAGAGATTTGCGCAACGCCTGGGAGGCTTCGCATGTCGCCAGGGCAGGCCTGGCAATGCTGAGCCTCGTCTCAATTGCTGTCGCCGCGACATTTTTTGCCGAATAGCCCCAGGCAACAAGGTCAGGGGACGGACCCGGCGCCGTATTGTCTTAACGTCAAGCGATCCGGCCGTTCAGCGGTCGGCGCGATGCTTGTTGTGGGCGCTTTCCTGGTGCTCGCCGCGGATGATGTGGCGATCGTCGGGATCGGCAATATCCTTTGGGTCCGATCTGAGCTCGGCACCGCGCCGGAACGCCTCGCGCTCTTGCCTGGTCTTTTTCAAATCCGCTTCCGCGTCGAAATCCTTGCCGGCGTTTTTCGTGTTCTCGCGCTCTTCGATGATGCGCAATTGCTGCTCATGAGTCTTCTTTCCGGCCATTGGTGACCTCCTTCCTTTCGATTTTCCGCTTGCCCAACGTCCAGATTCGCTACAGCCCGAAAGGATAAGTCTCGGGAAGGCCTGTCCCCGCATGCTCCGGCCCTAGCGGCGTGACGGCATTGGTTTCATCGAACCAGACGAAAGCATCGAACTGGCGGGCGAGCGAGGCGTCCGCATAGTGGCTGTGCAGCTCGGTCTCGGGCCGATAGATGACGCCGATAAAGCGTTCCAGCCGGCGCTCCAGAAGCCGTTGGCGCAGCGTGTCGTCGCGCTCGAAATCGAGCAGGAAAGGCGAGACGCCGCTGTCGTGGCAAAGCCGCTCATAGCTGTCGTTGTGGGAAGGCCGAACCGGTTTCACTTCCATGTCGCCGTCCCAGTCGGTGGCAGCGGCCACCGTCCCGGAATGCGTACTGAGCCCAATCAAGGCAGCCTCGTCGCCAAGACGCTGGCGGCAGAGCTGGCCGATGTTCAATTCGTCCCTGACGATCCCCATCTCGGTATAGCGGGCATCGCCAATATGGGAATTATGCGCCCACACCACCGCCTTGGCGTTCGGGCCGCGGGCCTGCAGCAGGTGCTCCAGCGTTTCGAACATGTGGGTGTCGCGCAGGTTCCAGGATTGCGCGCCACCATAATACATGGTGCGGTAATAGCGCTCGGCGGAGGCGACCAGGCGGGCGTTCTGGGTGGCGTCGAGGAAATCGAACCCGTCCTGCTGCGCATAATCGAGCTCTCTGGCAAGCAGTTCCCGGCATTGCTCAAGCACGGCCTTCTCGCATTTCTGGTAACCGGAAGTGAGTGCGACACGGCCATAGGTGGCCGGGTCGTTCTGCCACGGAGTCAGGCAGCCGTAGCGTTCGCGTGCGATCCTTGCCGCCTGCGGATCGACCCGGTCGAGATATTGCAGGACCGCCGCGATCGACCCGCCCATATTGTAGATGTCGAGGCCATAGAACCCGGCCCGCCGGGAGGATATCCTGATCCGCTCATTATGCTCTCGCATCCAGTCGACGAACGCCGCGACGTCGGTGTTGCGCCACATCCAGGTGGGAAAGCGCTGGAACGGCGGATCGGCGCCCGGCCGTGGTGGCCGGTGGCGGACGTAACGGTCGATCGCCGCGGCATCGGGCCAGTCGGCCTCGACCGCGACGATGGTGAAGCCATGCTTCTCGATCAGCCTGCGCGTGATCGCCGCGCGCGCACGATAGAACTCCGACGTGCCGTGGCTGGCTTCGCCGAGCGAGACGACGCGGCGGTCGGCAAACCGGTCGAACAGCGCACCGAAGGCCGGATCGTCGAAATCCGGAAGCGGTTCGGCGGCGGCCGCTATCATCTGCGGCAGGCTGCTCCTGCGCTGATGCCGGTGCGGAAGATCGGCCGCTATCTGGCTGTCGCTGCCTGGCTCGCCCCAGCCTTGCTCGCCGATCAGCGGAACAAACCGCACGCCGCCGAAATCCTCCTCGGTGTAAGTTGCTGCGCCGGTCCGGGTGACCTTGAGCAGGCGCTGCGCGTCGAATTCGTCGCCGACCGGGATGATAAGCCGGCCGGCGACGTCGAGCTGTTCCTGCAGAGCGAGCGGTGCGCCGGGGCCAGCGGCGGCAACCAGGATCGCATCGAAGGGTGCAGCCTCTGGCCAGCCCTTGGTGCCGTCGCCGGTGCGGACTGCGATATTGTCGTAGCCAAGCTTTTTAAACCGCTGCCTTGCCGTTGCAGCCAACGCGGCGTGGCGCTCGATGGTGTAGACACGTTCGACGATCCGGCTCATTACGGCAGCCGCATAGCCCGAGCCGGTGCCGATCTCGAGAACATGGTCACCGGCTCCGACCTCGGCCATTTCGATCATCAACGCAACGATATAGGGCTGCGATATCGTCTGACCTTCGGCGATCGGCAGCGGCCCGTCCTCATAGGCAAATTCTTCAAAACCGGGCTCGACGAAAGCCTCGCGCGGGACCTCGCGCATCGCCTGAAGGACATTGCGGTCGCGAATGCCACGGCGGCTTAGGTGAATGTCGACCATCTGGTTGCGGGCATGGGAGAGATCGAGCATTTTTTGCTCCTCCTACGGGCCTCCGCCACAATCGCCCAAGCTGCTCAACGGCACTTTGGCCAGTCGATGTCCCGGGGGCCTCGGCAGTCCCCTTGGATTCATGCAATGCGGTGCATCTTCCTAACCGTTGGCAAGCCCCGAGGTTCCTCAAAAGACCGACCCGCTTTTTGTCGGGCGAGGCGGATTGCAGGATCGGCGAGCGGGAGCTGGCCGCGCCCGCCCAAACTTATTTCGAGGCAAATCCTTTCTCCGAGGCGACGCCACTCCAGATAACGACGGACGAGGGTATTCCGGAGGCATTTCCATGAACGACGAGGCCCGCACCACTGCGCAAACAACCGGCCTTGACCAGATGGATCTGATGGACCGCTACTGGCGCGCCGCGAACTACATTTCGGTTGGCCAGATCTATCTGCTCGACAATCCGCTCTTGCGCGAGCCCTTGCGGCCCGAGCACATCAAGCCACGGCTGCTCGGCCATTGGGGCACGACGCCCGGCCTCAATTTCATCTATGTGCATCTGAACCGGATCATCCGTGAACGTGGTCTCGATGTTCTTTTCATCTGCGGGCCGGGTCACGGCGGCCCGGCAATGGTCGCGAACACCTGGCTCGAGGGCACCTACAGCGAAATTTATCCCGAGATCGGCAGGGATGAAGACGGCCTGCGAAAGCTGTTCCGGCAGTTCTCGTTCCCCGGTGGTGTGCCGAGCCACGCTGCCCCGGAGACACCCGGCTCGATCCACGAAGGCGGAGAGCTCGGCTATGCGCTGGTCCATGCCTTCGGCGCCGCCTTCGACAATCCGAACCTTGTGGTTGCCTGCGTCGTCGGCGACGGCGAAGCCGAGACCGGCCCGCTCGCCGCGGCCTGGCATTCCAACAAGTTCCTGAACCCGGCATCCGACGGTGCCGTCCTGCCGATCCTGCATCTCAACGGCTACAAGATCGCCAGCCCCACGATCCTCGGCCGTATGGAAGACGAGGCGTTGCGCAGCCTGTTCCTCGGCTATGGCTACGAAACCTTTTTCGTGGAAGGCCACGAGCCTGCCCCGATGCATCGGGAGATGGCCCGCACGCTCGATACCGTGCTCGACCGGATCCACTCCATCCAGGAGCCTGCACGAGCCGCGGGCTGGAAGGGAGAGCGGCCGCTGTGGCCGATGATCGTGCTGCGCAGCCCAAAGGGCTGGACCGGGCCGAAAGAGGTCGACGGCAGACGAGTCGAGGATTTCTGGCGCTCGCACCAGGTCCCGGTGTCGAACGCACGCGGCGATGCGGCGCACCGCCAGATCCTCGAAGACTGGATGCGCAGCTACGAACCGAAGACGCTGTTCGATGAAGGCGGGCATCTCCTGGCGGAGCTCGCGGCGCTGGCGCCCACAGGGCCAAGACGCATGGGCGCAATCCCCTACGCCAATGGCGGCCTGCTGAAGCAAGACCTCGTGCTTCCCGACTGGAAAGGCCTGGCGCTCGACGTACCGCGTCCGGGCGGCACTGTTGGGGAGGCAACGCGGACCGTGGGGAGCTATCTTCGCGACGTGATCCGCTTGAACGCCGAGGCCAGGAATTTCCGGCTGATGGGACCCGACGAGACGTCCTCGAACCGCCTCGACGACGTGTTCGAGGTTACGGACCGGGTCTGGATGGAGCGGATCGAGCCTTACGACGTTCATCTTTCCCGCGGCGGCCGCGTCATGGAAGTGCTCAGCGAGCACCTTTGCCAAGGCTGGCTGGAGGGCTATCTGCTGACCGGCCGCCACGGCCTGTTCTCGTGCTACGAGGCGTTCGTCCACATCGTCGATTCCATGGTCAACCAGCACGCCAAATGGCTGAAGACCTCCGGCGAACTTGCCTGGCGCAAGCCGATCGCCTCGCTAAACTACCTGCTGACCTCGCATGTCTGGCGGCAAGATCACAACGGCTTCAGCCATCAGGATCCGGGCTTTGCCGATTTCGTCGCCAACAAGAAGGCCGACACGGTAAGGCTCTATTTCCCGCCGGATGCAAACACGCTGCTGTGGATCACCGACCATTGCCTGAAAACCTACAACCGCATCAACGTCATCGTCGCCGGCAAGCAGCTGGCGCCGCAATGGCTGTCCGCCGAGGACGCGGAAGCGCACTGCAAGGCCGGCGCGGGCATCTGGGAATGGGCCGGGACGGTTGCCAAGGGCGAAGATCCGGATGTGGTCCTGGCTTGCGCCGGCGACGTGCCGACGCTGGAGACGCTTGCCGCAGCCGACATCCTGCGCTCGGGCGTTCCGGACCTGAAGATCCGCGTCGTCAATGTCGTCGACCTGATGATTTTGCAGTCGAATTCCGAACATCCGCATGGCTTTGCCGACGACAGATTCGACGCGCTGTTCACCAAGGCCAAGCCGGTCATCTTCGCCTATCACGGCTACCCCTATCTCATTCACCGTCTGACCTATCGGCGCGCCAACCACGACAACATGCATGTGCATGGCTTTCGCGAGGAAGGCACGACGACGACGCCGTTCGATATGGTCGTGCTTAACCAGCTCGACCGCTATCATCTGGCGCTCGCCGCGATCGCGCGTGTGCCGGGGCTGGCCGAGCGGGCGAAGGAGCTTGCCGCGGCGCTGCATGGGAAATTAGCTGAGCACAAGGCCTATGTCCGCGAACATGGCGAGGACATGCCCGAGATCCAGAAATGGTCCTGGCCACAGGACGGCGCGACAAGGGCCGGCGATTGATGCTACGATCGATCCTTGCGTTGAATGCCGGCTCGTCGAGCATCAAGTTCGGACTTTACGACCTTGCAGCATCCGCCGAGCTGGATCTTGCGTCGCGCGGTTCGCTGGATCTGGGCGATGCGCCAAGGCTGACCGCAAAAGCCGCCGATGGCGAGCTGCAGTGCGATCGGCCACTTGCCGCGGACGCATCGCCCGACATGGGCCTCGGCCAGATGCTGCAATGGATCGAGAACGAACTTGGCGGAAGGAAACTGATCGCCGCCGGCCATCGCATCGTCCATGGCGGACGCGAGTTCGTCGAACCTGTCCGCCTGACGCCGACAGTTATCGAGGCTCTCGACAGGCTGACGCCGCTTGCGCCACTGCACCAGCCGCGCAGCCTCGCACCAATCCGGGCGCTTGCCGCGCTGCGGCCCGACCTGCCGCAGGTCGGATGCTTCGACACGGCCTTCCATAGGACCATCGAGCCTCTGGTCAGCCGTTTTGCGCTGCCGCGCCGCTATGAGGCAGACGGCATCCACCGCTACGGCTTTCACGGGCTTTCCTACGAATATGTCGCGGGCCGGCTCAAGCAGATATCGCCCGATCTGGCGGCGAAAAGAACCATCGTCGCCCATCTCGGCAACGGGGCGAGCCTGTGCGCCATGCGCGACGGGAGAAGCGTCGATACGACGATGGGCTTTTCGGCGCTTGACGGCCTGGTCATGGGCACACGCTGCGGCGCCATCGATCCGGGCGTGCTTTTGTACCTCCTGCTGGAAAGAGGCGTTTCGGGAGAGGCGCTGCAAGACATGCTCTACGAGGAATCCGGCCTGCTCGGCGTGTCCGGCATTTCCGGCGACATGCGCACGCTGGAGGCCAGCGATGACCGCCGGGCGCGCGAAGCGGTGGAGCTTTTCGCCTTCCGCGCCGCCAGGGAAGTTGCCGCCCTCGCCAATACGCTGGGCGGGCTGGAATGCCTGGTCTTCACCGGCGGCATCGGCGAGCACTCTGCCGCGGCCCGCAAAGCGATTTGCGGCAGGCTTGGCTGGCTCGGCGTGGCGATCGACGAAGCCGACAACAGCTCCCATGAAGCGCTCATAAGCCAGGCGGACAGCAAGGTCGAAGTCCGCGTCATCGCAACCGACGAAGAAGGTGTAATCGCCCGCCACACGCGCAAGGTGATCGACGGGCCTGGCTGATGCGGATGGCCTTGAATGGCGCTTGCTCGGCCGGCTACGTCGCGACGGCGGCCGATCTGTTGAACACGATGGTCACCCGCGTTCCTTTGCCGGGGGCACAATCCACCTCGAACCGGGCTTTGGCATTTTCAATCAGCGATTGAGCGATCAACGCGCCGAGCTTGCCGGGTTTCGGCCAGGTCTCGCCTTCGGGCAGGCCGATGCCGTCATCGGCGACTACGATGCGAAAACCGTCTCCGTCGACGACGCTGCGCAGCGTGATCGTCCCGCCTTCGCGACCCAGAAAGGCGTGTTTCAGCGCGTTCGTCAAAAGCTCATTGACCACCAGACCCGTTGGCATCGCCACGTTGATGGACACGGGATAGGTATCGACCTTCATGTCCAGCCGGATGCCCTGCATGGCGTGCGACGTCATCACGGCGGAAGCGATCTGGCTGAGATAGACGCCAAGGTCCACTTCGGCCTTCTGTTCGTCGACCGACAGCGTCTGGTAGAGAATTGCGAGCGCATCGACGCGGCCGGCGAGGCGCTCGAAGCGTTTCTGATCGGGTGACGCCGCACTGCGGGCCTCCAATCTGATGAGAGCCGTGATCATCTGGAGATTGTTCTTCATCCGATGCTGCAACTCGCGCAGCAGCATGTCCTTTTCCCGAATGCGTTGTTCGATGGCCTCGCTGTCGCTTGCCTTGTGCGCGGTAACGTCGACAAGGGCGACCAGTCGAAAGGACCGTCGCCCGCGCTCGTCCTCGATCAGGTTCGAATAGACATCGACGATGGCTGGCGCTGCGGCAGCACGTTGTATCCTGAATGTTCCCGCACGATCGATATCCTCGACGATGGCCCGGGCCAGCGGCCGGTCCTTGTATTCGCTCAAGCCTTCTCCGCTCAGTGCGGCCCAGTTCCAGCGCTCGAGCTCGGCGACGGATACGCCTGACAATTTCTGGAACTCGGAATTGACATAGACGACACGTTCGTCGCCGCTGAGATCGGAAATTGCGATCGCGATCGGCAGCTGGTCGAGAAATCTCTTGAATTGTTCGCTATCCAGCACGCCCGCCAGATGCGGGGTATCGAGCAATTGCTGGAGCTGCTCGGTTTTTTCGACTTCGGCGGGCATTCCAGGCTTTCGATGTTTCCGGTGAAACCATGATCAATATCAGGTCGCTCACCAACTGCGAAGTCCGCTCATTGCCGCGCGGCTACGAATGGCGGAGAGCCGAGATCATGGTTGAGAAGCGTCGGAAGACTCAGCTCGAATGGCTCTGCTCGACCAGATGGTATTTATACCGGTCGCGAATATGTTCGTTGAAGAACCGGCCCTTCGACGAAGCCTTGCGGAACGCGGCGTGGACCTGCGGCGGAACGTCCTCGTAATCATAGCGGTTTCCGCTCGGGACGAACCACACCGAGAGTACCCTCGTCGCCGGCTGGTAGTCGATGTTTCTGATCGCAGTTGAAGGCATCTCGACAGCTCCAATGCTCGGCAGTGCTCCAATCCACGCCATCGTGTGAATAACCCTGCACGGAGAGCGAGGTTCCTTGCTGCCGAAGCAGCCTTGCCGCTACGGGCCGGCTTCACCAAGTACAGTTGATGCCACCGCTCAAGACATCGGCTGCAGCCCGTCAGGGCGATCTCTTTGCCGCCACCGACGACCTGCCGAAAGGATTCCGCTACCGGCCCGAACTGATCACGCCGGACGAGGAAGCAGCGTTGGCAAGCCAGCTCGACGGCCTGCCTTTTCAGCCCTTCGACTTTCACGGCCATCTGGCAAACCGGCGGGTGGTCGGCTTCGGGCTGCGTTACGACTACGACCGGCGCGAAGTCGTCGAAGCACCGCCGATACCCGGCTTTCTGCTGCCGCTCAGGGACAAAGTTGCAGCCTTTGCCCGCCTGCCGGCCGAAACCTTCGTGCAGGTGCTGATCAACGAGTACCGGCCGGGCGCCGGTATCGGCTGGCATCGCGACAAGCCTCATTTCGAAGTGGTCGCCGGCGTTTCGCTGCTGGCCGCCTGCAGCTTCCGCCTGCGCCGGAAAAACGGCACGCGATGGGATCGCAAGACGGTCACCGTCGAGCCAAGATCAGCCTATTTGATGACGGGTGCTGCGCGCAACGAATGGGAGCACAGCATTCCGCCGGTCGCCGAGCACCGCTATTCGATCACATTACGCACGCTGCGCGCTCAAAATTCGCTTGGGATAGCGCCGTAAGGCAAGCCAGGCGCCGCCCTGAAGTACTGAGCCGATACGATTTCATGGGTCGCCATGCCGACCGGCCAAATCCGCCAGCATGGCGCGCTGGCCTTTCAGTATCTTGAGGTTGGCTTCAGGCAGGGAGAACCAGCCCGCTCTGTCGACTTCGGCAAATTCCTTCATCGAGCCGGACCTTGGCGGCCATTCCATGACGAAGGTGTTGCTGCTTATGGCGTCGCTGTCGAAGTCCGCTTCGACGCACCATGCGACGACGAGCTTGCCGCCCGGCTGCCGGTAGCTGCCAAGGTGTTCGAAAACTCCATCGATGGCGACCCCGAGCTCCTCTTCGGCTTCGCGTTTTGCCGCCGCCAGTTCGTCCTCGTTCTCGTCGACCAGGCCCTTCGGGATCGACCATGCGCCGTCGTCCTTCTTCGCCCAGAATGGGCCGCCGGGATGCACCAGCAGCACCTGAAGTGAACCTCGGCTTTGGCGATAAATGAGCAACCCTGCGCTGCGTTTGGCCATTCCGCTATTCCCCTGACGAAAATGAACCGAATGTTCTCGTCCGGGCCGGCGTATGGACCAGCCTGCCACGGCGGAACGATTTCGGCTCGCAGCCGTTCCGTCCGTTCGGCAAATGAGTGATTGACATGGCGACGCCGCGAGCTGCCTGGAAGGGCTTTATGAAAGTCGGATCGGTTTCCTGTGGCGTCAAGATCATCGGCGCCGTCAGCGAGGCCGAGAAAGTGCATTTCAGGATCCTGAACCGCAAGGACGGTCTCCCGGTCAAGAGCGCTTATATCGACGAGGAGACCGGCGATACGGTGGAGGCTGCCGACCAGGTAAAGGGCTATGAAGTCGAGAAGGGCGAATTCATCCGCATAGAGCCGGACGAAATCAAGAAACTAAAGATGGTATCGCAGCACACGCTCGAGATCGGCGAGTTTGTGCCCACCGCCGAAATCGACGCACGCTACCTCGAAAAGCCCTATTATCTGGTCCCGGCCGACGCGCCCTCCACTGAGGCTTTCGCGGTGATCCGGGACGCCATGGCCAGGAAGAAAGTGGCAGCCCGCTCCTGCGTCGTGCTGTACCAGCGAGGCCGAGAGGTGCTGATCCAGCCGCTGGGCAAGGGCATGGTGATGACGGAATTACGCAACCACAATGAAGTGGTCGCAACCGACGCGGTGTTCGAAGGACTGAAGGCTCGCAAGTCCGATCCCGAGATGCTGGAAATCGCGCAATTGCTGATCGACAAGAAGCCCGCCAAATTCGACCCGTCGAAGTTCGACGACACTTATGAACAGGCGCTGGTTGCGATGATCGAAGCCAAGCGCAAGGGCAAGAAACCGCCCAAGCCGGCACCTGCGCCGAGGACGAATGTCGTCAACCTCGCCGATATTCTGCGCAGAAGCCTGGCGCAGGAAGGCGGCAAGGCGCCTAACAAAGGCCCGGGAACGGCCGCGAAACGCAGATCAGCCTGAATGTCCGAAAGCGGATCGAACGGAACCGAAAACGCTCGCGCGCATTTAGATGACGTAGCAATCCGTCGGCAAGCCAAGCGGAGCGGGGGACTGGTGGACGTCGTTGAACTAAAGACTGGCGGAATCCCGCAAGTTTCCTCCGCCGATCTGATGCAGGCGTTGCCTGTGGCTGTCTACACCACCGACAGACAAGGCTACGTCACCTTCTTCAATGAAGCCGCTGCCGATCTCTGGGGATATCGTCCGGTTATCGGCCAGGACCGCTGGTGCGGATCATGGAAGCTTCGCCACCTCGACGGACGGCCGATGGCGCACGACGAATGTCCGATGGCCGTTGCCTTGCTGGAGGAGCGGGACGTTCCTGGGGGCCGGGCGATCGCCGAGCGGCCGGACGGCCAGTTCATCCCGTTCAGCGCGCATCCGGTCCTGCTTCGCGATGCGAACGGTGAGGTCGTCGGCGCCATCAACACCTTGCTCGACCTGCGCACCCAGGCACTGGCTGACGACGCCAGCATAAGGCTCGCTGCCATCGTCGAATCTTCGATGGACGCGATCGTGTCGAAAGACCTGAACGGAATTATCACCAGCTGGAACGACGCGGCACAACGCCTGTTCGGCTACACGCCCGCGGAGGCGATCGGTCGCCCAGTGACGATGCTCATCCCGCCCGACCACCTGGATGAGGAGGCCATGATCATCAGCCGCATTCGCGCCGGCGAACGGATTCCTTCATATGAGACTATCCGGCAGCGCAAGGACGGCACCCTGGTTCCGGTTTCGCTCACCATCTCGCCGATACGCGACGGCACTGGGCGTATCGTCGGCGCTTCCAAGATCGCGCGCGACATCAGCCCGCACAAGGACAGCGAACGGCGTATCCGCACACTCATGCGCGAAGTCAACCATCGCGTTAAAAACCAGTATTCGGTGATCGTCTCGATGATCCGCGAGACCAGCAAGCTGGCGGGTACGCCAGAGGCTTTCCTTTCCCAGGTCCGGGAACGCATCATGGCACTTTCGGAATCACACGATCTGCTGGTCGATGCCGAATGGCGTGGCGCGACTATCGGCGAACTAATCCATGCCCAGACCAAGGCCTTCGCGACACAGGCCAGGCTGTCGATGAGCGGGCCGATGATCATGCTGCAGCCGAATGCGGTGCAATATCTCGGCATTGCCTTTCACGAGCTGGCCACCAATTCGGTAAAGCACGGAGCGCTGTCGCGCCTCGACGGGCGGGTCGAGGTCGAATGGACCGTGACGCCAGCCGCCGATGGCAGCGACGGCTTCCGCCTTGTCTGGCGGGAACTGGACGGACCATTGGTCGATGAAAACACGCGACGCGGTTTCGGAACGGTCGTGCTCAAACGCGTCACCCCGCAGGCGCTCAGCGGCACCGGCCGCCTGGAATTTGAGAGGCACGGCATCACCTGGACGCTGGAAGCGCCGCTGCGCTTCGTTCAGATGTCGATGGCTGGCATTGCGGCTGATTGAAGGCCGCTACCGCGGCTTGGAGGCCGTGTGCCAACGTAATCCCTATGGCAGCAATCAGGAGGAGCCGCGATGAGTTGGCTGGGCACCTGGCGGAACCAGTACGGGTCGGTCGTCGAACTGACCAGCGAAGAGGGCGGACGGATCCGCGGAACCTTCAGGACGGCGCTGGAGGACAGCGCCTTCTTCGGCACGACGGTGCCGCTGTTCGGAGCCTGCCATGGAGATGTCATCGGATTCACCTGCGCGGCCGAAGGGCGTGTCGGAGCCGCAGCGGTGAGCTATACCGGCATCCTCAGGGAGGGGAAGCTGGAGATGCTATGGCACACCGTTGCGGATGCCGCTTTGTCGGCGGAAAAGGAAGGGGCGCCGGCCCGAGCCAGGAAACTCCCCGCCTGGCGTGCCTTTGGAACCAGCCTCGACAGTTTTGAACGCGTCTCCTGATTATCGCGCCCGCCACCGCGGCATTCAGCTCGCAAGCGAGGCAGCAGGGTCCCGCGGCGCGTAGGAACTCGCACTGACAATGGCGCGTTGGTGCGCCAGGACATGCGCTGTTCGTTACGGGATCGACCCAATGAGCGTGCTTTATCGCGCGGCGAAAATCGCCGAACAGGCTCATGCCGGGCAGACGGACAAGAGAGGGCGGCCTTATATCGAACATTGCCGCCGGGTCGTCGATGCCGTCGAAACGCTCGACCAGAAAGCCATCGCTTATCTTCACGACGTCATCGAAAAAGGCGACGGTTGGAATCGCGACCGGCTTGAGGCGGCCGGGTTCGGGCCGTCCATCGTATCGGCCGTCGACGCACTGACGCGGCGGCCGAACGAGGACGATTCCGTGTTCGTTCGCAGGGCTGCGGCCAACCCGCTGGCGTTGCCGGTCAAACGCGCCGATCTCGCCGACAATCTATGGCAGGCACGGCAGATCGGGGTCTCGACAGCGAAATATGAAGACGGCTTGCGCATTCTCAGAGAAGAGTTCGCGACCTGACGGAAAGCTGACGGCTGTCGCGATGTGGGTTCTATTCGGTGACGTGCGGCGTATGCCGCTTGTCCTCCGCGGGATCGGCCTCAATCCGCGCCCGGCCGGGATCGAACGCGCCGCGATCGCCAGTGCCGGGGTGTCGGGCGTCTCGTAGGCCCACATGAAGTCTTCTGCCGACGAGCCGACCGCATGAACACGCCAATAACTTGCCGTGCCCTTCAGCGGGCTGTGGCTCGTTGTGTTTGTCTTCTCCAGAAGGTCGAAATAGATGTCCTCGAAGGGTATGTAGAAGACAGGATCATGACCTTCTTCGTAGAGCAGCTTTGCCCGCGCGCTCGACGCAATAATGGCGTCGGAGAACCGAACGGTTACGGTTCCATCGAACGGGACAATCCTGACCGGGCCTGAGCGGGGGGCGGAATTTGCGGCTAAGGGCTGCATTCGACTTCTCCGTTGACTGCGCTGCCCTCCCGAAACGTGTTGTTGCCCGTCAGGGTTCCAGACCGCGGGCGCGCCGACGCCGGCGGTGGAACGGTTTTACAAGGTCGTCGTTGTTTCAGACCTCCGCACGCGCCATAATCGCAATGGCCGCCACTCGCCGACTCAAAAGCAAATGGATCAGATGCTGGATCGATCGCCTACCC
This sequence comes from Mesorhizobium sp. M1334, assembly GCF_040317995.1. Taxonomy (NCBI): domain Bacteria; kingdom Pseudomonadati; phylum Pseudomonadota; class Alphaproteobacteria; order Hyphomicrobiales; family Phyllobacteriaceae; genus Mesorhizobium; species Mesorhizobium sp. M1334. The sequence continues at coordinate 93,562 of NZ_JAMYLM010000013.1, forward strand.
TTCCAAGGTCGCTTGGCGCTGCGCTGCGAAGGGAAGTGCCGCGGTTTACGGCGCCCGGCAATGAAATTTCGTGCACCACGGTTGCATCCTACAATGTGCATAAATGCGTCGGCACCGACGGCAGGTTCGATCCGGAGCGGGTCGCAGCCGTGGTCAAGGAACTCGACGCCGACATCATTGCTTTGCAGGAGGCCGACGAAAGAACCGGAAGCAGGCAGGGTTTGCTCGATCTCGCAGCGCTCGAGCGGGACAGCGACCTCGTCCCCACACATGTCCCGGAAAACCGCCGCAGCCATGGCTGGCACGGCAATCTGATCCTGGCGCGCCGCGGCGTGGTCGAAAGCGTGAACCAGATCCGGCTGCCCGGCCTTGAGCCGCGCGGTGCGGTCATCGCGGATCTGGAGCTGAAGGGCGTCTCGCTCAGGATCATAGCCGCACATTTTGGCCTGCTGCGGCGGTCGCGCTCGCAGCAGGCCAACGCGCTGGTCGAAGCCACGCACCCGGTTCTGCGGCCAACCATCCTGCTCGGCGACCTCAACGAATGGCGCGTCCGCAACAGGTCTTCGCTGTTGGCCCTGCTGCCGCATTTCGGTCCGATCGATGCGGTTCTGCCGAGCTTTCCGTCGCGCTTTCCGCTTTTTGCGCTCGACCGCATCCTGGCCAGGCCGCCGCACCTGATTTCCAGCATCGAGGTGCACAAGACGCCGCTGGCGCAGCGCGCTTCGGATCATCTGCCGATCAAGGCCCGGCTGAACCTGGACGCGATACGGCAGCCGCGACTGCAACCAGAATGAACCTGAAGGGTTGTTAGTCAGATTTCAGACGGTTTGCTTCGCTGATGTTTGTCGGTGCACTTCATGGATACAGCCATTTCGCGGTTTGCCCGGGACAAGATCGCGGCCGGCAATAGCGGGTTGCTGCTGATCGCCGACAATTATGACGCGTTTGCCGCGCGAATCCTTGCGGCGCGCAGTGCCACCAGCAGCCTCGACCTGATGTACTATCTCTGGCACGACGACCATAGCGGCCGGCTGCTGATGCAGGAGGTCGTCAAGGCGGCGGAGCGCGGTGTCCGCGTCCGCATGCTGCTGGACGATATCAATCCGCGCAACAGCGACGCCGCTTACCTGGCGCTCAACAGCTACAAGAACATCGAGCTGAGGCTGTTCAACCCCAGCGGCATGAGGAACGGCAGCATCTTTCGCTCGCTGGAGATGGTCGCCCGGCTGTTTGCGATGACCCGCCGCATGCACAACAAGGCCTGGATCGCCGATGAGGGCCTGGCCATTGTCGGAGGAAGAAACATCGGCGACGCCTATTTCGACGCTGCGGAGACGAATTTTCGCGATCTCGACCTGTTGCTTCTCGGTCCTGCCGTAGGGCAGACGATGCAGATCTTCGAGGCGTTCTGGAGTTGCGAGGCGGCAAAGCCGATCGAACTGCTCAACCCGGCTGCAGCGGGCTCGCGCGCCGATTTCCTCGACAATCTCGATGCGACCGCGGACGGCCAGCTTTTGAACAGCCTCAGTGCCTGGCGCACGATCACGGAGTTCATTGTAGCGCACAGCGACGTCTGCTGGACGAAAGGCGTTCGCGTCATTTCCGATCCGCCGGAAAAGGTGCGCGGCAAGAGGCGCAGAAACTGGCTGACAAAGGAGCTGCTTCCCGCTATCGCGGCGACCAGGCAGCGCCTCGAAATTGTCTCGCCCTATTTCATCCCCAGCCGCACCGGGTTGGCCATCCTGTCGAAGCTGGTGGACCGTGGCGCCGAGGTTGCAATCCTGACCAACTCGCTCGCCGCGACGGACGTCGCCGCCGTGCACGGCGCCTATGCCAAATACCGCCGCAAGCTGCTAAAAAAAGGTATCCAGCTTTTCGAATTGCAGCCCTTCGACCGCCAGGCCAACATCTCCGTTTTCGGTTCAAAGGGAGCCAGCCTGCATACCAAGGCCTTCACGGTCGACGACACGCTGGGGTTTGTCGGTTCCTTCAATTTCGATCCGCGTTCGGTGTCGTTGAATGCGGAAATGGGCGTGCTTTTCCACGATACCAATCTGGTGAGGGAGTTGCGCCGGCTGTTCGAGCACGAAAAGTCACCGCAGACGAGCTACCAGCTGGTCCTGGACAAAGGCGCCTTGCTGTGGCTCGGCTTGGCGGATGGCGAGATGCGGCAATATTCGCGTGAACCGGAGGCCAGTCTCTATCGGCGCATCATTGCAGTGCTGGTTGGGTGCCTGCCGATCGAATCGCAATTGTAGAAGCGACGGATTTGTCGGAACGCGACTCTTTGTCGGAACGGAAATGCGGGATCACGAGTTGTAATCCGGTCCGGAGCATGCCGATGAAGACCACGCTATACAGTTTTCTTGCCGAGCTCTTGCCGTTCTGGATGGCGCACAAACGCAAAATGCGCGCCGACCGTGTCGCTGAGCGGCCGACCCGATCTGCCGCAGGTGACGATGTTCGGCCGTCAGGCGACCCGAACCGCGCAACACCGGCGCGACGGCGCAACACGTCTTAGGGCGGGATGCCTGCAAATTACATCCCGCTCCAACCGTCTGGTTAGCCGCACTTCTGTGAGGACAAATGATTTCCCTTGGCTGCAAAAGCTCTAGCTCCTTGGCGATCACGCTATTGTCAAGTATCGCTATTTGAAATCCGGCGTTGCCAAGCATCCATTTTGCAGCACGTACGTTAATGGCACTACAGTTTGCCGCTACAGGTGAGCACCATGAGTGCTAATGCGATAGAATTCTTGCAGGACTGGATTCACGAAAACGTTCATGTGCCGCCGCCTCCGATCAGGCTTGAAAAGGAGGCGGAAATCCTCGCCAGGGAATGTAAGCAAGAGGCGGCCAACGCCGGGGTACCCATCGAAGACATCGAGGAAGAGGTTGGCGACCTCAAGGATCTGCTCGTCGCCAAGCTCGAAGACGCAGCCGAGGACGAGGCCAGGCAACGCAATGGCAAGGGCAGCGACATGAATAGGACGGCTGGAGCCAGCGGTCGGGCGACACTGCAGAACAATCTGTGATTCAGGGCGGGCCGGACAAATGCGCCGCTGAGGACGCCGCAATCTCCTGGGCAATTTCAGCGGGTTCGTACTGCGGCGGGTTGCCGTGGCTCAGACTTCGCACGATCCGCTCCGGACTGAAGGAATGACGCCATGCCATAAACTTTTTCGCCGGACATGCGTTGTTGGGTTTCAAGCCAGGGAGATGACCATGCAGATGAAATCGGAAATCGCCGGCGAGGCCGCCAAGCAGCGGCATATCCAGCGCCGTATCGACGAGATGGACAAGTCCAAATCCAATGGCAAGCAAAAAGGCGCCATGCAGGCCGGCGCCCGCAAATATCCCGAGCCGCCCTTCCCCGAGCAGCACCAGCCGAAGCCGGGGCATGAATGGGCGATCGAGCCGGCGCCGCTTTATGATGCGCCATTTTATATCGGATCGAAAAAGCTCGACGGCAAAGTGGCCGTCATTACCGGCGGCGATTCAGGCATCGGCCGTGCGGTGGCCGTGCTCTATGCGCGTGAAGGCGCCGATGTGGCGATCGTCTATCTCTCGGAGGACAAGGACGCCGAAGAGACCAAAAGGGCCGTCGAAGCCGAAGGCCGGCGCTGCATCCTGATCAAGGCCGATGTCAGCGAACGCGACCACTGCCACAACGCGGTGGCTGAGATCGTGCAGGAGTTTGGGCGCATCGACGTGCTGGTCAACAACGCCGCTTTCCAGATCCACTCCAGCGATTTCAGCGAGCTGACTGAGGAGCATTTCGACACGACGCTGAAGACCAACCTCTACGGCTATTTCCACATGGCGCAGGAGGCGGTACCGCACATGAAGCCCGGTTCGGCAATCATCAATACCGGCTCCGTGACCGGCATCGAGGGCTCGAAGCAACTGGTCGACTACTCCATGACCAAGGGCGGCATTCATGCCTTCACCCGCGCGCTCTCAGGCAACCTTGTCGACAAGGGCATAAGGGTCAACGCCGTGGCGCCGGGGCCGGTTTGGACGCCGCTCAACCCCTCGGACAAGGAAGCCGGCGATGTTTCGAAATTTGGCGCGGATACGCCGATGAAACGGCCGGCCCAGCCGGAGGAGATCGCGCCGGCCTACGTGTTCCTCGCCTCGCCACACTGCTCGAGCTATATCACCGGCGAGATATTGCCGATCGTGGGCGGCTACTGACGGCATGTATTTCATTGCCCTGGCCACTGACTATGACGGCACGCTGGCGCATGAAGGGATCGTTGCCGAGAAGACGCTTGCGGCGCTTGAACGCTTCAAGAAGAGCGGCCGCAAACTCATTCTCGTCACCGGGCGCGAGCTGCCCGACCTCAGACGCGTCTTTCCCGAAGTCGCGATCTTCGACAAGGTCGTCGCCGAAAACGGCGCGTTGATCTACACGCCGGCCAGCGAGGAGGAGCGGACGATATCTCCGCCGCCCGCCCCCGAGCTCATCGCCAAACTCAGGAAACGCGGTGTCAAACCGCTTTCGGTCGGACGCTCGATCGTCGCAACCTGGGAACCGCATCAGGCTACCGCGCTCGAGGTCATCAAGAAATTGGGGCTGGAGCTGGAAATCATCTTCAACAAGGGCGCGGTGATGATCCTGCCCAGCGGCATCAACAAGGCGACCGGCCTGACAGCCGCGCTTCAGGACCTCAGATTGTCGCCGCACAACGTCGTCGGTGTCGGCGACGCCGAAAACGACCACGCCTTCCTGCGCGCCTGCGGCTTCAGCGTCGCCGTCGACAACGCACTGCCGGCAGTCAAGGAAACGGCGGATCTCGTGACACGCGGCGCGCGCGGAAAAGGCGTCGAGGAACTGATCGCCAAGGTGGTGGAGCGCGATCGCGAGCTTGTGCCGAGCCGCGACGGCATTGTGCTTGGCTCGGAGGACGGCAAGGAGGTGTATCTGTCGCCAACCGATACGGTGCTGATCGCCGGGAGCTCCGGCATCGGCAAATCGACCCTGGCGACCGCACTGACGGAGCGCTTCGTCGAGAGAAAGTTCCAGTTCTGCATCTTCGATCCGGAAGGCGACTACGATGGCCTCGAAGGCGCAGTCCGGCTGGGCGACGGCTCGAACGCGCCGACGAAAACGCAATTGCTCGATCTCCTGGAGAAGCCTGACAACAATCTTGTCGTCAATGGCCTGGCGCTGCGCGTCAACGAGCGGCCGGACTTCTTTGCCGACCTGCTGCCGGGCCTCGGCAGTCTTCGTTTCCGTACGGCACGACCGCACTGGCTGATCATCGACGAGGCGCATCACCTCCTGCCGAAGCGGCGCGACGATACCCCAATGGTGCTGGCGATGGAATTGCCCGGCACGATCCTGATCACGGTTCATCCGGACGCGATCTCAACCGATGCATTGCGGCTGGTCACCGCCGTCATCGCACTCGGCCCCAAGGCAAAAAAGGTCATCAAGACGTTCTGCCGCGAGACCGGCACCGAACCGCCAAAGGACAAGGATCTGAGCTCGCCAAAAGACGAGCGCGTGCTGTTCTGGCGGCCGCAGGCGCACAAGAAACCTGCCATGGTCGAGCCGATCGAGCCGCGGCAGTCGCTCAAGCGCCACAGCCGCAAATATGCCGAGGGCCAGCTCGACGAGAAGGGCAGCTTCTATTTCCGCGGCCCCGACAATGCAATGAACCTCCGCGCCCATAATCTGATGATTTTCGCCCAGATCGCCGAGGGCATCGACGACAGGACCTGGGAACATCATCTGCGCGCCGGCGACTATTCCGAATGGTTTCGCCACCAGATCAGGGACAAGGAACTGGCGCGCGAGACCGCGGAGGCGGAGAAAGACGGCACACTTTCGGCGCAGGAGAGCCGCAACCACATCCTGGACGCAGTGCGCCGCCGCTATACCGCGCCCGCCACCGCGCCAAAGGAATAGATGCAAACGGCGCCCAGCCGTGGAACCTCATCCGCCAAACGAAATTGTGTTCTATCGGGCGCCAGATCCAATCAAATGCCGAATAATTGCCCCGGAAAGAGATGATGGATGAGCAGCGACCCGGACAAGAATGGTCCTGTCTTTTCGGCGGAGCAGGCGCGGCAGGGCGAGATCATCCTGCGGACGCGGGCGCGCCGGATCATTTTCATCGCCGGCCTGGTGGGTCTCGTCTTTCTGGCATTGCTGGTGTGGTGGGTTTGAATTCCTGACGGCTGGAGCGAAATCATGAAATCACAGCTTGTTGCCGAAAGCGCCGGGCAGAGAACGTTCGTCGTTGTGCTTGATCCCGGCGAAGAGGCGTTTGCGCAGCTGACGTCGTTTGCGGTCGAGCGTGGCGTCGGCGGCGCGTCGCTGACTGCGCTCGGCGCTTTCGAAAGGGCAACCGTCGGCTGGTTCGACCCTGGAGAAAGGACCTACCGGAAAATCCCCATCCAGGAACAGTGCGAAGTGCTGAGCGCGATCGGCGATGTTGCCATCGGCGACGACGGCAGGCCCAGCCTGCACGTCCACGCAGTCCTTGGATTGAGTGACGGCACCACGAGGGGCGGTCATCTGCTGGACGGAATCGTGCGGCCGACGCTCGAGGTCACATTGGTGGAGACGCCTGGCCATCTGCGCCGCAGGCATCGTCCCGAACTCGGCGTCGCCCTGATCGACCTGGAGCCTTGATCTGAGCCGATCACTTCGTTGATTTGACTGCGGCCGTTTCGGGTACACCCTCCCAACCGAAGACGCTGCGGCCGCCGAGCAGATGCGATTGCTCGAACTCCCCGGCGACGATTTCCTTCAGGCTTGGGCCGGTGACATAGCGCTCGACCTGCCGCGACTGGTCGTCCAGCCGCCGCAAGGCGCCGATCTCTTCGTCACGGCCGAGCCTGGCCTTGTGGACAGCCGACTTCAGCACGCCGATCGTCTCGTCATAGACCTTCAGCGGCACAGGGAGCGGGTGCCTGTCCTTGCCGCCATGCGCCAGCGAGAAGCGTCCTGGATCGGAAAAACGGCACGGCGCGCCATGCACGACTTCGGCGACCAACGCCAGCGCCCGCACCGTGCGCGCGCCGACATTGGGCACCAGGAGAAGCTCGGCGAAATCCGTCGGGCCGCGCTCAGCCGCCGCGGCGATGTTGCCGTGCAGGCGGCGCATGACGACATCACTTTCGCGCACATCGTGGTGCGCCGGCATGACCAGATGCGGCAGCAGCTTTTGTGCGGGCTCCGGCGCTGGCGCCGAACCCCGCTCCAAAGCGGCAAGTTCCCTCACGATGCGATCCGGTCCAAGGCCGTGCAGAAGGTCCAGTTGTCCCTGGCGCGACGCTTCGGCGCGGCGGTCGGTCAGGTTGACGATCTCGCCCTGATTGGCGCCCTCGATGGCAGCATGCGGCTGGTCGACAAAGCTCTTCAGGCCCTCGGACAGCCAGTGATAGCGGCGCGCCACCTTGCTGTCGCCGTTCATGCCTTGCTGCACCACCACCCACTTGCCGTCGTCGGTGACGATAAAGCCGTGCAGATAGAGATCGAAACCGTCCTGGACCGCGGCGCTGTCCACCTTGGCGACAAGCCGGCTGGCAGTCGCGAGGCCTTGCCCGTCGAGGCCGACACGCTCGCCGATCAGGGCGAGCTCATGCGGGGTCTTGCGCGAATGGGCGCCGCGGCCGCCGCAAACGTGGATGCCGAGTTCGCCGGAAAGCGGCGACAGCCCGCGCTTCAACGCCCCGACGACGCTGGTGGTGATGCCGGAGGAATGCCAGTCCATCCCCATCACGGCGCCAAAAGACTGGAACCAGAACGGATGCGCCAGCCGGCGCAGCAATTCATCGCGGCCGTAATGGTGGATGATCGCCTCGCACATGACCGCGCCAAGCCGCGTCATGCGGTCGCCGAGCCATTTCGGTACGCGCCCGCCGTGAAGTGGGAGATCAGCACTTCCCGATCGCTGTGCCACGGTCTTTTGCTTGCTCCTTGAGTCCTGCCTCGACAGATAGGTATCGAAAGGGGTGTGGAGAAGCTATGGCCTGATTCAGGCCGCGATCGTTGCAAGCCGCCAGCTAGCGGGCAGGTTCGCTGAGGAGATCAAACTTCTGGATCTCGCAATGCTCGCCCACCGATTCCAGCAGATCTATTGGCGGTGCGCCAGTGTCCGGCCGCCTCCAACTGATCTCGAACGAGAAAACAGGGTCTTTGATATCCGGGCGCCTCTCTATCGCGACGAGGCGTGCACGGTAACCAAGCGGCCCGATCATCGTATCGAGTTCCTGTCGGGCTGCGGCCTTCCAGGTCACCGCCAACTGGGCGTGGTGTTCGCGCGAAATTCGAAGATCCACCCATTTCAGGACGAGCAAGGTGGCCAGCGTCAGTGCCGTGCCGGCCGCGCCCAAGCCGCATTGGCCACCACCGAAAGCCAATCCGATCGCCGTCATCACCCACAATGTGGCCGCCGTGGTGACGCCGCTGACAAGACTGCCACGGCGAAGAATGGCGCCACCGCCGATAAAGCCGACGCCGGTCAGCACGCCCAGCGGAAAGCGCAAGACGTCCATCGATGCAAACGAATCCGGGTGCTTGCCAACGGTTCCCAGCAGAATGCTGGCCTGGACCATTGCGATGGCGGCCGCCAACCCGACCAGCACGGTGGTGCGTAGCCCCGCCGCGTGCCCGCGCGCTTCCCGGTTGAGGCCTATCAACAGGCCGGCGAGCGCGGTCAGAAGTAGTCGTGCCGCGATGTCCTGCCAAACCGGAACAACGAGGAGCATCGCGGTCACCCGTCGGGCCAGGCGCTGCTGGCCAGGAATAGCGCCATGGTCAAAGCGAACAAGGGCAAGAGCGTCTTCATCGCAAATTCTTTTCGTCGATAGGCAACAAACGATGCGCCTGGATTTTGGTTGCGCCGCCGACGATTCACCCGGCGATGGGCAGCGGCGGAACAAAACCTTCGGCCTGCGGGTTGGTGGGTTCACGCCAACGAAGGATTTGCAGTCATGGTCCGCTTGCTGCTTGCTGGAGCCGTCGCTTATCTGGCCTATCGCATCACCAAGGAGATCGGTGGATCCGGCGAGGTCGATCCGCTGTCGCCTTCAGCCGACCAAGCCGGCCGCAAGGCGCCGAGGCGGCAAAGCGGGGCACAGAGGAATGGCCGACGGCGGTAGCGAATGGCGTAGCGGCGGCGCGGACTAGCCATGACCGCATTTCCGTTGCCGCTCGACCTTCGTCCGATGGAAGCCAAAGCCGCCGATGCAATTCCTGGCGGCGACGGGCTTTGGCAATACGAGCCGAAATGGGACGGGTTTCGCTGCCTCGCGTTCAAGGGCGACGATGCCGTCGACCTGCGAGCAAAATCGGGCAAGCCGCTTGGCCGCTATTTTCCCGAACTGGTCGCGGCGCTGCGCGATGTGAGCTCGCGACGGTTTGTTGCCGACGGCGAGATCGTCATCGAGGTCGACGGATCGTCCTCGTTCGAGGCCCTGCAAATGCGCCTTCACCCCGCCGAAAGCAGGATCCGCAAGTTGAGCCTCGAGACGCCCGCCATGCTGGTCCTGTTCGATATGCTGGCCGAACCCGGCGGCAGGATCATCATCGAAGAGCCTCTCACCACCAGGAGGCAGGCGATTGAGGCCTTTGTCGCGACGGCGGCACGGCCCGAACTGCACCTGTCCAAATATACGCACGACGCCGCTACCGCCGAGCGCTGGCTGCAGGGCGCCGGCCACGGCTCCACCGACGGTGTTGTTGCAAAACTGATCGCCGGGCCATACCGGCCCGGCGAGCGCGCCATGGTCAAGGTCAAGCGACTGCGCACTGCGGATTGCGTGGTCGGCGGCTTTCGCTATCTCGCCGGCAGCAACGAAGTCGGATCCCTGCTGCTTGGCCTCTACAATAACGAAGGCAGGCTGGACCATGTCGGGTTCACCTCGACCATCGGCAAGGACGACAGGGCAGCATTGACCAGACGGCTGGAAAAACTGCGGGCCAAACCGGGTTTCACCGGCAAGGCGCCGGGCGGACCAAGCCGCTGGAGCACGGAGCGGAGCGGACAATGGGAACCGATAAAGCCTGAACTGGTGGTCGAGGTTCGGTTCGACCATGTGACAGGGGACCGGTTCCGGCACGGGACAAAGCTGTTGCGCTGGCGGCCGGACAAGGAGCCCCGGCAATGCACGTTCGAGCAGATCGAGTAAGTCCGCTCCGAGGCACCGCTTCAAGGTTCTAGCCGCCGGCTCTACCGTTCATGACGGACCAATGCAGAATTCACCGGTTCGCCGCGGCCAACCGAGCCTTGGCAACATTTCCGAGGCTCGGTTGCGGTTTTGAAATCAAGCGGCTTCTTGCATTGCGCGTTCGTTGACACCGCTTTCGCCGAGCTTGGAAAGCGCTTCGTCGGTCGCGACCTCTTCCTTGAGAGTTGCCCTGAGCAGCTCGACAACATCGCTCTTGCCAAGTTCTTCCGCCCACGCGATCAAAGTGCCGTAGCGAGCGATCTCGTAATGTTCGACAGCTTGCGCCGCACCGACAAGCCCGGCGTCGAGCGCGGGAGCACCATTATACTCCTCGAGCATTTCCGAGCCCTCTTCGATGATGCCGTCAATCGCCGGACAGGTTTTGCCGCGGGCCGGCTTGCCGAATTTCTCGAACACCTCCTCGAGGCGGTCGACATGTCCTTCGGTTTCCATGCGGTGTTTCTCGAAAGCGGCGGTCACTTCTTCCGACTCCGCTCCCTTGGCCATTTTGGGCAGCGCTTTCAGTATCTTCTTCTCGGCGTAGTAGAGGTCTTTGAGCCCGTCGAGGAACAGATCCTCAAGGCCCTTGCTTGCCGCCTTCGCGGCCTTTTTCGTGGTCGCCATGATCCTCTCCCGAATGGTAGGTGCCGCCTCGCAAAGTGGAGGTGTCCGATAACCCTCCGACGGGAAACAAGTTCCCTGACGCTACGGGAGCTTTGAAAATTTTTTCCGACCCGCGTGTGGTGTCGCAAGGGCCTCGACCTGCGGCAGCAATCGGCGAGGAAAGCGCCGTCAGCGCTCGCCGATATGCTCGACCAGGCGGATGTATTCGGCCTCGGCCAAGCCGTAGCCGCCATCTGCCAGTGCGACGAGACCATCGCGGTCGCGGATGATAATTTCGCCGCGACGGGACCGGATGAGCCCTCGCCCCTCAAGCAGCTGCAGCGCGACCGTGACACCCGGGCGCCTTACGCCAAGCATGATCGACAGGAATTCGTGAGTGATCGTCAGCCGGCCGCCGTCCACCCGATCGTCACACATGAGCAGCCAGCGCGCCAGCCGGTCTTCAAGTTTCGATCGCGCGTTAACCAGCGCGGTAAAGCCAGTCTGTACATGCAGATATTGCACGTAGCGCAGCAAGAACAGCCGCAGCGTCGGGCTTTGTGTCAGCGCCGCTTTGAACGGCTCGGCGTCGATCTTGGCGGCTTCTCCCGCCAGCTGCACATAGCAATCATGGACCGTACGGTCGTCGCCCATTATCAGGGCCGAGCCGGTCATACCTTCCAAGCCGACAACGCCAACTTCCGCATCGCTGCCGTTCGGCATTTTCGCAACCACGGAACCGATACCCTCCTCGAGGAAATAAATGGCCTCGATCGGCGATCCGGACACTTCGAGCGATTGCCGTAACTCCAGCGGACAGCGCTCGATGTGCGGCTCGAGAGAAGCGAAATCGCCGGCGCTCATTCGGCGCAACAGCTTGTTTTTGTATGGATTTTTATTCGAATATGGATTCTTATTGGAAGTTGCTGGATCAGACATAGCTGGGCCCAAAACAGGGCAAGAGCTTTTTTATCTCCCAGCCGTCCGCGCCCGGTATAACCTGCGAACGATAGCGCTTATATAAGCACTGAAAGGTATGGAGCCTACTAAATAAAAAAATGAATCGATGCACGGCAGTTCTCCTGCCGCTTGCCTACGAAAACATCCGACTGAAAGTTAGAGTTGGAAACGTACCAAAGACGGCTTGGTACGAAAACGACAATTGAGATCGCCGGGCGCAAAAGAGCCCGTCGCGAGGGATGCAACGGGCTCCATTCGGGCGTCGTGGGCTACGCCCAGTGATCCAAATGAGGGTGGGTTGGATCGCAGCAACAATGCAGGTGCAAGACAGTCGTTCCCAAACTGTCTGCTTGGTAATTTCTGTACATTGAGTTTGGACGAGAGCGGCGCTAATTGAATTGGAGTCGTCCACACAGGCATGGCGAGTGGACGCTTGAAAGACGCTTAGCGCTTTCGCCCTTTTCAAGGGAGGATGGCATGTCGATGCAAGGTGCAGCAACTCCAGCCGAACTGAGCGTGCTGAGAAAAGCGCTCGACGACTGCTGCCGCGAGTTGGGTGTTGCGGACGACAGTCCTGTCCGCGAGCGGTTGGCAGCCCGTATCATGTCGCTGTTCAACGAGGGTGTGCTCAGCGCCGATCTGAAAGAAGCGCTGGCCGCCGATCGCCAACACTAAGCTGCTGCTATGGCGGCGTCCTCGGCGCCGAAAGGTTCGGGCACCGAGTCGCCCTTTCTGGCCAGGGTCCCGGTTTGCCAAGGATCTTGGAAATCTTGTCTTTTCACGACAAAACGCCCGGCGCTTATTACCAAGCGGCAGGCGTTTTTGTCGCGAGCGTGACACTAACGCGTGTCGCGCTTGACCGGCCTCATGCGATGCACTTTAGGTTCCTGTTTTATGCATGTCGTTATCACAAAACCGCTGCACACCCTCGGTCAAGCCCGAGGGCATGCTTTTGCGCGACATGCATCAAATGCGCCCAAGCAGGACCAGGATAATGACGATAAGCAGCACCAAGCCGAGGCCGCCACCACCGTAATAGCCGGTGCCATAGAACGGTCCGCCGCCCAAGCCGCTGAAGCCGCCAAGCAAGGCAAGGACCAAGATGATGATGAGAATGGTTCCAAGGCCCATGATGTCTGCTCTCCTTGTTTGCGCTGCCGCCATTCGCATCAGCGCGTCGCATTGTACAAAGGTATGAACTCGCAAGAAGCATTCCTGTTCCGGCGGGACGGTAAGGCGTACACTCATGCGGCGAGCAAAATGCCGGGCCGTGCCGTCAGAAAAGTTCACAGATGCATGCCGGCGGAGAATGGCATGGCGGCCGCCTTGAACACCTGAGAAGATGCTGAAATTCATGGGGAATTTGTCGGAACCTTCGCCCGCCCGAACGGTTGTTTTCGTAGTCGCAACGCGACGACCCTCGTAAAAGGAGAAGCATCATGCTCACGAAAATTCTCGCAGCTTCCGCGCTTACGATCGGTCTGGCCACGTCAGCGATGGCCCAGAACGTCGGCGATCCCTCCGGAGACGCTACCGACGGCAGCGGGCGGACGATCGTAGCCCCGAATAATGGCGGCCCGGACACCGGCACGGATTCGACCATCACCAACAGCATTCGCGATTTCTCAACGACGAATTCGAATGCCGACCGGAATTGCCCGCCAGGCCCGCAGGGGGCTCTGCCTGATGCGACCGGCAAGGCTCCTGGCACGATGGCCCCGACGGTTAACGACAACCACTGCGGCAAGTAAGCGCCCGGTGATCACAGCCTGACCAGGCCGCGGAGCATAGGCTCCGCGGCCTGTTGGTTTTTGCCGCAAATTAGCGCCTAACGGCCGCGGTGGTCAAAACTGACCGCGATCTCCCGACCGTCCAACGCGCGAACGATGAAGCCAACCAGCTCCTCGTCGGTTTGCCGGAACTAGGGAAAGCGTCTGCGCAAATCGGCTATGACGACGGTGGTCGAGAGAATATCGCCGGAATGGTAGTCGGCCATGACGGTATGAATGGCTTTGTCGGTTTCCATACCAAGCGGCGACTTGACCTGCCCCACGGAAGCCTCCACCCATCTCTCCCGGCCAACGATAGCAAGACCGCGGCAAAGCGAAAGAGCTTGTACGATTGCGTACGATCTCGCCGCGTGCGTTGCAATTTGCGGGACGCAGCCGGCGTCCTTTGTTTTGCGTTTCCAAACTATTGTCTGGCGTCGCGGCGGCTCTGGCGCCACGACCAGGCAACCTCGCTGCAGCTTCCGCGTTGAGCCATCGAGGGATGACATCAGCCTCGGAGAGCTCCCATGAAAACACTTCTATCCATCACTGCGGCAGCGATGATGGCCGGCGCGCCTTTGGTTGCTTTTGCCCAATCGGCGACGCTGACGCCTCTAACGACCGACACCATGAGCAAGGTTGACACTGCGACGTTCGTCAAGACGGTGCCCATCGCCAATACATTCGAAATCGAATCGAGCCGACTTGCGCAGACGCAGGCGAAGGCCGACGACGTAAAAGCCTTCGCGGCGCAAATGGTCACGGACCACACCAAGGCCGACGAGGAGTTCAAGGCGGCGCTCAGCAAGGGTCAGACGACTTCGGCCACCGCGCCAGCCGGCCCGCCGCTGGACACCAAGCACCAGGCGCTGCTCGACCAACTCAAGGAGGCCAGCGGGGACAGCTTCCAATCGAAATACATCGACATGCAGACCCAGGCGCATAAGGAAGCGGTGGCGCTGTTTTCCGCTTACGCAAATTCCGGCGACGATCCGGCGATGAAGGAATTTGCCAAAAAGACGCTGCCGGTGCTGCAAATGCACGAACGTCACGTGAAGGATCTCGCTGCCGCGCATCAATGAGGGCGACGACCGCCAGCGGTTTCGCCAACGGAGACGCCGAGCTTGAAGGGAGCGGCCGTCGTCGGCCCGGGAACAAAGTACCGAGAGTGCCGTTATTCACTTGGCCTATTCCCGGGAGGATCCAATGGGAGGCGGCATTCGCGAGGTGCCGAGGGCAGTAGAGCTGGGTTTCGGCACCGTTCCGATTGCCGCTGTCACAGGCTGAATCGATTTCCGGCCGGGACAGGTTACCATGCGCTACGGCGAGATATTTGCAAACGCAACGGCGCTCTTGTTGGTGGCGCTGATGGTTGGCGGCATCTTCATCTTGTTTGGAGAACCGCTGTGGCCGCGGCACTACGCGAGAATGGTGCTGGTCCCGAATATTGATGCCATGGCCACTGCGTCATTCCGAACAAGGTGCGCTCCAAGTCCATGCTTGCCCGACACCATCGATCAGACCATGCTGGCTCCTCGCCCCGAGGACGGGCCGTGATCTGCGATTTGCAGACGCTGCAACGCTGTGGAGTGGGATGCGGTAAGGCCCGCCGCGCAAGTCGCGCCGCGGGCTTACCGGTGCAATCAAACGGTCTTGCAAACCGTCCGGCTACAACTAGGTCAGGATAAGCACGATCTTGTAGGTATTCGGATCGACGATGACGATTCGGCCATCGGCCAGCACGAAATATTCATAGGATTCGTAAGCCGGAACAATCTTGACGATGCGCGCCGGCAGACGATGCAGCCGGACCTTCTTTCGCGGAACCTCGACGCCGACAGAGATGTCGAAATCGACATTGGAAACCGGTTGGACATTCGTTTCCTTGATGACCTGGGTAATCTCTGTCTTCTGTTCAACGGTCACATTGCTGATGGAAGCGGTCGAACTCTGGTCCTGCGTCTGCGTAGAGGCGTTGCCCTGAGTCTGCTCGCTGGTCGTGGTCCCAGTCTTGCCCTGAGCCTGCTCCTCGGTCTTCATTTTCGTGTTGCCTTGGGCCTGCTCGGTAGTGGTGGTTCCGGTTTTGCCCTGGGCCTGCTCGTCGGTTTTCATTTTGGTGTTGCCCGTGGCCTGCTGGTCAGTCGTGGCGCCAGCCTTGCCCTGAGCTTGCTCGTCGGTCTTCATTTTCGGCTTGCCCTGAGCCTGCTGGTCAGTCGTAGCGCCAGCCTTGCCCTGGGCTTGCTCGTCGGTCTTCAGCTTTTTGTTGCCCTGCGCCTGTTGTTCAGTCGTAGCGCCGGCCTTGCCCTGGGCCTGCTCGCCCATCTTGGCGCCATTTGGACAGTTGGCAGTGCCGGCTGCGCAATTGGCGCCGGACTGGTCGTCGGTCGACTGCTGCGTCTGGGCAAGTGCCGCTCCGCAGCTGACGCTGATTGCTAGCATGCTGGTGATCAGAACGCCTTTCATCAGAGATCTCCTTGGAAAATGCGTCCCTTCACCGCGTAAAACTGCGGCTAAAAAACTTTGTTCCAAATTAACCGAGCGAAACGGCAAGCGATCCGAGCGGCGGAACAAGCTCTACCCGGTGACGTTACCGACCTAGCGACCCCGTTGCGAACGGCATGACGCCGCGCAGCGCAGAGGTGGCTCAGACGAAAGGAGACGATCATGAGAATGCATCTTTCCGCAGCCGCGGCTGGGTTCTTGTTGCTAGCGGGCGTCGGCGCCGCTGCCGCCCAGGACGTGGTCATCGAACCGCAGCAGGAGACGATCGTACGCGAGTATGTGAAAAAGCAGCCTCTGGCGTCCGTCCAGCTTCCCGGCGTGGAGCTCAATGTCGGCTCGACACTGCCCGATACCGTCGAGCTTCATGAAGTTCCCAGCGTCAAATACCGCTACGTCGTCGTCGACAATCGGACCGTCCTGGTCGATCCTGGCACGCGCAGGATCGTGAAAGTCATCGAGTGAACAAGCGCGCCGCTTTGAAGGGACATGCGGCGCGTCCAGCGTTGTCGACATCCCAGACTGCTGCCCTCGTTGGGCATTCCGACGCAGAAAGGCCCGCCGTTCCGACGCACGGCGGGCCACATAGCCGAGTCAGCACGCCAGGCGGCAGGGTCCTGTGCTCGCCAGGCCAGAAACTTTGAGAGAATATTCCCGGCTCCCCATCTGGCGTGAAATACTGTTCTTTGATCTGGAGATCAGCATTTCCGATGATGCCCGCAAGGCTTCGCATTCCGCCTGGCCGCAACGATTGCAGAACCGATAGGATTGACCATGCCTGGGAACACCAACACTTTGCTTCCATTCTTCTCGGCAACTATAAGCCGGCGCGCCGGCCTCGCTGTACTTATCGCATCAGCGGTTGCGATTGTCAGCCTTGCTGCGCCGTCGTTCGCCGAGGACAAGACGGCGGTCAAGGTCGGCATCATGAGCGGCGAGGACGAGGACGTCTGGCGCGTCGTCACCGCCCAGGCGGCGGAGAGGGGCCTGACGATCGAGACCGTGGTGTTCAACGACTATACCCAGCCGAATGAAGCGCTCGAGCGTGGCGAAATCAACGCCAACGCCTTCCAGCACAAGCCCTATCTCGACAACCAGATCAAGACGCAGGGCTATCACATCGTCCCGGTCGGCTATACCGGGGTCTGGCCGATCGGCCTTTACTCCAAGAAGTACGCGAATATTGCCGACCTGCCCGAAGGCGCGGTCATTGGCGTGCCGAACGACCCGTCCAATGAGGGCCGCGCACTGCGCGTCCTGCAGAGCGAACATCTGATCAAGCTCAGGGAGGCCACAGGCATTCTTGCGACGACCACCGACATCGCCGAAAACCCGAAGCACTTGGTCATCAAGGAGCTGGACGCAGGCATCGTCGGGCGCTCGGTGGAAGACCTCGACGGGGCCGTAGTCAACACGGATTGGGCGCTTAAAAGCGGCCTCACACCGGAGAACCGCATCGCCCAGGAGGCGGTGGCCGACAATCCCTATCGCAATTTCATCGCGGTCAAGGCCGGCAATGAAAACCAGCCCTGGGTAAAGACATTGGTCGCCTCCTATCAGAACGAAAAGGTGAAGGCCGAATTCGACCGGGTCTACAAGGGAACCGGCATCAGCGCCTATTGATGCCGAGCTCGACTGGGCGCTGAAGCCCGGCATGATAAAGCGGTCCGCGCTTCAACGCGGACCGCGATCGCGTTTGCGGGACACCAATACAGGAACTTTTATGAACCAGCATTTCGCCTCGGTCACCGAAGTCACGCATCCCGTCGGCGGCCGCTCCGCGGGACCGAACGATGTCGTGCGCCTCATCGAGCTGAAGCGCCGTTTCGGCGCGACAGCGGCGCTGGACGGCGTGTCGCTCAGCGTGCGCCAGGGCGAGATCCTCGGCATCATCGGCCGCAGCGGCGCCGGCAAGTCGACGCTGATACGCTGCCTGAACGGTCTGGTGCGGCCGGATTCAGGACAGGTCTTCATCGAAGGCCGCGACATCAGCCGGCTCGGCGAGCGCGAATTGCAGCCGCTGCGCCGGCGCATCGGCATGATCTTCCAGCATTTCAACCTGCTGTCCGCAAAGACGGTCGAAGACAATGTAGCGCTGCCGCTCAAGATCGAAGGCCGGCCCAGGGCCGAACGCCTGGCGCGCGCCGCCGAGCTGCTCGAGCTTGTCGGCCTGTCGGAAAAGGCGAAAGCCTATCCGGCGTCGCTGTCGGGCGGGCAGAAGCAGCGCGTCGGCATTGCCCGGGCGCTTGCGGCGCGCCCGGCGCTGCTGCTGTCGGACGAAGCGACCTCGGCGTTGGACCCGGAGACGACGCGCTCCATCCTTGCCTTGCTCAGAGACATCAACCGGCAGCTCGGCCTGACCATCCTGCTCATCACGCACGAGATGGAGGTGATCCGTTCGATCGCCGATCGTGTCGCGGTGATCGACGCCGGGCGGATCGTCGAGCAAGGCCCGGTCTGGTCGATTTTTGCGGACCCCAAGTCGGCGATCACGCAGAGCCTGCTCGGCGGCATCCGGCCGCAATTGCCGGCGGAGATCGCAAGCCGGCTAACGCGGAACGCCGGCGTGGAGGCGATCCTCAGGATCGACGTGGCCGGTGAGGCCGCGCGAAGCCCGCTTTTGTCCGATCTTGCCTCGGCAGTTCCCGGCTCGTTCCGCCTCGTGCATGGCGGCATCGATCACGTCCAGCAGCAGCCTGTCGGGACACTGTTCCTTGCGGTCGCCGGCAGCAATGAAGCTCACCTGGCAGAGGTGATCGCGTTCTTGAAAGCCCGCCAAGCGCGGGTGGAGGTGCTTGGCCATGTCGCCGGTTCTGTTTGAGCTTCTCGTCCGTTCGATCTGGGAAACGATCCTGATGACGGCCGCCTCCGGCCTCATCTCGCTGGTTTTCGGGCTGCCGCTCGGCCTGGCGCTGGTCGCCACCGACCGCGGCGGCATCGCCGAAAACCTGTGGGTGAACCGCGTGCTTGGCGCTGTCATCAACGGCTTCCGCTCTGTGCCTTTCATCATCCTGCTGGTTGCGCTGATCCCGGTGACGCGGCTGATCGTCGGCACCTCGATCGGCACCTGGGCAGCGATCGTTCCGCTGTCGATCGCGGCGACGCCCTACTATGCCCGGATCGCCGAAGTGTCGCTGCGTGAGGTCGACCACGGGCTGATCGAAGCGGCGCGCGCCATGGGCGGCAACCGCTGGACGATCATTCGCGAGGTGCTGGTGCCCGAAGCGCTGCCCGGCATCGTCGCCGGCTTCACGGTGACGCTGGTGACGCTGATCGGCGCCTCGGCGATGGCCGGCGCCATCGGCGCCGGCGGGCTCGGCGACCTCGCCATCCGCTACGGTTACCAGCGCTTCGAAACGTCAGTCATGATCGCCGTGGTCATCGTCCTGATCGTCCTGGTCTGCGGCATCCAGTGGGCCGGCGACCGGCTGGTCGCGAGGCTGGATTACCGCAACTGATCGTTGGCCGCAAATGAAGGAATCCGAGGCCGCGCCGTCATCCGGCGCGCCTCTTTTCCGTGGCTGCCCGGTCGATCCCCAATCCATCCGCCGAGAGAGCGACCCCGAACTTTTCGGCGGCTTCTGCGGGCGTGTAATAGCCCAGCGCGACATCCCTCGCCACCAGATCGACGTCCCGCTGCAAGGGATCGCCGTAGCCGCCGCCGCCCGGCGTGCCGACGCGCACGCGGTCGCCGGCCTTCAACGCGATGTCCTGCTCCTTGGACAGGTGCGGCGGCACATGTTCCTTGCCGTCGCGGAACACGGCGACCGTGTTGACCGCGCCGTCCTTGCCGCCGAGCGCACCTTGCGGGCCGAAGCGGCCGTGATCCATGACGAAAGAGGCACGTGCGTCGCCGCGCAGGATTTCCACCTCATAGGCGAGCCCGAAACCGCCGCGATGCTTGCCGGCGCCACCGGAGCCTTCGCGCAGCGCATAGTGGCGGTAGAGCACCGGAAAGGCCTGCTCCATGATTTCGACCGGCGGCGACTTGGAGATGCCTATGGTCGAGCAGCCATTGGTCAGGCCGTCGTGACCGGCATTGCCGCCATAGCCGCCGCCGGAGATCTGGTACATGACATAATCGCGGCCGCGCGCCGGGTCGTTGCCGCCGAGTGCGAAATTGCCGCTGGAGCCAGCCGGAGCCGCCGTCACCCTGTCCGGCAGAGCCCGCACCATCGCCGCGAACACCGCCTCGGCGATGCGCTGCGAAACCTCGGCTGCGCAGCCCGACACAGGGCGCGGATATTTGGCGTCGAGGAAGGTGCCTTCCGGCCGCTTGACGATCAGCGGTTCGAAGGCGCCGGCGCTGATCGGCACATCCGGGAAAATATGGCGCATGGCGAGATACACCGAGGACAAGGTCGTCGCCAGAACGCTGTTCATCGGCCCGGCGCAGGGTTTTGATGAGCCCGAGAAGTCGAAGCTGAGCGTGTCGCCTTTTTTCTCGACTGCCAGCGCGATGATCAGCGGCTCGTTTACCACGCCGTCTGAATCGACGAAGGCCTGCGAGCGATAGATACCGTCGGGAATGGCCGATATGTTGACGCGCATCTGTTCAGCGGCGCGGCGCCGCAATTCGGCGATCGCTTCGACCGCCGTTTCGTCTCCGTAACGATCCAGGATTCCGTTGAGCCTGTCCTGGCCGATCAGCAGTGCCGCCGCCTGCGCGCGGATATCGCCAATGCGCTGGTCGGCAACACGGATGTTGGAGCAGATGATGGCGTAGATCTCCGGGTCGAGCACGCCCTTCTTGAACAGTTTCACCGGCGGCAACCGCAAGCCTTCCTGCTCGACCGCCGTTGCCGAGGCGGAGAATCCGCCCGGCACCGAACCGCCAATGTCGGGCCAATGGCCGGTGTTCGACAGCCAGCAGAAGATCTTCCCGTCCCGGTAGACCGGCATGGCGAAGCGCACATCCATCAGATGGGTGCCGCCGAGATAAGGATCGTTGACGATGTAAATATCGCCCGGCTCGGGCGGCAGGCAGCGTCCGTCGGCGATCATCTCGATCACCGTTTTGGTCGAATACTGCATGACGCCGACGAACACCGGCAGGCCCTGGCTGCCTTGCGCGATCAGCGAACCATCGAGCGCCGAATAGATGCCATCCGAACGGTCATTGGCCTCGGCGATAACAGGCGAGAAGGCGGCGCGCGAAAACGTCAGGTCCATTTCGTCGCAGACCTGCTGCAGGGCCGCCTGGAGGACCGAAAGCGTAATAGTGTCAAGCTGCGCCATCTCAGGCCTCGCCGATATCGATGATGATGTTGCCGTCGGCATCCGACCGCGCCCGGTCGCCGGGCTCGAGCACTGTGGTGGCGTCCATCTGTTCGAGGATCGCCGGCCCCATGATGACTGCGTCGAGCGGCAGCTTTTCCCTGCTGTAGACCGGCGTATCGTACCAGCGCCCGCCATACCAGACCGGCCGGATTTCGCGCCGCGCCTCTTCGAGCGTTTTGGCGCGCCCAGCCGGGTCGATCAGCCGCGACAGATCGATTGCCGGCCGTACGCCGGTGACCGAGGTGTTGAGGTTGACCAGATTGGCGCGGATTTCCGGCAGCTCGACCTTGAAGCGGGCGAAATAGGCCTTCTCGAACAGTTGCTGCAGGACCTCGCGCGTCACCGCAGACGACGGCAGCGGCACGTTAATAATATGCGTCTGGCCGACGAACTGCATGTCGGCGGAATGCGTGACGCGGATCGTCTCCGGCTTCACCGCTTCCTTGCCGATCAACTCTTCGCCTTCGTTTCGGTGCCGTTCCAATATAGCTTGGAGCTGGGCTTCATCGAGCCCCGCCACCGGCTGGTTAACCGTGTTGACGAAGTCATGGCGCAGATCGGCGACGACGCAGCCGAGCGCATTGGTAATGCCCGGCCGCGCCGGCACCAGCACCCGGGGCAGGCCGAGCTCGCGCGCCAATGCCGTCGCATGCAGCGGACCGGCGCCGCCGAAGGCGAACAGCGCGAAATCGCGCGGGTCGTGGCCGCGCGACACCGAGACCATGCGGATGGCGCCGGCCATCTTCACGTTGCCGAGCCGCAGCACCGCACCCGCCGCTTCGACGCCGGACAAGCCTGTGGCGCGGCCGATCCTGTCCTCGAATATGCCGGTGACCCGTTCGACGGTGACCGGGTTTTCCACCGCGAGCAGCTTCTTCGGCGCCAGCCTGCCGAGCACCAGATTCGCGTCGGTGATGGTCGGCTCCAAGCCGCCGCGTCCGTAGCAGATTGGCCCGGGATTGGCGCCGGCGCTTTCCGGGCCGACCTGGATCAGGCCTGCCGCATCGACCCGGGCGATCGAGCCGCCGCCGGCGCCGACCGTATGCACCGCCACCATCGGCACGTGGATCGGCATCGCATATTCGATCTCGATCTCGTTCGACACTGCCGGCTCGGCGTTGCGGATCAGCGCCACGTCGGTCGAGGTGCCGCCCATGTCGTAGGTGACCAGGTTTTCGAAGCCGGCGCGTTTGCCGGTATAGGCGGCAGCAATGACGCCGGAAGCGGGGCCGGACATGACGGTCTTGGCCGACTCACGTGTGACAAAGCGGGCCGAGATCATGCCGCCATTGCCGTTCATGATCAGGAAGTCGCGGGCGTAGCCTTTTGACGCCAGCTCCTTGCGCAGCCGCTCGACATAGCGTTCGAGGATCGGCTGCACCGAGGCGTTGACCGAAGCGGTCACCCCGCGCTCGAATTCGCGCGCTTCCGAAAGCAGGGCGTGGCCTGTCGTGATGTAGCCGTTCGGCCAAAGCTCGGCCGCTGTCTCGGCGGCGCGCCGCTCATGCGCCGGGTTGGCATAGGAATGCAGGAAATGGATGACCAGGGATTCGCAGCCGGCTGCGATCAGTTGTGAAACCGCTGTCCGCATTTCGGCCTCGTCGAGCGGGATGCGCACCGCGCCCGAGGCCTCGACCCGCTCCGACACTTCGAGCCGCAGATTGCGCGGAATGATCGGGACGAAGGTGCCCGTCATGCCATAAGCCTGCGGCCGTGTCCGCCGGCCAAGCTCGATGACGTCGCGAAAGCCGCGCGTGGTGATCATGCCGGTCTTGGCCAGCCGGCGCTCCAGGACCGCGTTGGTGGTCGTCGTCGTGCCGTGCACGATGAGGTCGATGCCGTCGACCGGAAATCCGGTGGCGCCAAGTGCCGAAACGACGCCGAACGCCTGGTTGTCGACTGTCGTCGGGGTCTTGGCGATGTGCACCCGGCCACCGTCACGGCCGTCGATCAGAAGGAGGTCGGTAAAAGTTCCGCCGACATCGATGCCGGCGACGACGCTGCCAGTCGAATCCAGCGCTTGCGCCGAAAAATTCTGTCCCATTGTCGAAACCCGAAATGCCCGAACTGCCTACATGCCCTAGTTTGGAAAGCTGTTTTACGGCGGCGTCTTGACGCAAATATCGTTTGTATACTAATAAATTCCGGACACAAGAGCTTACCGCTTCGGAGTGTGCAAACGGCACGCTGGAACCTGACCGGTTCGGGCGCGCAGGTGGAGATTTGGCGCCGGCGCTGAGCCGGCCCAGAAGGTTAGGTTTGATGAACACCACATCCGCGTTCAACACAGCCGGCTCCCGGCCGTTGCAGTTCCCGATACCGGCCAATGTCTATGCCGAAACCGTGGTCTCGGTGAAGCATTATACCGACCGGCTGTTTTCGTTCCGCATCACCCGGCCGCAGTCGCTGCGCTTTCGCTCCGGCGAATTCGTCATGATCGGCCTGCCCAATGCCGAGAAGCCAGTGTTCCGCGCCTATTCGATCGCCAGCCCGTCCTGGGACGACGAACTCGAGTTCTTCTCGATCAAGGTGCCGGACGGCCCGCTTACCTCGGAGCTGCAGAAAATCGAGATCGGCGATACCGTCATCATGCGGCAGAAGTCGACGGGCACGCTGGTGGTCGACGCGCTGACGCCAGCCAAGCGCCTGTTCATGATCTCGACCGGCACCGGCATTGCTCCCTTCGCCAGCCTGCTGCGCGATCCCGATACTTATGAGAAGTTCGAGCAGGTTATCCTGACCCATACCTGCCGCGACAATGCCGAGCTCACCTACGGCCAGGAACTGGTGGCCGCACTGGAGAACGATCCGCTGATCGGCGAGCTTACCGGCGGCCGCGTCACGCTGTATAATTCGACAACGCGCGAGACCTCCGAGCGCATGGGCCGCATCACCGCGCTGATCGGCTCGGGCAAATTCTACACCGATCTCGGCATCGACAGGCTCAATCCCGAGACCGACCGCATCATGATCTGCGGCTCGATGCATATGCTCAAGGACGTCAAGGAGCTGGCTGAAAGCCACGGCTTCCAGGAAGGCTCGCTGCATCATCCGGCAAGCTTCGTCGTCGAGCGCGCCTTCGTCGGCTGAGACGCGGCAGTTCAGAGTCTACTGGTTTGCGACCCTGATTTTGACCATACGGTCAAAAGTCGGCTGCCTCGACCGTCTTTTTCCGCTATGACCGCTTGAAGGACTCGTGAAGCGCTGCTTCACGGTCTATCTTCGGCATAACTCGCTGAACAAGGGGCAGGAGATGAGCAGCACAATCCGCGAAACCGATCTCGGCACGTCCAAGATCACGCCGCTGCCGGCGCGCGCCGCCGCCAATGCGCCGATGCCGCAAGCCCATGGCATTGCCCGCAATCCCGGCATGAGGCTCGATCTCGGCTTCATGGAATCGATGCGCAGCGTCAACCGCTCGGCGCTGGAACGCCGCGTCGCCAGCCTGACCAAAAGACGCTCGATCAAGGCCGATAACCAGGCGGCCTGGCTGCTGCGCGCCGTCGCCTGCATGGACCTGACGACGCTGAACTCGAATGACACGGAAGAGCGCGTGCGCCGGCTCTGTGCCAAGGCGGTCAACCCGTTCCGTCGCGACATCGTCGAAGGGCTCGGCATTACTGGTGAAAAGATCCGCCCGGCGGCGGTCTGCGTCTATCATCCCTTCGTCGCCACCGCCGTCGAAGCGCTGCGCGGCAGCGGCGTCCATGTCGCCGCCGTTTCGACCGCCTTCCCGCATGGACTTGCACCGCTTTCGACGCGCCTGCAAGAGATCGAAGCATCGGTCCGCGACGGCGCCGACGAGATCGACGTCGTCATCCCGCGCGGTTTGGTATTCGGGGCGAAATGGCAGGAGCTCTATAACGAGATCGTCTCGATGCGCGCCGCTTGCGGCGAGGCGCATCTGAAGGTGATCCTCGGTACCGGCGACCTCGCCACGCTGCGCAACGTCATGCTCGCCTCGATGGTGGCGATGATGGCGGGTGCAGATTTCATCAAAACCTCGACCGGCAAGGAAAGTGTCAACGCGACGCTGCCGGTCGGCCTTGCCATGGTGCGCGCGATCCGCGCCTATTTCGAGGAAACCGGCTATCTCATCGGCTTCAAGCCGGCCGGTGGCATTTCCACGGCAAAAGCCTCGCTCGATTGGCTGGTGCTGATGAAGGAAGAACTGGGCCGTCCGTGGCTGGAGCCGGAGCTGTTCCGCTTCGGAGCATCGAGCCTTCTGACCGATATCGAGCGCCAGCTCGAGCATCATCTGACCGGCCACTACTCGGCCAATCATCGCCACGCGATGGCGTGATTCGGAGCGCTTCATGAACATCCTCGAACGCTATCACGCCATGGATTACGGGCTGGCGCCGGAAGCCCGCAACGAGGCCGATGCCTGGCTGGCCGCGGGGGATTTCGGCAAGGCGCTGTTCATCGGCGGCGACTGGAAGGCAGCCAGCGGAGGCAAAACCTTCGACACCAGCGATCCGTCCTCGGGAAAGCTGCTGGCCAAGGTGTCGGACGCTGGTGCCGCCGATATCGACGCGGCGGTGTCGGCCGCCACAAAAGCGCTGCCGAAATGGAGCGCCAGCACCGGCTACAGCCGAGCCAAAGTGCTCTATGCGATCGGCCGCGCCATGCAGCGCCACCAACGGCTGTTCGCGGTGCTTGAGACAATCGACAATGGCAAGCCGATCCGCGAAAGCCGCGACATCGACGTGCCGCTGGCGATCCGCCATTTCATCCATCATGCCGGCTGGGCGCAGGCGCTGCACCGGGATTTTCCCGGCCACAAGGGCGTCGGCGTCGTCGGCCAGATCATCCCGTGGAACTTCCCGCTCTTGATGCTCGCCTGGAAGATCGCGCCGGCGCTCGCCGCGGGCTGCACCGTGGTGCTCAAACCCGCGGAATTCACGCCGCTCACCGCGATCCTGTTTGCCGAGATCTGCGCACGCGCCGGCGTGCCGAAGGGCGTCGTCAACATCGTCCAGGGCGGGCCGGAGGCGGGCGCGGCCATCGTCAACCATCCGGGCGTCCAGAAGATTGCCTTCACCGGTTCGTCCGAGGTCGGCAAGATCATCCGCAAGGCCACTGCCGGCTCGGGCAAGAAACTTTCGCTGGAGCTTGGCGGCAAGTCGGCATTCGTCGTTTTCGAGGATGCCGACCTCGACAGCGCCGTCGAGGGTCTGGTTGACGGCATCTGGTTCAACCAGGGCCAGGTGTGCTGTGCCGGCTCGCGCCTTCTGATGCAGGAAGGCATCGCCGACGCCTTCATCGCCAAGGTCAAGACGCGGATGAGCCGGCTGCGCGTCGGCAGCCCGCTCGACAAGAACACCGATATCGGCCCGCTGGTCGATTTGACTCAGCTCGATCGCGTCAAGGGCCTGATCGCCGAGGGCGCCAAGCAGGGCGCGATCTGCTGGCAGCCGGACTCGGCACTGCCCGCCGCGGGCTATTACCATCTGCCAACGCTGGCGACCGGTGTTTCGCCGGCTAACATCTTGGCACAGGAAGAGGTGTTCGGGCCGGTGCTCGCCACTATGACCTTCCGCAACACCGAGGAAGCGATCGAGCTCGCCAACAACACACGCTATGGCCTGGCCGCTTCGGTGTGGAGCGAGAACATCAATCTTGCCCTGCACGTCGCGCCGCAATTGAAGGCCGGCGTCGTCTGGGTCAACGGCACCAATATGTTCGACGCCTCCTGCGGCTTCGGCGGCTATCGCGAGAGCGGCTTTGGCCGCGAAGGCGGGCGCGAGGGCATGTTCGAATATCTCTCGGCAAAACTGCCGCTCGGCCCGATCATCAAACCCGCAAATTCTTCTGCCCAACCTGTCGAGCAGGCGGAAGGTGGCGCCATCGACCGCACGGCAAAGCTGTTCATCGGCGGCAAGCAGGTCCGGCCGGACGGCAATTATTCCTTGGCCATCGCCAGCGCCAAGGGCAAGCTTGCCGGCGAGGTCGGTCTCGGCAACCGCAAGGATATCCGCGACGCCGTCGCGGCCGCGCGCGCCTGCAAGGCTTGGCCGGAGGCGACCGCCTACAACCGCAGCCAGGTACTCTACTACGTGGCCGAAAATCTTTCAGGCCGCGCCGAAGAGTTTGCCGCCCGTTTGACCCAGCTCACCGGCGCGACCGCCAAGGCGGCGCGCGAAGAGGTCGAGCTGTCGATCGAGCGCCTGTTCCTCTACGCCGGCCTGGCCGACAAATTCGAGGCCCGCGTCCACCAGCCGCCGGCCCGCGCCGTCACGCTGGCGCTGCACGAGCCAGTCGGCGTCGTCGGTATCGTCGCACCGGACAACGCACCTTTGCTTGGCCTGATCTCGCTGGTGGCGCCGGCGCTTGCCATGGGCAACACCGTAGTCGCAGTGCCATCCGAAAAATACCCGCTGCTTGCCACCGACCTTTACCAGGTCATCGAATATTCCGACGTTCCGGCGGGCGCCATCAATATCGTTACGGGCCGTAGCGCCGAGCTGGCCGGCGTGCTGGCCAAGCACGACGATGTCGACGGGCTCTGGATGTTCGCCGATGCCGAGACCTGTGCCAAGGCGGAGGCCGAGTCCATCGGCAATCTCAAGCGTGTCTGGACCGGCAACGGCCACAGCCTCGACTGGGCGTCGAGCGAAGCAGCCGGCGATGCCTTGCTGCGCCGTGCGATCGAGGTCAAGAACGTCTGGGTGCCCTACGGCGACTGAGTGTCCCGGAGGGACGTCCGGGCTTGACGGGCCAAAAGATGTTCTTTACCGAGAAAAAACATTTGGCCGGCAGGCGAATATCGAAACAGGCGGGATGGTAGTGCCCGCCTGGCACATTGCGCCCCGGCCTTGTGCCGGTAAAAAGCCGAACGATTAAAGACGGGCGAGGAGAAAAGCATGGCGGATCTGACTGGCAAGGTCGTTGTCGTCACGGCGGCGGCGCAAGGCATCGGTCGGGCAAGTGCGCTGGCGTTCGCCAAGGCCGGCGCCGTCGTCCATGCCACCGACATCAACGAGGTGGTGCTCGCCGATCTCGGCAAGACGCCCGGCATCAAGACCCGCAAGCTCGACGTGCTGAACGACGAGGCGGTGAATGCCGCTTTCGCCGAGATCGGCGCCGTCGACGTGCTGTTCAATTGCGCCGGCTTCGTCCATTCCGGCTCGATCCTCGAGATGAAGGACGGCGATCTCGACTTCGCCTATGATCTCAATGTCCGCTCGATGATCCGCACCATCCGCGCCGTGCTGCCCGGCATGCTGGAGCGCGGCGACGGCTCGATCATCAACATGGCGTCGCTGGCCAGTTCGACCAAGGGCGTGCCGAACCGCTTCGTTTACGGGCTGACCAAGGCAGCCGTCATCGGCATGACCAAATCGGTCGCCGCCGACTATGTCGGCAAGGGCATACGCTGCAATGCGATCTGTCCGGGCACGGTCGAAAGCCCGTCACTGCAGGATCGCATGCATGCGCAGGGCGACTACGAAGCAGCTCGCGCCGCCTTCATCGCCCGCCAGCCGATGGGCCGCCTCGGCACGCCCGAGGAAATCGCCGATCTCGCCGTCTATCTGGCCGGCGCCACCTATACGTCGGGGCAGGCTTATAATATCGACGGTGGCTGGTCGATCTAAGGGGCCATTTGAAAACCCTACTCCGCCGGGCGCCTGACGCGGCTTTCTGCGCTTCCGGTGCTCACGTACTTAAGTACGCTCCGCTCCGGTTCTCGAAACCCACGCCATTCGCCGCAGCGGAGCGAGTTTGCAAACGGCCTCTGGTCGCAACTGGGAGAAAACTGCATGAAACTGCTGCGCTATGGCGAGGCGGGGAACGAACGCCCCGGCCTGCTCGATGCCGATGGAACGATCCGCGACCTCTCCGCCCATGTTACCGACATTGCCGGCAAGGTGCTTGATCCGGCATCGCTCGAGACATTGTCGAAGCTCGATCCAAAGACGCTGCCGGCGGTTTCCGGCAAGCCGCGGATCGGCGCCTGCGTCGCCGGCACCGGCAAATTCATCTGCATCGGTCTCAACTATTCCGACCACGCCGCCGAAACCGGCGCTACCGTGCCGCCTGAGCCGATCATCTTCATGAAGGCGAGCTCGGCTATTGTCGGGCCGAATGACGACGTGCTGATCCCCCGCGGCTCGGTCAAGACCGACTGGGAGGTCGAGCTCGGCGTGGTCATCGGCAGAAAAGCGAAGTATGTCACCGAGGCCGAGGCGCTGGATTATGTCGCCGGCTATTGCGTCGCGCATGACGTCTCCGAGCGCGCCTTCCAGGCT
Organism: Mesorhizobium sp. M1334; assembly: GCF_040317995.1. NCBI lineage: Bacteria > Pseudomonadati > Pseudomonadota > Alphaproteobacteria > Hyphomicrobiales > Phyllobacteriaceae > Mesorhizobium > Mesorhizobium sp. M1334. Next base: position 123,112 of record NZ_JAMYLM010000013.1, read on the forward strand.
GAGCGCCAGGGCCAGTGGACCAAGGGCAAGAGCTGCGACACGTTCGGGCCGATCGGTCCTTGGCTGGTGACCAAGGACGAGGTCAAGGACCCGCAGAACATTCCGATGTGGCTGACGGTCAACGGCAAGACGATGCAAAACGGCTCGACCAAGACCATGGTCTTCGGCGTCGCTTATCTCGTGTCCTATCTCAGCCAGTTCATGTCGCTGCACCCCGGCGACATCATCTCGACCGGCACGCCGCCCGGCGTCGGCCTCGGCATGAAGCCGCCGGTGTTCCTGAAGCCCGGCGACGTCGTCGAGCTCGGCATCGAAGGGCTGGGCATCCAGAAGCAGACGTTCAGGGCTGACGTGTAGCGCACCCTTCCCTTCTCTCCTTGTGGGAGAAGGAAAAAGAGCAGCTACTTCAGCACCCTCCCATCGGCCCCAAACCGGTACGTCTTCGCCGGATCCGGCGTCGCGTAAAGCGTGGCACCAGGTTCGGCGTTGTAGACGCCAAAAATGCGCACGGTGATCAAGCCGGCCTTCTCGCAGTCGAGATAGAGATTGGTGTCGGCGCCAAGATGCTCGGCATGGACAACCGTGCCTTTCCAGGCACCGGATTTCGCATCGACGGTCAGGTGCTCGGGACGGACACCGATGGTCTTGGCCGTCTCGCCAAGCCTGGCCCCGTCGACGAAGTTCATCTTCGGTGAGCCGATGAAGCCGGCGACGAATTCATTTGCCGGCGAATTGTAAAGCTCCATCGGTCCGCCGATCTGCTCGATCTTTCCCGCGTTCAGCACGACGATCTTGTCGGCCAGTGTCATCGCCTCGACCTGGTCGTGGGTGACATAGATCATCGTGGCCTTCAGCCGACGGTGCAGCTGGGCGATCTCCAGCCTGGTGTTGACGCGCAGCGCGGCATCGAGGTTGGACAGCGGCTCGTCGAACAGAAAAAGCTTGGGCTCGCGCACCACGGCGCGGCCGATGGCGACGCGCTGGCGCTGACCACCGGAAAGCTCGGCCGGCCGCCTCTCGAGGTAGGGCTCCAGCGACAGCATCGACGAGGCGATGCCGATGCGGCGGTCGATCTCGGCCGCCGGTGTGCCCGCCTGCTTGAGGCCGAGGCCCATGTTGTTCTTCACCGTCAGATGCGGATAGAGCGCATAGGTTTGGAACACCATGGCGATGCCGCGTTTGGCGGGCGGCGTGGCGGAGACGTCCGCCCCGTCGATCACCACGCGGCCCGAGGTCGAGTCCTCCAGCCCGGCAATGACCCTGAGCAGCGTCGACTTTCCACAGCCGGATGGACCGACGAAGACGACGAACTCGCCATCCGTCACCTCGAGGTTGATGCCCTTCAGCACCTCTACCGGCCCGAAGGCCTTTTTGACATTCTCGATGTTCAGCGAGCCCACGGCTTCGTCCCTGTTCTAGAGTTTCACGGCGAGGCCGCTGCGCACGCTCTCGTCGGCGGCAAGGCAGACGGCGAGCGACTTCACCGCGTCGTCCATGTGACGGGTCAAGTCGAGATCCTCGCGAACCGCCTTCAGCACAAACGCCTGTTCCAGGTCGCAAAGATCCTGATGGCCAGGCTCGCCCTCCATCGACAGCATCTCGTCCGGTTTGGCGAACTTGCCGTCCGCGCCGGTCGCCGCACTGTGCAGGCGGATGGTCGAGGTCTTGGTGTGGGTGTCGATGTCGTCGGACCTGACGCCCTCCTTCATGACGATCGACACGCAGCCATTGGGCGAGATCACGTCCTTCACGAAGAAGGCCGTCTCCGAGATCATCGGCCCCCAGCCGGCCTCATACCAGCCGACCGAACCATCGTCGAACAGCACCTGCAGGTGGCCGTAATTATACATCGTGGGCGCAATCTCGTCGGTCAGCCTCAGCCCCATGCCGCGCACCTCGACCGGCCTGGCGTCGGTGATCTGCAGCATCACGTCGAGATAATGCACGCCGCAGTCGACGATCGGCGACGTCGTCTGCATCAACTGCTTGTGCGTCTCCCAGCTATGGCCGGAGGATTGCTGGTTGAGGTTCATTCGGAACACGTAAGGGCCGCCGAGCTTACGCGCCTCGGTGATCAGCCGGATCCAGGACGGATGGTGGCGCAGGATGTAGCCGATCACCAGTTTTTTGCCGTTGGCCTTGGCTGCCGCGACCACGCGCTCTGCATCGGCGACAGTGGTTGCCAACGGCTTTTCGACGAAGACATGGCAGCCGGCCTCGAACGCCCTCACCGCATAGTCGGCATGGCTGTCGGAATAGGTGGCGATGCAGGCGACATCGGGTCTTTCGTCGAGCAGCGCCTGATCGAAGGAACGCCGGATGCCGTAGGTCGAAAGTCCTTCGGGCAGCGGCACATCCGAACGGTTGACCAGTGCCGCGATCTCGAAGCCCGGATTGGTGTGATAGGCCAGCGCATGGCTGCGGCCCATATTGCCGAGACCAGCGACGACGACGCGAAGAGGTTGTTGCGAACTCACTTGACCGCTCCCGAAGTGATGCCGCGGATCAGCTGCCGCGAGAAGATGACGTAGAGAATCAGCACCGGCATGATCGCCAGCGACAGTGCCGCCAGAATGGCGTTCCAGTTGGTGACGAACTGGCCGAGGAACAGCTGGGCGCCGAGCGTCACTGTCTTGGTCTCCTCCGACGGCGCCAGGATCAGCGGGAACCACAGATCGTTCCAGATCGGGATCATGGTGAAGACCGCGACCGTCGCCATCGATGGGCGCACCAGCGGCAGCACCAGCCGGAAAAAGATGGTGTATTCGGACAGGCCGTCGATCCTGCCCGCATTCTTCAGATCGTCCGAGACCTGCTTCATGAATTCCGACAGGATGAAGACGGCAAGCGGCAGGCCCTGCGCCGTGTAGACCAGGATCAGCGCCGTCAGCGTGTTGACCAGCCCGCTCGCCACCATCAGCTGCAGGATGGCGACGGTGCCGAGGCGGATCGGGATCATGATGCCGAGCGCCAGATAGAGCCCCATCAGCGAATTGCCGCGGAAGCGGTATTCCGACAGCGCGAACGCAGCCATGGCGCCGAACAGAAGCACGAAGAACAGCGAGGCGACGGTGACGACAAGGCTGTTCTGGAAATAGTGGATGAAGTCGCCCTGGCCGATCACCGTGGCGTAGCCGATCAGGTCGAAGGTCCCTGGCGTCGGCGGCGTCAGCGGCGCGCCGAAAATCCCTGCGCGCGACTTGAACGAATTCATGATGACGAGGATGACCGGAAACAGCGCGATGGCGGTGTAGGTCAACAGGATCGCGTGGGCGCCAATGGTGCGGGGCAGCGAGCGGGTTGCCGTGCTCATGTCGCGCCTCAGAACTGGTAGCGACGCAGGCGCGTCTGCACGAGGAACAGGTAGACGCAGACGCCGCCGAGGATGATCAGGAACATCATCGTGGCGATCGCCGCGCCCATGTTGGGATCGCCGACCTGCAGCTGGAAACCGAAGAAGGCGCGGTAGAGGAAGGTGCCGAGAATATCCGTAGAATAGTTCGGCCCGGCCAGCGCGCCTTGCGCGGTGTAGATCAGGTCGAAAGCGTTGAAATTGCCGACGAAGGTCAGGATCGAGATGATGCCGATCGACGGCAGGATGAGCGGCAGCTTGATCTTCCAGAACTGCGCCATCCCGGTGATGCCGTCGCATTCGGCCGCTTCGATCACCTCTTCGGGAATGGACAGCAGTGCCGCATAGATCAGCATCATCGGGATGCCGACGAATTGCCACACCGAGATCAGGCTGAGCGCGGTCAGCGCATATTGCGCCTTGCCGAGCCAGGGCGTGAACAGGCTTTTCAGGCCGACAAGGTCCATCATATGCGGCGCCACGCCCCATAGCGGCGACAGGATCAGCTTCCAGGCGAAGCCGACAATGACGAAGGACAGGATCGTCGGCACGAAGATCGCCGTGCGGTAGAAGGCGGAAAACCGCAGCCTGGGGCTGGACAGAAGTGCGGCCAAAAGGACGCCGATCGGGTTCTGCACCAGCATATGGATGATGAAGAACCAGACATTGTTCCTGAGCGCGTTCCAGAAGTTGACCGACCAGTTGGGGTCACCGAACAGCATGCGGAAATTTTCCAGTCCGACGAAGACCTGCGACTGATTGATGTTGCGGAACAAGGAAAGCTGCAGCGTGCCGGCCAGAGGCAGGATCATGATCGCCGTATAGACCAGCAACGCCGGCGCCAGGAAAACGCCGATATGCCAACGGAACGGTCTTTTCGGTGCTGCGGCCATGCGTTCGGTCCCCGCGGATCAGGTCTTGCAATTGCCGTCAAAGGGCGCGGCGCCTCCCTCCCCCTCGAGGGGAGGGTGCCTCGCACAGCGAGGCGGGTGGGGTCGGCCGAGGCGGCCCGCCATCGTGGTTTCGATCGCGCTTTTCAGCAACGATCAAGCCGCAGCCTGCCTCGACCGACCCTCTCCGTCGCCTTCGGCGAATCTCCCCCTCGAGGGGGGAGACAACGCTTCGCCGCGCTCTTATTTCGCCGGCTTATACCAGCTGTCGAGGCCGTCCTGCAGCTTCTTGGCGGCAGCTTCCGGCGTGTCGGTGCCGTTGATGACGTTGGCCGATTCAACCCACGTCTCGTTTTCCAGGTTCGGCGTGCCGCGCGACAGGATCTGGTAGGTCGAGCGGATCGTCGACTTGCACTTGCCGCGCCAGGAGACGAATTCCTGGGCCAGCGGGTCTTCCATCTTCACCGGGGTGTTGTTCAGGCTGAAGAAGCCCGGCAGCGCGTTGGCGTAGATGGTGGCGAAATCCGGCGAGGCCACCCAGGACAGGAAGGTCTTGGCCGCATCCGCGTTCTTCGAGGCCGCATTGAGGCCCATGCCGATGTCGGTGTGGTCGGAGATGTAGCAGGTGTCGCCGGCCTTCTGCACCGGCGGCGGGAAGGCGCCCATCTTGAACTGCGCCTGCGTGTTGAACAGGCCGATCTCCCACGAGCCGGCCGGGTAGATGGCGGCGCGGCCGAGCGTGAACAGGTTCTGGCTGTCCGGATATGTCTGCGCCTCGAAGCCGTCGCCGAGATAGTCCTTCCACCTGGCCAGTTCCTTGAAGGGCTCGACCCATTGCGGATCGGTCAGCTTCTGCTCGCCCTTGATCAGCGCCAGGCGGCCTTCCTCGCCCTTCCAGTAGTTCGGGCCGATGTTCTGGTAGCCCATGGTCGCCGCTTCCCAGAGGTCCTTGGTGCCCATCGCCATCGGGATGTAGGTGCCGTCGGCCTTGATCTTGTCGAGCGCGGCGAAGAATTCGTCGCGCGTCTCCGGCACCTTGATGCCGAGCTTGTCGAAGGCGTCCTTGTTGTAGATGAAGCCATGGATGACGGAGGCCATCGGCACGCAGAAACTCGACTTGCCGTCGTCGGTCTGCCAGGCGGCCTTGGCGACGTCGGAGAAGTTCTCCATGCCGGGCAGGGTCGAGATGTCGGCGAGATTGCCCTTCTTGAAGAGCTCCAGCGACTTGTCGAACGGGCGGCAGGTGATCAGGTCGCCGGCCGAGCCGGCGGCGAGCTTGGCGCCGAGGGCGGCGTCATATTCGGTTGGCGCCGACGGCGCGAAGACCACCTTGATGCCCGGGTTCTTGGCTTCGAAGGCCGGGATCAGCTTGTCCTTCCAGATGGCAAGGTCGTCGCCGCGCCAGCTTTCGATGTTGAGCGTTACGTCGTCGGCATAAGCCACCCCGGCGGAGCCGAGAATGCCGGTGCCGAGAAGAAGTGCCGTCAGTAGCTTCGTTGTCATGCTCAGTCTCCCTGTTGACCTTTTTCAGGTTCGGTTTTGATGAGAACAGAGGCATGGCGCCCCTTGCTCCCCTCGATCGCGGAAAGGGCTGGCCGCAGCTTGTGGCCGGTCCCTTCCAGTATCTTCTCGGCCGCGTCGGCGCTGGTGGCGCCGGCGGCGAGCAGAATGGCGGTCTTGACGACGCCGCCGCTCTTTTCGAGCAGGCGCGCCGCCTCGTCCTTGTCGCGCCCGCTGACGGCGGCGACGATGCGTGCGGCGCGGTCGCGCAGCTTGATGTTGTCGGCCATGAGGTTGACCATGTAGCCGTCATGGACATGGCCGAGATGGATGGCGGCCAGCGTCGACAGCATGTTGAGCGCGATCTTCTGGGCGGTGCCGGCGCCCATGCGCGTCGAGCCGGCAATCAGCTCCGGCGGCGTTTCGAGCAGGATGGCGATGTCGGCCAGCCGCAGCAGCGGCGCATCCCTGTTGTTGGCGATGGCAATCGTCGCCGCACCGCGGCGCCTGGCTTCCTCGATCGCGCGGACAGCGTAAGGTGTCGAGCCGCTGGCCGAGACGGCGATCAGGCAATCGCTATTGCCGATGCCGGCGGCGGCGACCGCAGCCGAAGCTTCGTCAACGTCATCCTCAGGCCCGCCGGCCAGTGCCCTGAAAGCTTCGTCGCCGCCGGCGATCAGGATGGCGATGCGGTCGCGCTGGATACCGAAAGTGCCCGGCAGTTCCAGCGCATCGGCCAATGCCATCAGGCCCGAGCTGCCGGCGGCCGCATAGGCGAGCTTGCCGCCGCTTTTCAGTCTGCTTGCGATAATTTCGGCTGCCGCGGCAATGGCAGGAATGGCGCCGTGCACGGCCTTGGCGGCCTCGATCTGTGCGTTGGCCAAAGAGGAAAGGATGGCGTCCGGGGCCTGGATGTCCAGTCCCTCGGCATTGTGGTGAAGCGCTTCGGTGCGCGTTTCTGCCATCCGCTTTCCTCCAATCCAGAAAACAATACCAAAAAAATACCACTTGTCCACACGCATTAATGAAATCCCTGCGTCGGGATGGGACCGCAGACGAAATCCGCTGATTTCTCAACAAACTAGGCCTTAACTTTTTTGAAATGGAAATTAACCCTTGGCTATTGGTATTTTATTGGTATTATCCGCCCCGAGGAGAAATCGCGTGAAATTCGTGCTCGGCATCGATGGCGGCGGCACCAGCTGCAGGGCGGCCCTTGCAACGGCCGACGGCAGCGTCCTCGGCCGCGCCAAAAGCGGCGCCGCCAACATCCGCACCGATCTCACCGGCGCCAGGACGAACATCGTCGACGCGGCGCAGCAGGCCTTTGTCGCCGCGGGCAGGGATCCCGCACTGATCCCGCAAACGCCGGCCGTTCTCGGCCTGGCCGGCGCCAATGTCGGCACCTATAGGCAGCAGCTCGAAGCGATCCTGCCGTTCCGCATCAGCCGTGTCGAGACCGACGCCGAAATCGCGCTGGAAGGTGCGGTCGGCTCCGGCGACGGCGCCATGGCCATCCTCGGCACCGGCACCGCCTATATGGCGCGCAGACAAGGCAAGTCGCGCGCCATCGGCGGCTGGGGGTTTCAGGTCGGCGACCAGGGCAGCGGCGCCCGTATCGGTCGCGACCTGCTTGAGCAGACGCTGCTCGCCTATGACGGCATCCGCGAAGGCTCGCCGCTGACGCAGGCAATGCTCGCCATCTTCCGCAACAATCCCGAGGATGTGGTCGAATTCACCACCAACGCCAAGCCCGGCGATTTCGGCGGCTTCGCGCCCAAGGTGTTCGAACACGCCGAAAAAGGCGACGTCGTCGCTATCTGGATCCTCGACAAGGCGGTCGCCGATGTCGAGGCAGCGCTTGGCGTGCTCGACCTGGGCGGCGACGATCCGCTCTGCCTGCTCGGCGGGCTGGCGCCGCTTTACGCGCCGCGCCTGTCGGCCCGCTACCGGGCGCTGCTGAAACCGCCGCTCGACGACGCGCTGGGCGGCGCGGTGCAGATGGCGGTTCGGATTTTCGCAAACACGGCGGAGACAGCGCGATGAGCGAGGCCGCCGACCAGATATTCGCGGCGCTGAAACAATCGTCGCAGAGCGGCGCGCCGCTCTATCTGCAGCTGAGGAAGAGCATCGAGGATGCGGTCAAACGCGGGCTGATCGGACCGGGCGATGCGCTGCCTTCCGAGCGCGACATCGCCAGCAAGGCCGACATTTCGCGCGTCACCGTGCGCAAGGCGGTGCAGGACCTGGTCAAGGGCGGCATCCTCGTCCAGCGCCATGGTTCCGGCACCTTCGTTGCGCCGCGCATGGAGCGCGTCGAGCAGTCGCTGTCGATGCTGACCTCGTTTACCGAAGACATGGCGCGGCGCGGCATGGCGGTGCGTTCAGCCTGGCTCGACCGCGGCCTCTATCCGCCGTCGCCCGACGAGATGATGGTGCTCGGCCTGGCGTCGAACGAATTGGTGGCGCGCGTGGCGCGCCTTCGTATCGCCAACGACACGCCGCTGGCGATCGAGCGCGCCTCGCTATCAACAAGCGTGCTGCCCGATCCGGCGGCGATCGGTTCGTCGCTCTACGCGGCGCTGGAACAGACCGGCAACAGACCGGTGCGGGCCGTGCAGCGCATTTCCGCCACCAATCTCGGCGATGGCGATGCGCATCTGCTCGAAGTGCCGCCAGGCATTGCCGGCCTGCATATCGAGCGTATCTCCTATCTGGCGAGCGGCAAGGTGATCGAGTTCACCCGCTCCATCTACAGAGGCGACGCCTATGATTTTGTCGCCGAACTCCGGCTAAGCGGGCCGGGCGAAGAGGGCCGGTCATGAGCGCAACAATTACCCATATGCGGCGCGAGATCGACGAGATCCCGGAGGCCACCGCGCGCCTGCTCGACGGCTCGGCCGCGGTGCTGACCGAGGCCGGGCGCGGCATTCGCGAGCGCGACCCGAATTTCGTCGTCACCGTGGCGCGCGGTTCGTCCGACCATGCCGCAACCTTCATGAAATATGCCGTGGAGCTGACCGCCGGGCTGGCGGTTGCATCGGTCGGCCCGTCGATCGCCTCGATCTATGGCGCCAAGCTGAAGCTGAGCGGCTCGGCCTGCCTGGCGATCTCGCAGTCCGGCAAGAGCCCGGACATCGTCGCAATGGCGCAGGCGGCGCGGGCCGGCGGGTCGCTGACCGTCGCCATCACCAACACTGCCGATTCGCCGCTGGCACGCGCCTGCGACTACGCGATCGACATCCTGGCCGGACCGGAGCGCAGCGTTGCGGCGACGAAGACCTTCGTCAATTCGGCCGTCGCAGGGCTCGCCTTGATGGCGCATTGCACCGGCGACGACAAACTTCTGGCAGCACTCGCCCGCCTGCCGGAGCATTTTCGCAAGGCGATCGCGTGCGACTGGATGGCGCTGGCTGCGGCACTCGAGACGCCGAAATCGCTGTTCATCCTTGGCCGTGGCCCGTCGGCGGCGATCGCCAACGAGGCGGGGCTGAAATTCAAGGAAACCTGCGCCATGCACGCGGAAGCCTATAGTGCCGCCGAGGTCATGCACGGCCCGCTGGCGCTGGTCGGTCCCGGCTTCCCGGTGCTGGCTCTGGCTGCTCGCGATGCGTCCGAACCGTCGGTGGCCGATGCCGCCGACAGCCTGGCCGGCAAGGGCGCCGCCGTCTTTGTGACGTCGAGCAAGGCAAAGAGCGCACAGCCGCTGCCGCATGTCGCCACCGGTCATCCGCTGACCGACCCGCTGACGCTGATCGTGTCGTTCTATGGTTTCGTCGAGGCTTTTGCGCGCCATCGCGGCCTCGACCCCGACACGCCGCCCAATTTGCGCAAGGTAACGGAAACGCTATGAGCGACCGTTTCGCCCTGACTGGCGCCCGGATTTTCGATGGCGACGACTGGCACGACAATGCGGCGCTTGTCGTGCGCGACGGCCTCGTCGAGGCCATCGTTGCCGCCGGGGCTATTCCACCCGGTGTTGCGCGTATCGAGACCGGCGGCGGCATGCTGGCGCCTGGCTTCATCGATTTGCAGGTCAATGGTGGCGGCGGCGTCATGCTCAACGACCATCCCGACGTCGCCTCGATCGAGACCATCTGCCGGGCGCACGCGCCCTTCGGCACGGCGGCGCTGTTGCCGACGCTGATCACCGACACGTCCGAGATCACCGCCGCGGCGGTTGCGGCCGGAGCCGAGGCGGCACGGAGGAAGGTGCCAGGGTTCCTGGGCCTGCATCTTGAAGGGCCGCATCTTTCGATCGCCCGCAAGGGCGCGCATGACCCGGCCCTGATCCGGCCAATGCTGGGCCCCGACCAGGCGATGCTGATCGCCGCACGGAAAAATCTGCCCGTGCTGCTGACGACGGTGGCGCCCGAATCCGTCGAGCCCGGCCAGGTGTCGGCACTTAGCAAGGCCGGCATTGTCGTCAGCATCGGCCATTCCGATACCGGCTATGCCACGGCTCGCGCCTTTGCCGAGGCCGGCGCAACGGTGGTCACCCATCTGTTCAATGCGATGAGCCAGATCGGCAATCGCGAGCCAGGGCTGGCGGGCGCCGCAATCGATACCGGCACATTCTATGCCGGCGTCATCGCCGACGGTATCCATGTCGATCCCGCCACCATGGCGATCGCCTTGCGCGCCAAGCAGGGGCCGGGCAAGATCCTGCTCGTCACCGACGCCATGGCGACGATCGGTACCGACATGACCTCGTTCACGCTGAACGGCCGCACCATCCACCGTAAGGATGGCAGGCTGACACTTGCCGACGGCACGCTGGCGGGCGCCGATCTCGACATGATTTCCGCGGTGCGCTTCATGCACAGCGTCGTCGGTCTCGACCTCGACGAAGCCTTGCGCATGGCCTCGCTCTATCCGGCGCAAGCGATCGGCCAGTCGCACCGGCTCGGGCGTTTCGCCAAAGGCACCGCCGCCAACATCGTTTCGCTGTCGGACGATCTGGACATTAAAAGCGTCTGGATCGACGGCGCCAAAGTTTTTGCAGCTAACGCTATCCCTCCGGCTTAGCCGGTTTTGGACGTATAGAGGTCCTTATAGGTCTCGCGAAGCAGGTTCTTCTGCACCTTGCCCATCGTGTTGCGCGGCAGTTCGTCGACGAAGATCACCCGTTTCGGATGCTTGTACCTGGCAAGGCGCCCAGCGATAGCCTCGATGATCCCCGCGGCGCTGATGGTCGAGCCCGGCGCCCGCACCACGACCGCGGTGACGCCTTCGCCGAAATCCGGATGGGCAACGCCGATGACAGCGCTCTCGGCAACACCAGGCAGCGCGTCGATCTCGCTCTCGACTTCCTTTGGATAGATATTGTAGCCGCCCGAAATGATCAGGTCCTTGCCGCGACCGACGATGTGGACATAGCCGTCGGCATCGATCAGCCCGAGATCGCCGGTGATGAAGAAACCATCGTCACGGAATTCGGCCCTGGTCTTTTCCGGCATGCGCCAGTAGCCGCAAAAGACGTTTGGGCCCTTGACCTCGATCATTCCGACCTCGCCCCAGGCAAGTGTTTCGCCGCTCTCGGGATCGGTGATGCGAAGCGAAACGCCGGGCAAGGGGAAGCCGACCGTGCCGGCACGCCGCTCGCCCTCGTAAGGGTTCGACGTGTTCATGTTGGTCTCGGTCATGCCGTAGCGCTCGAGGATGGCGTGGCCGGTGCGCTCTCGCCAGGCTCTGTGCGTCTCGGCCAAAAGCGGCGCCGAGCCAGAAATGAACAGGCGGATGTTTTTCGCCGCTTGCCGGTTCAAACCGTCCTGCTGCAGCAGGCGGACGTAGAAGGTCGGCACGCCCATCAGGACAGTGGCGCGCGGCAGCTGCGAGACGATGCGGGCCGGGTCGAATTTGGTTTCGAACAGCATCGTGGCGCCGGCCATCAGGACGACATTGGTGGCGACGAAAAGGCCATGCGTGTGGAAAACCGGCAGCGCGTGAACCAGCACGTCTGCGGCAGTGAAGCGCCAGAGGTCGACGAGCACCCGCGCATTCGAGGCGAGGTTTTCGTGGCTGAGCATGGCGCCCTTCGAACGGCCGGTTGTGCCGGACGTGTAGAGGATCGCAGCAAGGTCGTCCGGCCCGCGCGCCACATCGTGGAAGTCCACGGCCGCCTCAGAGGCGCGATCGGTCAACGAACCCTCGCCCTGCCTGCCGAGTGTCACGACCGCAGCGCCCGAGGCCTGCGCCAAGGCGCCGATTTCGCTCGCTCGCGTCGGGTCGCAGACGACCAGCCGCGGCTCGGCATCCCTGAAGAAATAGTCGAGCTCGGTCAGCGTGTAGGCGGTGTTGAGCGGCAGGAAGATCGCGCCGGCACGCAGGCAGGCGAGATAAAGGAAAATGGCCTCCGGGCTCTTCTCGACCCGAACGGCGACGCGGTCGCCGGCTTCGACGCCCAGCTGCGACAGCGCATGTGCCAGTTGAGCGGAGCGCGCCAGCATTTCGCCATAGCTGATCGAGCGCCCGTCCTCTGCCTCCATCAAAAGGCGTCCGGGCGCGGGCGTCCGGGCACGGAAAGCATCGAACAGATGGTTGCTCATAAGTCCCCCCGAGCGGCTGACTCCGGCCGGACGGCGGCGGTCAGCCGGCCGCCTTGTCCGCCGCCGTCCTGATTGCCTCGATGTTTGCCCGGTAGGCTTCGACGCTGCCGCCCTTGAAGATGGCCGCACCGGCGACCAGCACGCTGGCGCCGGCGGCAGTGACCAGGGGCGCAGTTTCGGGCGAGATGCCGCCGTCGATCTCGATCCTGATCGGCCTGCCGCCGATCAGCGCCTTCACCCGCTTCACCTTGTCGACGATCGCCGGAATGAAGGCCTGGCCGCCGAACCCCGGATTGACCGTCATGATCAGGATCAGATCAAGCCGGTCAAGCACGTATTCGATCATCGTCTCCGGTGTCGCGGGGTTGAGTGACACACCGGCCTTCTTGCCAAGGTTTTTGATCGTTTGCAGCGACCGGTCGAGATGTGGCCCGGCTTCGGCGTGCACCGTGATGCCGTCGCAGCCGGCGTCGGCGAAGGCGGCCAGATAAGGATCGGCCGGGGCGATCATCAGATGGCAGTCGAAGAAGGCCTTGGTGCGGTTGCGGATCGCCTTGATCACCGGCGGCCCGAAGGTGATGTTCGGGACGAAATGCCCGTCCATGACGTCGAGGTGGATCCAGTCGGCGCCGGCGGCGGCCACCGCCTCGACCTCGTCGCCGAGCTTCGAGAAATCGGAAGCCAGCACCGATGGCGCAATCAGGGTTTTTTGAGCCATGTCCGCTTCCCGTTGTTGAGCCCGCCTTCGCCGTAATCATCTCGGCGCCGCTTGTCGACAGGAATCCGGCGTCCGCGCAGAAGGCGAGAAGCGGTGCGAGCCACTTCTCTTCTGGTGCAGACCTTTCCTCCAAGGCCTTTCCAGTGCACGGCCTTGGATTTCAGTTCGAATGGCGCCGCAGCCTGGCCGTCCGTGGCAGGAAGAGCTTGCGGTTGCCTTGTTTCACCTTCTGCAGATCGGGCTTCTTCAGCCCAGCGGCGAGCGCCAAGATCGACAATCCGCTGGCAGCCTGGATGGCGCGGCGCAAACGGCCGCCACGAGAGCGCACGAACGCCCCGTGGTCGCAAGACATGGATCTCCCCCCACAGGTCATGGGAAGGCGAAGGTCGCGCTGAGCTCCTGCTGTTCCATGAGACCATGGAGCCTCTGGATCTGTGGTCATGGGGCTTTCCTTTCCGGGGCCGCACCGTGCGGCACCTGAGCGTCTGTCGCGGGGCGAGGCGGAAAGGTTCATGGGCCGGGGCCGGGCCGGCTGGATCACCGCCGGAAAATACCGGCCTGCCGGTCCCGGATCCGATCAACCGCGATGAATGGTGAACGCCTTGCGCAGAATGCTTGCGCGCCACGCAGCCTGTTCTTATATACGCGCCAAGCCGTCCAGCGCCGAATGCCGGTTGCCGGAGCGGAATTTCTTGTGAACAGGGGCTTTCATCGGAACGCCTGTACGGGTCCTGAGAGCCTGCTTAGCGGAGAGATTAGAACAATGGCAAAAGTAATCGGTATCGATCTGGGAACAACCAACTCCTGTGTCGCCATCATGGATGGCAAGGAATCCAAGGTCATCGAGAATGCGGAAGGCGCCCGCACGACCCCTTCCATCGTCGCCATCAACAGCGACGGCGAGCGCCTCGTCGGCCAGCCGGCCAAGCGCCAGGCGGTCACCAATCCTGAAAACACCATTTTCGCGGTCAAGCGCCTGATCGGCCGCCGCTACGACGATCCGGTGACGGAGAAGGACAAGAAGCTTGTCCCCTACAAGATCGTCAAGGGCGACAATGGCGATGCCTGGGTCGAGGCCGGCGGCAAGAAGCAGTCGCCCAGCCAGATCTCGGCGATGATCCTGCAGAAGATGAAGGAAACGGCGGAGGCCTATCTCGGCGAGAAGGTCGAGAAGGCGGTCATCACCGTTCCGGCCTATTTCAACGACGCCCAGCGCCAGGCGACCAAGGATGCCGGCAAGATCGCCGGCCTCGAAGTGCTGCGCATCATCAACGAGCCGACGGCGGCCGCACTTGCCTATGGACTGGACAAGAAGGAAGGCAAGACGATTGCCGTCTATGACCTTGGTGGCGGCACGTTCGACATTTCGGTGCTCGAAATCGGCGACGGCGTGTTCGAGGTGAAGTCGACCAATGGCGACACCTTCCTCGGCGGCGAGGATTTCGACATGCGCCTGGTCGAATATCTGGCGGCCGAGTTCAAGAAGGAACAAGGCATCGACCTGCGGAACGACAAGCTCGCCCTGCAGCGCCTCAAGGAAGCGGCTGAAAAGGCCAAGATCGAGCTGTCGTCCACCACGCAGACCGAAATCAACCTGCCCTTCATCACCGCCGATGCCACCGGCCCCAAGCACCTGACGCTGAAGCTGACGCGGGCGAAGTTCGAGAGCCTGGTCGAGGATCTCGTCCAGCGCACGATCGATCCCTGCAAGGCGGCGCTTAAGGATGCCGGCCTGAAGGCCGGCGAAATCGACGAAGTCGTCCTGGTCGGCGGCATGACCCGCATGCCCAAGATCCAGGAGATCGTGAAGCAGTTCTTCGGCAAGGAGCCGCACAAGGGCGTCAACCCGGATGAAGTCGTCGCATTGGGCGCCGCCATCCAGGCCGGCGTGCTGCAGGGCGACGTCAAGGACGTGCTGTTGCTCGACGTGACGCCGCTGTCGCTCGGCATCGAGACGCTGGGCGGCGTGTTCACGCGGCTGATCGAACGCAACACGACGATCCCGACGAAGAAGAGCCAGGTGTTCTCCACGGCCGAGGATTCACAGTCGGCGGTGACCATCCGCGTCTTCCAGGGCGAGCGTGAAATGGCCGCCGACAACAAGGCGCTCGGCCAGTTCGATCTGGTCGGCATCCCGCCTGCGCCGCGCGGCGTGCCGCAGATCGAGGTCACCTTCGACATCGACGCCAACGGCATCGTCAACGTCTCGGCCAAGGACAAGGGCACCGGCAAGGAGCACCAGATCCGCATCCAGGCGTCTGGCGGCCTTTCGGACGCCGACATCGAGAAGATGGTCAAGGACGCCGAGGCCAATGCCGAAGCGGACAAGAAGCGGCGCGCGCTGGTCGAGGCCCGCAACCAGGCCGAGGCGCTGGTGCATTCCTCGGAGAAGTCGCTGAAGGAATATGGCGAGAAGGTTTCCGAGGCCGACCGCACGGCGATTGCCGATGCGATCGCGGCATTGAAGACCGCCGCCGAAGGCGACGATGTGACCGAGATCGAGGCCAAGACGCAGACGCTCGCCGAAGTCTCGATGAAACTCGGCCAGGCCATGTACGAGGCTTCGCAGAAGGAAGCCGCCGAGGCCGACGCCAAGGCTGATGCCGCCAAGGACAGCGACGTCGTCGATGCCGATTTCGAGGAAATCGACGAGGACGACGAGAAGAAGAAGTCGGCCTGAACCGCCTGACGGTACAGGTAAGCAAAAAGCCCGGCGCGCAGCCGGGCTTTTTTGCAACCCTTTGCCAGAAAAACGCGGAGCTCCCCGAAAAAATGCGGACAAAGCCTCGTAGACACTGGCATCGCGGCTCCATCACACCTAAATCGGAACAGCGTGCCGGCAAACGACGCAACGATGCTTCAAGACGTTGACTATCCGGACTGCGGGAAAACATGAAAGCTGATTTTTACGAAACGCTGGGCGTGCAAAAGGGCGCCGACGAGAAGGAGCTCAAGAGCGCTTTCCGCAAGTTGGCCATGCAGTTCCATCCCGACCGCAACCCAGGCGACCATGCCTGCGAGCACAAGTTCAAGGAAATCAACGAAGCCTACGAAACGCTGAAGGACCCGCAAAAGCGTGCCGCCTATGATCGCTTCGGCCACGCGGCCTTCGAGCACGGCGGCATGAATGGCGGGGCGCAGGGCTTTGGCGCCGGCGGCTTCGCCGACATTTTCGAAGACATTTTCGGCGACATGATGGGCGGGCGCCAGCGCCGGTCGTCCGGCGGCCGCGAGCGCGGCGCCGACCTGCGCTACAATATGGAAATCACGCTGGAAGAGGCATTTTCCGGCAAGACCGCGCAGATTCGGGTGCCGGCCTCGATCTCCTGCTCGGAATGCTCCGGCAGCGGCGCCAAGCCCGGCACCCAGCCCGTCACCTGTTCGATGTGC
Source organism: Mesorhizobium sp. M1334 (assembly GCF_040317995.1). Lineage (NCBI taxonomy): Bacteria > Pseudomonadati > Pseudomonadota > Alphaproteobacteria > Hyphomicrobiales > Phyllobacteriaceae > Mesorhizobium > Mesorhizobium sp. M1334. The sequence continues at coordinate 139,510 of NZ_JAMYLM010000013.1, forward strand.
AACGGCCACGGCAAGGTGCGCGCCACGCAAGGCTTCTTCTCGATCGAGCGCACCTGCCCGCAATGCCAGGGGCGCGGCCAGACCATCAAGGATCCGTGCCCGAAATGCGCCGGCCAGGGCCGTGTCACCGAGGAGCGCTCGCTGTCCGTAAACATCCCTGCCGGCATCGAGGACGGCACCCGCATCCGGCTGGCCAATGAGGGCGAGGCCGGCCTACGCGGCGGCCCGTCCGGCGATCTCTACATATTCCTCGCGGTCAAGCCGCACGAATTCTTCCAGCGCGACGGCGCCGATCTTTATTGCAAGGTGCCGATCTCGATGACAACGGCAGCGCTTGGCGGCTCGTTCGAGGTGACGACACTGGACGGTACCCAGACGAAGGTGAAGGTGCCGGAAGGCACCCAGAACGGTCGCCAGTTCCGCCTCAAGGGCAAGGGCATGCCGGTGCTGCGCCAGCCCAATATTGGCGACCTCTACATCCAGACCGTGGTTGAGACGCCGCAGAACCTTTCGCGCCGCCAGCGCGAATTGCTGGAAGAATTCGAGCAGCTTTCCTCAAAGGACAATTCGCCTCAGTCGAGCGGATTTTTCGCCCGCATGAAGGACTTTTTCGAAACGTTCGGCGAGCACCGAAGCTGATCCCTGGAAACACTTCCCGAGCGTCATCAACACCTTATCCGGGGATTCGCCTTGTCTTGCACCTCGTAGCTGTTAAGTAGCATGCGAGGGAGCGTTGAGGAGGACTTTCGATGACGCGTAGTCCCGGACTGCGAAAGACGCTGGCGGAAAAGTTCGACGACGAGTTGAAGTTCTTCAAGGGCTGGATCGACAAGCCGAAGGCGGTCGGTTCGATCGTCCCGACCAGTTCCGTCACCGCGCGCAAGATGGCCTCGATCGTCGATCCGAAATCCGGCCTGCCGGTGCTCGAGGTCGGGCCCGGCACAGGCGTCATCACGCGCGCCATTCTCGCCCAGGGCATAAAGCCTGAAAATCTCTATGCGATCGAATATTCCACTGATTTCGTGCGCCATCTGCGTCAGCTTTATCCAGGCGTCAACGTCATCGAGGGCGACGCCTTCAATCTCGACGCAACGCTCGGCGACAGGCGCGACCTGATCTTCGATTCGGTGATATCGGGCGTGCCGCTGCTCAATTTTCCGGTCGCCCAGCGCATCGCCTATGTCGAGAGCCTGCTCGACCGTATCCCGGCGGGCCGGCCGATCGTGCAACTGACTTACGGGCCGCTGTCGCCGATCCCGCCCGGCCGCGGCGACTATACGGTCGAGCATTTCCATTTCGTCATCCGCAACATTCCGCCGACGCAGCTTTGGATCTACCGGCGCGGCTGAACGCACGCCAAACGTCTGGATGCCGGCAAGCCGGTCATTGCGGCTGGTTGGCCAATCGGTCCAGGAATGCCGTCAGCCTTTCGAACGCCTGCTCTCCCGCCTTGCCGTCGAGATCGAACTGATATTCATGCGGCAGGGCCGGACTGTTGTCGTCTGGAAAGAACAGCGTGTCGACCGCGACGCTTTGCGCCGTGATCGCGCGCGCGATCTGACGCGACTGCGGCGCCAGCGGATCGGCATTGCCGACCGAGACGAATGCCGGCGGAAATTGCGGCGTCAGGTGCCTGTCGACTGAAAATTCGGCAATGCGCGGGTCGTCGTCCAGCCGCTTCACGCCGAGATACGACCACATGACGGTCCTGTTGAAGCCGGCGAAAGGCCCTTCGGGCGAGATCATCGCGGGATCGTAAATGCCGCAGAACAGTGCAACGCCTTTCAGTTGCGCGCGCTCTATGCCCGGATCGACGTCCATCATGGCGGCATAGGCGGGATTGCTGATCGTGGAAGCCAGTTGAGCGACGATCTGCGAGCCGGCGGAGTCGCCGGCGAGAAAAAGTCTGTTGCGATCGATGCGGTAGCGGCCGGCATTGCCGGAAAGAAAGGCAAGCGCCTTGTTGGCCTGGAGGACTGGCGTCGGATAGCGGGCGCCGGGGGCGACGGAATAGCCGACCGAGACAGTGACGTAGCCCCGACCGGCCAGTATTTTCATGTATGCCGAGATGTCGGCCTTGTTTCCGGCAACGAAGCCGCCGCCATGCACCCAGACCACCGTAGGCAACGCCTTTGCCTGAGCGTCCACGGGAAAGAAGACGTCAAGGGTCTCGTCGGGGTCCTCGCCATAGCGCTCGTCGCGCAGTTCGCCGACATTGGCGGGCACGTGCTTTTCAAGCGCGCGGTTCTTTGCCACTGCATCCTTGTGAAAAGCGTAACGGATCAGAAGGACCGAAGGCCACGGGCTGAGGACGAAAGCGGCGTAGCCGGCGGCAGCAGCCACCGCGAGAGCGACAAGACCATAGCCTACCCATTTCAATCCCACGAGGTCCGCCCTATCCGCTGGCGCCGGTCGCCAAAGCGGCCAGCGCTAAATGCGTGCCGCAATCTCGGCTATTGATTCATCCCACGCATCGCCTATAGCTGCCGCCACAGCAAGGGATTGCGATGCCGATCATCCCGAAAATTCTCGTCGTCGCCGGTTCGGTGCGCAGCGGCGCCTATAGCGGCAGGACTGCCGACGTGGCGCAGAAGGAACTTGCCATGCAGGGCGCGGAGGTGACCCGCATCTCGCTCGCCGACTATCCGTTGCCGATCCTCGACCAGGATCTGGAAAAGGACGAAGGCATTCCCGAAAACGCCGTCAGGCTCGGCCGGATGATCGCCGCCCATGACGGCCTGCTGATCGCGACGCCCGAATATAACGGCTCCATTCCGCCGCTGCTCAAGAACACCATCGACTGGGTGAGCCAACTGCGCAAGGATGGGGGCCGGACGTTCAGGCCGCTTGCCGGCAAGGTCGCCGGCCTCTGCTCGTCTTCCAGCGGACCCTTTGCAGGGATACGTTGCATCAACCATCTGCGGGCCGTGCTGGTGCGCTGCCGGATGGAGGTGGTGACACCGGAGTGTTCGGTGCCGGAGGGCGGTAGCGCCTTCGACGACGTAGGCAACTTCCGGGACGAAAGACTACGCCAATCGATGGAGCACCTATGCCGAACGCTGATCGAAACCTCGCGCATGCTGTCAACGCGGATCGAGGCATGATCCCGGACGCCGCGCGTGCCGACACAATTCAGGAAAGGCTGATCGTCGGCCTCGACCTGCCGACGCTGAGGGAAGCCGAGAAGGCGGTGCGCGAGCTCGACGGGATCGTCTCCTTCTACAAGATCGGCTACCAGCTCGCCTTTGCCGGCGGGCTCGACTTCGCCCGCGAGCTGGCCAGCGGCGGCACCAGGATCTTTCTCGACATGAAGCTGCTCGACATCGATAACACCGTTGCCAAGGGGGTCGACAACATCGTCAGGATGGGCATGAGCATGCTGACCATCCACGCCTATCCGAAGACGATGAAGGCGGCGGTCGAGGCTGCCAGGGGCAGCGACCTTTGCCTGCTCGGGGTTACCGTGCTGACCTCGATGGACGAGCAAGACGTGATCGACGCCGGCTATGAGTATGACCCGCATACGCTGGTGCTGAGGCGCTCCGAGCAGGCGCTGCATGCCGGCATGGGCGGCATCGTCTGTTCGGCCGAGGAAGCGGAGGCGGTACGCCGCATCGTCGGCCCCGATCTGGCGGTAGTGACGCCGGGAATCCGACCGAAGGGCAGCGACCATGGCGACCAGAAACGCGTGGTGACGCCGGCGCAGGCGATCCGCAACGGCTCCAGCCATCTCGTCGTTGGCCGGCCGATCGTCGGCGCCACCGACAGGCGGGCGGCGGCGGAAGCCATTCTCGATGAAATGCGCTCGGCCTGATGCCAGGAATTAACCCGGAGAAATACCATGCCCAAGGGATACTGGATCGCTCGCGTCGATGTGCGCGATGCGGAAGGCTACAAAGACTATGTCGCAGCCGCCAAGCTGGCCTTCGACCGCTTCGGCGCCAAGTTCCTGGCGCGCGGCGGCGCGCATGAGAAGGCAGAGGGACCGGGCCGCGACCGCAACGTGATCATCGAATTTCCGTCGCTTGCGGTGGCGCATGACTGCTACCACTCGCCCGAATACCAGCGCGCCGTCGCGATCCGCCAGAAGGTGGCAGATGGCGAAATCGTCCTGGTCGAGGGGATTTAGGCGCGAAGCCGGTTCGCCGCTGCCTCCGCCATCGCATCGGCGAGGCTCAGGCCCCATTGCTTGCGACAGTAATCGCGAAAATCGAAGCAAGGCAGGCCCGGGCAGACCTCGAACTCGATGACATGCACGCTGTCGTCGGCTTCGACCCGGAAGTCGATGGAAAAGACGTCCCGCAGGCCAAGCCCGACCATCAGGCTTTCGGCGATGCGACGGATTCTTGCATCGGCTCGAGGCTGGCTGGCGTCAACGGGAAGCAGCAACGGCTCGGCGTAATTTCCCGTGGCTTTGGCCGCTTCGCCGGTATTGCCGTAAAGCGCCAAGCTGTCCTGCATGGTTTGGAAATCGCCGCCCGAATCGACAAAGGCGACGCCGAGCGCCTCAATGCCGGTATCCGGCTTCAGGCCGAGAAAGCTGGCCCGCACATTGCGTCCGGGGACATAGGGCTGGACGACGACATCGTCGCGATAGGCGGCGAATACGCGCCGGCTAAGCTTCAGCGCATGGCCGAGATCGTGACAGCGCGAATCCGGCCAGATGCCGATCTTGGCGCCGAGCCGGTTCGGCTTGACGAACCAGCCGGCCGGCGAGGCCGGCGGCGCGACCAGCCACGCGCCGTCACGGGCAAGGCCCGCCTGCGGCACCGGCAGGCCAAGCGCGCCGAGCACGGCGCCGGACCGGAACTTGTCTTGGCAGAGCGCGAACAACGCATCGTCGGCGCCGATCGCCTTCAGGCCATTCAGCCGTGCCAGAGCCGGTGCCGCGCCGCCACGGAAGTAGGCAATGCCGTCGGTCAGCGTCCAGACAAGCGAGGTCTTCGGAACTTCGCCGGCGAGAACGCTTGCGGCGTCGTCGAGCGCCACCGGCGCAAACGACAAGCCGCGCGTTTGGCAAGCGGCGGCAAGTGCGTCGAATTCAGCAGCGATGTCGGTCGATTGCGCCAGGTAGGAGGCGATTTCGGCGGCACGCTCCGGCACGTGGTTATCGGCGACCAGCCGATCGAAGCAGGCCTGTTCCGGCTCGTAGACAAGGATCAGCTTCGGCTTGCGGCTTGACATGGGTGAAACGGCTCCTGGCAGCACGATTGCCTACCATCGCACGGCGAACGTATTCGGCTTGCGCGCAACCGACGTCAGCCGGGTGCCCGCACGACAGCAACTGCCCTCAGGCAATCAACACGCGCGGCTCGAAGCGACCATTGACCGGAATGTCGAGCATAAACGTCATGCCGGCTTGCGGGTCGAGCAGGCGCTGCTTCTCGCTCTTGCCCGACCAGGCGGAGGTGACCGCGATCCGGTCGGCATTTCCGCCGACAAAAGCCGGACAGGACGGTTGCGTGACCGGCATCGCCACCGAACGGATAAGCTTGCCGTCGGGCCCATAGGCTTCGACGACGCTGCCGCCCCAGCAGGCGTTCCACAATATGCCGTCGCGGTCGAGCACCGAACCATCGATATAGCCCTTGGCCGAACGGTGGTCGACGAAGACCTTCGGTCCGCCAACCGGCAGGCCGGTCGCCGGATCGCAGCCGACGCGCATCAACAGGCCGGTGCTGGTATCGGTGTAATAGGCAATGGTCCCATCCTCGGAAAAGCAGATAGAATTGGGCACCGTGATATCCGCATAGAGCCGGCGCAGCTCGCCCTTGAAGAACCAGTAGATCGAACCGGCGCCCTTCTCCTCGCCCTTGCCCATTGTGCCGACCCAGAGGGCGCCGCAAGGATGAACGCGCGAATCGTTCGAGCGGGTGACCGTATTATCGGCCTCGATCGGCGTGTGCAGCGTCAGCTTGCCGGTCGCGACGTCGCGGACATGCAGGCCGGTCTCGGTGGCGATCAGCTGACGCCGGTCGTCGATGACGGCAATCGCACTGGCCATCTGGTGGAGCTCGTGGATCTTGACCGCACCGCCGGACAGACGCTTTTCCAGGAGCTGGCCGTTGACAATGTCGAACCAGTAGAGCGTCTCGGTGGCGGGGTCATAGCTTGGTCCCTCGCCGAGTTGGCAGACGTGGTCGGAAAAAACCGAAACGATGGTCTCGCTCATCATGCCACTCCAAACGCCGCGTCCCAAGCCTGAACTGCGGCTTTCGCCCGTGCTGCCACTTCGTCGACGCTCATTCCCGGTTTGAACAGGCTGGAGCCAAGACCGAAGACGCTGATGCCGGCTGCCTTGTAGCCGGCAAAATCCTTGTCCGAAACGCCGCCGACGGCGCCGACCAGCACACTGGCCGGCAGCACCGCGCGCATGGCCGAAATGCCTGCCGCGCCAAGCACGCTTGCCGGGAAGAATTTCAGGGCCGAGGCGCCGAGCCGGATTGCCTGGAATGCCTCGGTCGGCGTGAACACGCCGGGCATTGTCACCATGCCGTACTGCTTGGCACGGCCCATGACCTCGGCATCGATATTGGGGCTGACCAGCAGCCGCCCGGCGGCTTTGTGCAAGCCGTCGACATCGGCGGCGGTGAGCACCGTGCCGGCGCCGACCAGCGCTGTCGGAGGAAGCGCTTCGACAATGCTGGCGATAGAGGCAAAGGGCTCGGGCGAGTTGAGCGGCACCTCGATCGCTTCGATGCCTGCGCCGAAGATCGCCTGGCCGATCGCCACCGCCTCGCCTGGCTTAAGGCCGCGCAGGATCGCGACCAGACCCCGCTCGAGCTTTGGAAAAGGTGCGGTCTCGGTCATGCGGCAACTCCATTTTTGGCGATCATGCCATTTTCGCGCGCGGCTTCGGCAAGGCCGGCGCGCACCGCCTCGTCGGCGTCGACCGCCCTGAAAGCGAGCCCGGCAAGGCCGAGCGCCTCGGCATAGAGCGTGCCAAGTGCGCCCGACGCGATCAGCACGACGGGCACAGCGCTTGCTTCATAACGGCGATTTGCCGAAGCGATCTCGCTACCGATCAGCAGGCCGGACAGGCAGGCGGCGGCATCTTCGGGCCTCAGGTCCTGCAGCAGGCTGGCGGCGCGGATCGAGAACAATCTTGAAACGACGTCACCACCTTCGGCCAACGCCTTCAGGCACCAGTCCCGGAAAAACGGACTTTCGGCGACAACCGGCTTCGGCGGCTCGCCCAGCGAATGGCGCAGGATCGAGTGCGCGGCGAGCACCGAAAACAGCTCGCCGGTCGGCCAGGTGCCGAACCCGGCAACAGAGCCGTCCTCGACCAGCACCCATTTCGAATGGGTGCCGGGCATGCAGACGAGGTGACGTCCCTTTGCCGGCAAACCGGCTCCGGCAAGCTGCGTTTCCTCACCGCGCATGACGTCAGGCGCATCGGCGAAGCGTTGGGCAAGGCCGGGCACGATGCGGATGTCGCGGCGCTGGCCGGGGATGCGGGCAGCTTCGGCCAGGATAGCGCCGATCGGCGTGGGAACGCTGACATAGGGCGCCTCCAGCCAGCCCTGGCGCGAGCCGGCCATGCCGCAAATGATGACCGGCAGGTTTTCGGGTGCGCCCATGGCGGCCAGATGCCCTTCGAGAATGGACGAAAACCCTTTAGCCTGAGCGGTGATCAGTCCGTCATCGCCGCGCCGCTCGGCGAGAACGTCGCCGGTGCCGTCGAGCAGCCATACCCTCATGCGGGTGGTGCCCCAGTCGACGGCTGCGACGGAAGCTGCCTTGCTCGGTGAGATCACAGGAACCCCCCGTCGACGATCAGCATCTGCGCGGTCAGCATGCGTGAAGCATCCGACGCCAGGAACAGCACGGTGCCGACAATGTCTTCCGGCTGCATCACACGCTTGATGCACTGCTTGGCGACGTGAGCGGCGAGCGCCTGTTCGGTGACCCAGAGCTTTCTCTGCCGCTCGGTGATTACCCAGCCGGGCGCGATCGCGTTGACGCGAATGCCGTCGGCACCGAGCTTGCCGGCGAGACCCTTGGTAAGGCCGACGATCCCGGCCTTGGCGGCGGTATAGGCCGGCATATCGGGATGGTTGATGAGAAACGAGGTCGAGGTGAAATTGATTATCGAGCCGCCGCCGGCCCGCTTCATGCCCGGCGCCACCGCCTGCGCGCTGAAGAAATGCGGGCGCAGGTTGATGGCATGGTTGTTGTCCCAGAACTCGACCGTGACGTCTTCGACGGCATGACGGTCATCCTGAGCGGCATTGTTGACCAGCACGGTCACGTCGCCATGCGCCTCGGCGGCTTTGGCGATCGATACCCGCAATGCCTCGATGTCGCGTATGTCGGTCTTGAGATAGAACGGCCGCCGGCCGAGCTCCTTGTCCAACCGATCGGCCAGCGCCAGGCTCGGACGGTCGGCGATATCGATAAAGGCGACCTTTGCCCCCTGGCGGACAAAACCTTCGGTCAAGGCAGCACCAATGCCGGAGCCGCCGCCGGTGATCAGCACCGAAGCGCCTTCGAGGTCGGCAAAGCGTGCCGATGGCATCATGAAATTCTCTCCCGGTCCAATGATCTCGGTCGGCCGGCGCGCATCCTATCCAGCCGTGTCGGGCGGGCAAGGGCGAAAGAGTGGATTGGCGCGACTTATGTCCGACAAAAGGCCGCACGCGCCGCCGATCGATCAGCCGCCCACCCGGACGCGGTACAATTCGACGGCGGCTCCGCTGGTCCCGGCAACCGGCGCAAGCCATTCCGGCACGCTGCCGCGCATCAGCCCGGCAAGAAAGCCTGCCGGCGCCTTGGCTGCGAGGAGCTTGCTTTCGGCGCTGCCGGGGCACAGCGCGACGAGGCCGACGTTATGATCCGCGACGACCGTCCTGGCATCGGCATCGGACCCAAGGAAGGCATCGAGCGCCAGCAGGTTGCCGGCGACATTGCGATGATAAGGCCCGGCGAAGACGCGATGTCCGGAATAGGCCAGGATAGGCGATCCGAGATTGGAAATTGCCAGCACGGTGGTGCCGGGCAGGCGGCCGAGTGCCGCAAAGGAGGCCTTGCGCTGGCAAGCGACATCGGTGCCGTCGCCATTATCCGCCGTGGTGTTGCTGTCTTCGAAGGCTACCGAGGTCGCCGCGGCAGCCCCAGTCCAGACCGCATTCACCGAAACCAGCCAGACGGTAGCCATGCGCAGCGCCACACCGCGCGACGCGCTGGCCTCGGCCCGTTGACGCCATTTGGCAATCCAGGCGGCAAGCGGAATGACGGCGAAGGCGATCGAGAATGTCGAACCGCGTACCTGCCAGGCGCTGACGATGAAGGCCACGACCAGCAGCGCGCCGACAAGGCTGTCCTGCCGCCGCCAGCCACCGCGGCCAAGGCGAAGCGCCGTCAGCACGAGAGCAATGAGCGGCGTGGCATAGCGCGCCACCACCCCGGCCGGATCTTCAGCGAGCAGCTTTAACAGCGACTGCGCCTCGTCGATATGATCAAGCCACAGCTCCTTGAGGCGCGGATCGAGATTGGCATAGGGCGCTGCCAGGCATTGTGGGAACAACAAGACGACGACAGCGCCCAATAGCATGGCGAGCAGGCCAAGTGAGGCGATGCGCCGTTGGCGCGTGCGGCCGGCCGGCTCGATCGACGCTATGGTTGCAAGGCCGGTTCCGGCAATCGCTGTGACGACGAACTGCACGGCCGAGAAGGCGTCGCATTGCGCCTGACCCCAGGCGGACCACGGAATGGTGACGACAAAGACGAGAGCGGAGACGCCGGCAAAGCCGAGGCCGAAATCCCTGGCGATCGATCTCTCGCCATTGACGTCGAGGGCAAACAGCATGGCGACATAGGCGCCGATGGTGGCAACGTAGGGCGCGGTTTCCATGCCGACGGCCAGCATCAATCCGGCGCACAGGCCGGAGAGCAATGCCGCCGCCCTGCGCAACGGCGCTTCAAGCAACAAGCTCACGCTGGCCATGCTCAGCATCAGCTGGATATTGTGGTGATCGAGCGCGCCAGGCGAAAAAATGCCGAGGAAATGCAGTGCGGCGGCGCCGACGACGACAGCCGGCAGCACAGCGCCGTCACCGGCAAAGCTGCGTGCGGCGCGGGCGGTGAAAAATACGGTCAGGCAGAAGAGCAGCGCCGGCCACAGCACTTGCGCGACATTCTCGGCAAGCGCCGCGCTGCCGGTCAGGGCCGATACGGCGATGATGATGGTGGCGATCGGCGCATCGACCAGCCGCGACCAATGCATGACGAAGCCGCCTTCCAGGCCCATCCTGTACTGGTGGAGATCGAACCAGCTTTGGCCGGCGAGCATGTCGCGAACTTCGACGAGGCGCAGCAGATTGTCGTTGTCGCCGCCGGCATTGGTCAGTGCCGGGAAGCCGGCAAAGGCATTGACGGCAAGTGCCAGCACCGTGGCAAGCAGCGCCAGCGCGATATCGGACCTCCAAATGGAGGCGCCATCGTCGGCTGTGCTCATATCAGGACCTTTGGAGGAATACGGGGCGGCTTAAACCTAGCCTTAACAGCTTCAATAAATAGTAAAGCCGCCCGAGCGAGGCCGGCGTTTGCGCGGTCAGGGGCCTCACGGGGCATCCGGAGACGAAAATGCCACAAGACGTGCGCCATGAGCCGAGCATCGCCGTGCTGCTGCCCTGCTACAATGAGGAGCTGACGATCGGCGAAGTGGTGCGGCGCTTTCGCGAAACGCTGCCTGCCGCCGCGATCTATGTCTACGACAACAATTCGCGCGACCTGACGGCGCTCCGAGCCCGCGCCGCCGGCGCCATCGTGGTGCGCGAGCCGCGCCAGGGCAAAGGCAATGTCGTGCGCCGCATGTTCGCCGACATCGAGGCCGACATCTACCTGATGGCCGACGGCGACGGCACCTATACGCCGGAGGACGCGCCGCAACTGATCAACACGCTGCTGACCGAGCGCTCCGACATGGTGGTGGGCACCAGGCGCGGCGTCACCGACGATGGCGGCAGGACCGGTCATGCCTTCGGCAACCGCATCTTCAACAGCCTCTACAAGCGGCTGTTCGGTTCCGACTTCACCGATATCTTCTCCGGCTACCGCGCCTTCACTCGGCGCTTCGTCAAGAGCTTTCCCGCGGTTTCCAGCGGCTTCGAGATCGAGACCGAAATGTCGGTGCACGCCTCGCAACTCAAACTGCCGGTCAGCGAGATCGGGCTCGACTATGGCCGACGGCCGGAAGGCTCCTCGTCGAAGCTATCGACCTTTCGCGACGGCGCGAAGATCCTGTGGATGTTCGCCATGCTGATGAAGGAGACGCAGCCGCTGCGTTTCTTCGGCGCTTTTTCGGTGTTCTTCCTGGCATCAAGCCTGTTTCTGATGGCGCCGGTGCTGATCGAGTTCGCCGAAACCGGGCTGGTGCCGCGCATGCCGACGTGGGTGCTGTCGGTCGGGCTGCTGCTGCTGTCGATGCTGGCGGCGGTGACCGGGGTAATCCTCGATTCGGTGTCGCGCGGCCGGGCCGAGCAGAAGCGCATCTTCTATCTGTCGATGCCTTCCGGCCGCATCGAACGCGAACGCGCAAGTGCGCTCGCGACTCTGAAGACCGGACCGCGCAAGACCCCGCGGGCGGCTTAGAGCCCTAAATGGGACGCCTCGCCCGCTTCATTGTCGCCGGCGGCATCGGCTTCGTCGCCGACGCGGCGGCGCTTTGGCTGGTGTTGGCGATAGCGCCGCTCGGACCCTTCGCGGCTCGCATCATCTCGATCGGTTTTGCCCTGTCCATCACCTGGCTGATCAACCGCCATTTGACCTTCTCGCCTTCCAGCCGCGGCGTCGCGCAAGAGAGCGCACGCTATGGCGGCGTCGGCATTGCCACCAGCCTCGTCAATTATCTCGTCTATTGCGCCATGCTGTTCGCGCTGCCGATGGTGCCGCCGCTCGCCGCCCTTGCGGTCGCCTCACTGGTTGCCATGGCGCTGTCCTTCCTCGGCTATTCCAAGCTGGTCTTCGACCGCTGAAGGCACATCGCATTGGGGTCTGCGCCAAGCGAAGCGCAGCCTCATCATGACCTTGGCCGATTGGCAGAGGCCGCCGATTTCCTTATATCGCTCTCGTCGGTGCATCGGCCCGAAAAATCGGAATCGATTTTCGGCAAACACGATGCATGGATTCAAAGTGTTGGAGCGTACTTTGTGCATCCAAGTGGATCGCCCCAAGTGCGCCGGAGAGCTGCCATGCCCCTGAAAGTCGCCGTCCAGATGGACCATATCTCCACCGTGTCGATTGCCGGCGACACGTCGTTTGCGCTGTCGCTGGAAGCGCAGCGGCGCGGGCACCAGCTGTTCCACTACACGCCCAACCGGCTGTCGCTGCGCGATGGCAAGGTGTTTGCCCATATCGAGGCGATGCAGGTCCGCGACGAGAAGGGCAATCATTATTCGCTAGGCGAAGAAGTCCGCACCGACCTATCGGAGATGGACGTCATCCTTTTGCGGCAGGATCCGCCCTTCGACATGAACTACATCACCACCACGCATATCCTCGAGCGCATCCATCCGAAGACGCTGGTGGTCAACGACCCGGCCTGGGTGCGCAACAGCCCGGAAAAGATCTTCGTCACCGAATTTCCCGACCTGATGCCGGATACGCTGATCACCAAGGATCCGCTCGAGGTCGCCGCCTTCCGCAAGGAGTTCGGCGACATCATCGTCAAGCCGCTCTACGGCAATGGCGGCGCCGGCATCTTCCACCTGCATGAGGCCGATCGCAACCTCGCCTCGCTGCTCGAAATGTTCGGCCAGATGTTCCGCGAACCCTACATCGTGCAGCGCTACCTCAAGGAGGTGCGGGCTGGCGACAAGCGCATCATCCTGATCGACGGCGAGCCTGTCGGCGCCATCAACCGCGTGCCGGCCGAGCACGATTCGCGCTCCAACATGCATGTCGGCGGCCGCGCCGAAAAAACCGAGCTGACGGAACGCGAACGCGAGATCTGCGCCCGCATCGGCCCCTCGCTGAAGGAGCGCGGCTTCATCCTTGTCGGCATCGACGTCATTGGCGACTACATGACCGAGATCAACGTGACCTCACCGACCGGCATACGCGAAGTGCAGCGCTTCGGCGGCGCCGACATCGCCAGCCTGTTCTGGAATGCGGTGGAGGAGAAGCGCAGCTAGCCTCGCTTCGCGAGCGGCCGCGTTGCAAACCATCGCAGCCGTTGCGTTCAGCCGTTCCCCAAATGTTCTTGCCTTCGCCGGAAATCTGTGGTTGTCTCCGGTGACGCCGTTCGCGGCATGATCGCAAAGGCTTGGGGCAAAAGCCGCATCCGGGGTGAAGGCATGGTGGCGCGGGTTCGCACGGTTGCTTTCCAAGGCATCGAGGCCGTGCCGGTCGACGTGCAGGTGATGATCGCGCCGGGCAAGGTCAACATGCACATCGTCGGGCTGGCCGACAAGGCTGTAGCCGAAAGCCGCGAGCGGGTGCAGGCAGCACTTCATGCATCCGGCCTGTCGATGCCGTCGAAGAAGGTCACCGTCAATCTGGCACCCGCCGACCTGCCGAAGGAGGGCAGCCACTACGATTTGCCGATCGCGCTCGGGCTGATGGCGGCGCTCGGCGCCATTCCGGGCGACATGCTCGCCGGCTATGTCGTGCTTGGCGAATTGTCGCTCGACGGAACCATTGCCGCGGTGGCCGGCGCGCTGCCGGCGGCAATCGGCGCCAATGCCGAAGGCAAGGGTCTGATCTGCCCGTTCGCCTGCGGGCCGGAAGCGGCCTGGGCCGGCAAGGATTTCGACATATTGGCGCCGCGCAGCCTGATTGCCATCGCCAATCATTTTCGCGGCACGCAGGTTCTGTCACGGCCGGAAGCCGGCATCCATGCCGCGGCGCGCGACCTGCCCGACCTTGCCGACATCAAGGGCCAGGAGACCGCCAAGCGGGCGCTGGAGGTGGCGGCCGCCGGCGGCCACAATCTTTTGATGGTCGGGCCGCCGGGGTCGGGAAAGTCGATGCTGGCGCAGCGGCTGCCGTCGATCCTGCCGCCGCTGGCACCCAGGGAATTGCTCGAAGTCTCGATGATCGCCTCGGTGGCCGGCGAGCTCGGGGAAGGAAAACTCACCGACCGGCGGCCGTTCCGCGCGCCACATCATTCGGCCTCGATGGCGGCGATGGTCGGTGGCGGGTTGCGCGTGCGGCCGGGCGAGGCCTCGCTCGCCCATCACGGCGTGCTGTTCCTCGACGAGTTTCCCGAATTCTCGCCGCAGGCGCTCGATGCGCTGCGCCAGCCGCTGGAGACCGGCGACTGCATGATCGCGCGCGCCAATCATCGCGTCACCTATCCGGCGCGCATCCAGCTGGTCGCGGCGATGAACCCGTGCCGCTGCGGCATGGCCGGCGAGCCGGGCTATCGCTGCCTGCGCGGCGACCGCTGCCGCACCGACTACCAGGCGCGCATTTCCGGCCCGCTGCTCGATCGCATCGATCTCAGGATCGAGGTGCCGGCGGTCTCGGCCAGCGATCTGATCCGGCCGGACCGGGCGGAGAAGAGCGCAGCCGTGGCACTACGCGTCGCCCGTGCCCGTACGATCCAGCGTGAGCGTTTCGAACGGCTCGGCGCGACCTCCGCCACCACCAACGCGCATTGCTCGCCGTCGGTCATCGAGGAGATCGCCATGCCCGATGCCGCCGGCCTGTCGCTGCTGAGGGATGCCAGCGAAAAGCTCGGCTTTTCCGCACGAGCCTACCACCGCGTCCTGAAGGTGGCGCGGACACTGGCCGATCTCGAGGCCAGCGAGACGGTCGGCCGCATCCATCTGGCCGAAGCGATTTCCTACCGCATGAGTTCGGAGCGGATGGCGCAGGCGGCGTGAGGGACGCTCCCCTCCCCCTTGAGGGGAGGGTGGCCGCGAAGCGGCCGGGTGGGGTCAGTGGTGGGACCCTCGGCCTTGCTGTATTTCGAAACCGATCCGCGTGCGGAGCGTTGCCGTGCTCTTCCCGAGGCGCATCGTCAGAATGGGCGTCAGCGCACTGCACCCAGGACCCCTCCCGGCCCTTCGGGCCACCCTCCCCTCGAGGGGGAGGGGACGCTGGCGACTATCGCTCCTGCCCTTTCGCCTTCAATTCCAACCTCCGCGCGTGCAGCACTGGCTCGGTGTAGCCGTTGGGCTGGACGCGGCCTTTGAAGACGAGATCGCAGGCGGCGAGGAAGGCGATGGACTTGTCGAATTCCGGCGCCATCGGCCGGTAGAGCGGAGCGCCTTGGTTCTGGCGATCGACGATCGCCGCCATGCGTTTCATCGTCTCCATCACCTGCTCGGGCGTGCAGACGCGGTGATGCAGCCAATTGGCGATATGCTGAGAGGAGATGCGCAGCGTGGCACGGTCCTCCATCAGGCCGACGTCGGTTATATCTGGTACTTTCGAACAGCCGACGCCCTGGTCGATCCAGCGCACGACATAGCCCAGAATGCCTTGCGCGTTGTTGTCGAGTTCCTTCTGGATGTCTTCCTGAGACCAGTTCGGCAGCCTAGCCACGGGCACCGACAGAATGTCGTCGAGCCTGGCCTTGGGCCGGCTCTTCAGAGCCTGCTGCACGGCGTGGACGTCGACCTTGTGGTAGTGCGTGGCATGCAGGGTTGCCGCCGTCGGCGACGGCACCCAGGCGGTGTTGGCGCCGGCCTTGGGGTGCGCGATCTTCTCGGCCAGCATTGCCGCCATCAGGTCGGGCATCGCCCACATGCCCTTGCCTATCTGGGCGTGGCCGGCCAACCCGCATTCGAGGCCGGTATCGACGTTCCAGGCTTCGTAGGCGGCAATCCAGGCGGCCTGTTTCATGTCGCCCTTGCGGATCATTGGGCCGGCTTCCATTGAGGTGTGGATCTCGTCGCCGGTGCGGTCGAGGAAGCCGGTGTTGATGAAGACGACGCGGTCCCTGGCGGCGCGGATCGCCTCCTTGAGGTTGACGGTGGTGCGCCGCTCCTCGTCCATGATGCCCATCTTGATGGTGTTCCTGGCGATGCCGAGCAGCGCTTCGACGCGGTCGAAAATCTCGACGGCGAAGGCGACTTCCTCCGGCCCGTGCATCTTGGGTTTTACGATGTACATCGAGCCCGCGCGAGAATTGGCGCGGCGCCCGTTCGGGCCGATGTCGTGCAGCGCGATCAGCGCCGTCAGCGCCGCATCCATGATGCCTTCCGGCACCTCGTTGCCGTCGCGGTCCGATATCGCCGGATTGGTCATGAGGTGGCCGACATTCCTGACCAGCATCAGCGAGCGGCCGGGCAAGGTCAGCGTGCCGCCATCCGGCGCGGTATAGGTGCGGTCGGGGTTGAGCCTGCGGACAAAGCTCTTGCCGGCCTTGGTGATCTCTTCCGCCAAGTCGCCCTTCATCAGGCCGAGCCAGTTGCGGTAGACCAGCACCTTGTCCTGCGCATCCACCGCGGCGACCGAATCCTCGCAGTCCTGGATGGTGGTCAGCGCCGATTCCAGCACGACATCGGCAATGCCGGCCGGATCGGTGCGGCCGATCTGGTTGTTGTGGTCGACAACGATTTCGATGTGCAGGCCGTTCTTGACCAGCAGGACGGCTTCGGGATTGGCGGCATCGCCGCGATAGCCGGCAAACTGCTTGAGGTCGGCAAGCGTGGTGGCGCCGGCACCCTCGCCCAGCCGCAACATGCCGTTGGCGACCGAAAGCCCGTTCACCCCAGCCCATTTGCCAGTGGTGAGCGGCGCCGCCTCGTCGAAGAAGCTTTTCACCCAGGCGACGACCTTGGCACCGCGCGCCGGATTGAATTTGTTGCCTCGCTCGGCGCCGTCCGTCTCCGGAATGGCATCGGTGCCGTAGAGCGCATCGTACAGCGAACCCCAGCGCGCATTGGCGGCGTTCAGCGCATAACGCGCGTTCATCACCGGCACCACCAGCTGCGGCCCGGCGACCGAAGCGATTTCAGGGTCGACATTTTCGGTGGTCACGCTGAACGCCGGCCCCTCGGGCAGGAGATAGCCGATCTCGCGGAGGAACGTCTTGTAGGCCTCCATGTCGACGGGCGCGCCATTGTCGCGGTACCAGCGGTCGAGCTTGTCCTGCATGGCGTCGCGCTTTTCGAGCAGCGCCCGGTTTTTTGGCGAGAGATCATGGACGATGGCCGAAAAACCGTTCCAGAATGCCTCCGCCTCGATGCCGGTGCCCGGCAGCGCCTCGTTCACGACGAAATCATGAAGCTCGCGGGCAATCCGCAATCCGGCGATCTCGACGCGATCGGTCATCAGGGCTTCTCCAGACGAAAGGCTAGGCCGGGCCTTTGACATGTCAGGGTGACAGGGTCAATTCGGCTTAGGTGAAGGTAGGGCGTTTTCGCTGCCGATCTCCCCCCTCGAGGGGGAGATGGGCGCGAAGCGGCCAGAGGGGGCGGTTCGACCGGGCTCGGCCTCCTGCGGCAGAAGGAAGTCGCGCTTCATGCGAGGCGACCCCCTCTGTCGCCTTCGGCGACATCTCCCCCTCGAGGGGGGAGATTACGCGCTCACACCGCAATCCGTGGCCGTCCCGACGCGATCGCCACGACATGCGCCTCGATGAACATGCGCTGGCCCTCGACGGTCGAGACGCGGAACTCGCTGGCGATTTCGATCTCGGCGCTGTCGGTGCCGGCGTCCTTCGCCCGCCCGGCGGCAATTGCGCGCACATCTTTCTCCGCCGCCGCGATTGCCGCCGCCTCGTCGTTGAAATCGCGTACGCTTTCGCCTGAGGCGACACGGAACAGCCCTTCCTTGGGCTGGCTGACCCGCGCCTCGGCCGAGACCCGGACCTGGCCGACGACGGCGCCGAGCGCATTCGCGACATCGGTATCCTCCGGCACCACGCATCGATTGCCTACCAGCTCGGCCAGCCCGGCATAGTGCAGCGGCGCCGAGGCGCCGAGGCCGATGACCGGACGGTCGAGCGCGACGCTGAGGCGGGCGATGCCGGGATGCGCGTCGACGGCGCGCTGGACCAGGGCATGGGCGACGGTCGCAGCGCCATCCAGGCCGTCCTCGGCAAAGGCGGTCTCGAGGATGACTTCCGCCGAGAGGCGGGTCAGCGTGGTCAGCACCCGTTCCGAGATCGCCTCCGGCGAGGCGGCGATGAACTGGCCGCGGCCGTCACGCCTGCGCGCGAACAGCTCGGCACCGAGACGCGCCGCGGCCGCATCCCAATTGGCCTGCCTGCCCAGCACATGCGCGGCGTCCGATGGCGTGAAGCCGGCAACATGCACCAGCCCACGCGACACCAGCCGGTTCAAGGTGGCGTTCTGGGCATTCGAGGTCAGCAATCTGTCGAGAGCCTGCGGCACGGCACCGATCAGTTCGTAAAGCTTGGCTTCGGCACCGGTCAGTCCGGCTGCGAGCCGCTCCGGCACCCCGGTCCGAACCGCCAGGCGTCCGTCCATGCGGCCAGGATTGGGAGCCCGCAGCTGGCGTTCCAGCTCTGATGTAACCGCCTCGCCATGTATCATGCCGGCCAGCGCCAGCGGCACCAGGCGGCGCGGCCCGAGCAGGATTTTCGGGTTGAGCACGCCGTCCTCCAGCGCCACTTCGGAATCGCCGCCCAGCCCAAAGGTGCGCATGGCGACGGCTTCGACCATGGTGCGGAAGCCGCCGACGGTGGCGCCTTCCGGATCGAGCCGCGGCCGGCCCTTGTCGAGCACGGCGACGTCGGTGGTGGTGCCGCCGATGTCGGAGACCACGGCATCGTCGAGGCCGGTCATGTGGCGGGCGCCGACGAGGCTGGCGGCCGGGCCGGACAGGATCGTCTCGATCGGCCGCTGGCGGGCAAAGGCGGCCGAGACCAAAGCGCCGTCGCCGCGCACCACCATCAGCGGAGCGGCGATGTTGCGCGCGGTCAAAAAGCCTTCGGTCGCCGCGACCAGCCGGTCGATCATCGAGATCAGCCTGGCGTTGAGCAATGTCGTCAGCGCCCGGCGCGGGCCGCCGAGCTTGGCCGACAGCTCGTGGCTGGCGGTGACCGGCAGGCCGGTCCTGTCGCGGATCAGGTTCCGCGCGCTTAGCTCGTGCGCCGGATTGCGGGTGGCGAAATAGGCGCAGACGGCAAAGCCGGACACCGACTTTTCCAGTTCCGGCAAAGCTGCCTCGAGCCCGGACAGATCGAGCTTTGCCGCATTGCCGTGCACATCGTGGCCGCCGGGGCAGAACACCACGGGATCGGTGCCAAGTGCGGCCTTCAGCCCGTCGCGGGCAAGGTCGCCTTCGGCAAAGCCGATCATCACAAGTGCTACGCGCCCGCCCTGGCCCTCAACCAGCGCATTGGTGGCGAGCGTCGTCGACATCGACACCAGTTTTATGGCTGCAGGATCGGTGCCGGCTTTTTGCAGCACCGCATCGACCGCGCCCGATATGCCGACGGCCAGATCGTGGCGCGTCGTCAGCGCCTTGGCCTTGGCCAAAACTTTTCCGCCGGGGCCGCCGGCTTCCGACCACAGCACGGCGTCGGTATAGGTGCCGCCGGTGTCGATGCCGAGGAAGAGGGGTGGGGGTTTGGGCCTGGCGGTCATATTTGCGTCCGGAGAATTCGTCTCCGCCCCTTAGCGGATACCGGCGGATCGATAAAGCCGTGATGGCTCGGCCAAGATGGGAGTTCGATCTCCCCCCTCGTGGGGGAGATTGGCAGCTTGGCCGCCTACCCCACAAGAAAGGCTTGTTGGCCAAATAGGGCTACGCCCGGTTGCCCGGCGAGCCTTCGAGCGGCCTGCCGACAGAAGCGGTGGGCCGTTCGCGGCAGAAATACAAGATCGTCAGCATCACCGCGACAAGCAGGATGGCGTAGTAGATCGAGACGCCGGCATAGACCTCCGCCTTTTCCACCGGGAACGTGCGACCCTCGATGGCGGCGCGCGCCACCATCGAGGCAACCAGCGCGTCGCGGGAGAAGATCAGGTTTATTGCGGTCAATGGCAGGACCGAGGCGAACAGCAGGGCATTGCAGAGCTTCGCCCTGAGCTCGAAGCGCAGCAGCATCACGCCACACCAACTGTAAAGGGTGCTGTAGAGCGCAACGGCCGCTGTCTTCAGCGGCGTGTCCTCCACCATGAACAGGAACGGCGCGCCGTCGTCTGGTCCGGTGAGGCGCAGCAGGGCCCAGATCCCGGACAGCACACCCATCGTGCCGAGCAACAGATTGGCCCATTGGCGCTGGCCGGCAGGCTGCTCCGTCTGCGCATAGGACAGCAGCCATTCGCCCAGCGAGACGTTTGCCACCCTTACAAGGCTGAGCAGGATCAGCGAAAGGACCTGCCGGGCCGCCCATGACGCCGGCTGGCCAAGAACGGTCTCGGCAATGCCGAGCTGGTCGGCCAGGACGACGGCCGTGTTCACCCAGGCGTAATCGATACAGAGGCTGAGAAACAGCAAGACATATTTGCGCACTTTGAAATCCCCCAAGCCCGACGACCGCCATTCCGGCATATGCACGCACCGGTAGCAAAGATCTAACATCAACCGGGCGCAGTTGTCGAAGGCCGAGATTGGCGGCGAGCGCTGGGCCGCGACGCCTAATCTCCTTGAGGGGGAGATGTCGCCGAAGGCGACAGAGGGGGTCGGTACGTCCTGACGCGACCCCCAATAGTGGACAGAGGATGCCGGCGCTCCACGCGAGACGACCCCCTCTGTCCTGCCGGACATCTCCCCCACGAGGGGGGAGATTGGCAGCTTTGCCGCCTACCCCACAAACCCCACGCGCTTGTGGCTGCCATCGCAGAACGGCTTGTTGGCCGAATGGCCGCAACGGCAGAGGAAGGCGCGCTGGGTGCGGTCTACCGTGTGGCCGGTGCCGGTGACGATTTCGACATTGCCCTCCAGCTTGAGCGGGCCGTTGGTCGTCGGTGTGACGGTCAGCGGGCCATTGCGCGCCTCCAGCGCCGGCGTGTCCTTCAGCGGCGGCTCGCCCGTGGCGGTGAAGCCTGCCTTGGCGTGGCTGCCGTCGCAGAACGGCTTGTTTTCCGAGGCGCCGCAGCGGCACAGCGTGGCGCGGAAGAACGTCTCGCCGCCAAGCACGATCTCGGCGTGCACCGCCAGCGGGCCGTTCTCCCTGATGCGCACGGTGTTGACCACCGGCGGCTGCTCCTGCGGCCCGCCATCCTTGCGGATATAGGTGATGGCGCCGGACGGGCAGGCTTCGGCGAGCGCCACGATCTTCTCGACGCTGGCCGCATCCGGATGGATCCACTGGCCGGGGGCGTTGGGCTCGAAGACATGCGGATCGCCAAGCACGCAATTGCGCGAATGGATGCAGCGGCGCCCGGAAAAGCCGATATCGATTTTTTCGCCTTCGACCACTGCCATGGGTGCATCTCCTTGCTGAAGGGGTCACGCTATGGCGGCGGCCGGGACGGCGTCAAGCTGCCTGAGAGGCTGGGCGCCTGATCTCCCCCTCGAGGGCAGGGGAATCGCATATGGCGATTTTGGGGTTGAGTTTAGGCTGAGAAAGGATTCTTTGGAGAGGCAGTGAGCGAAGGAGCGACTGCCATTTCCTGCCTTGAGAGCTACTTTGGCGCGGTGCCTGATCCACGCGCGCCCAACGCCACGCACCGGCTTGGCGACCTGATCGT
>NZ_JAMYLM010000014.1:0-145016 GCF_040317995.1 Mesorhizobium sp. M1334
ACCTCGCCGTCGCCGACGTCGTCGCGACGCTGATCAAGAACGCCAAGAAGATCAAGACCTCGGAAGAGGTTGCCCAGGTCGGCACCATCGCCGGCAATGGCGATGCTTCGGTCGGCTCGATGATCGCTGAAGCGATGCAGAAGGTCGGCAATGAGGGCGTCATCACCGTCGAGGAAGCCAAGACCGCCGAGACCGAGCTCGAAGTCGTCGAAGGCATGCAGTTCGACCGCGGCTATCTCTCGCCCTACTTCGTCACCAACGCCGAAAAGATGGTTGCGGATCTGGAAGACGCCTACATCCTCCTCCACGAGAAGAAGCTCTCCAACCTGCAGGCCATGCTGCCGATCCTCGAGGCTGTCGTGCAGACCTCGAAGCCGCTGGTCATCATCTCCGAAGACGTCGAAGGTGAGGCCTTGGCGACGCTGGTCGTCAACAAGTTGCGTGGCGGCCTGAAGATCGCTGCCGTCAAGGCGCCGGGCTTCGGTGATCGCCGTAAGGCCATGCTGGAAGACATCGCCATTCTCACCGGTGGCCAGGTCATCTCCGAAGACCTCGGCATCAAGCTCGAGAATGTCGGCCTCAACATGCTCGGCCGCGCCAAGAAGGTGTCGATCTCCAAGGAGAACACCACCATCGTCGACGGCGCCGGCAAGAAGGCCGAGATCCAGGGCCGCGTCGCCCAGATCAAGCAGCAGATCGAGGAGACCACCTCGGACTACGACAAGGAGAAGCTGCAGGAACGTCTCGCCAAGCTGGCGGGCGGCGTTGCCGTGATCCGCGTCGGCGGTGCGACCGAAGTGGAAGTCAAGGAAAAGAAGGACCGCGTCGATGACGCCCTCAACGCGACCCGCGCGGCCGTCGAAGAAGGCATCGTTCCCGGCGGCGGCGTCGCACTGCTGCGTGCCTCGCTGACCATCAAGGCAACCGGTGCCAACTCCGACCAGACCGCGGGCATCGCCATCGTGCGTCGCGCGCTGCAGGCTCCGGCCCGCCAGATCGCGTCCAACGCCGGTGCGGAAGCATCGATCGTTGCCGGCAAGATCCTCGAGAACAAGGGCGCGACCTTCGGCTACAACGCCCAGACCGGCGAATATGGCGACATGATCGCCATGGGTATCGTCGATCCGGTCAAGGTTGTGCGCACGGCTCTGCAGGACGCGGCCTCGGTCGCCGGCCTCCTGGTCACCACCGAAGCCATGATCGCGGAGGCTCCGAAGAAGGAGTCGGCTGGCGGCGGCATGCCTGGCGGCATGGGCGGCGGCGGCATGGGCGGCATGGGCGGCATGGACTTCTAAGAAGTCCATAAAGCACGCCTATGAACTCAAGTTGCTCAAGCCCGCAAGCGGGCTTGAGTGGCGGCATGGACTTCTAAGAAGTCCATAAAGCACGCCCATGAACTCACGTTGCTCAAGCCCGCAAGCGGGCTTGAGTGGCGGCATGGATTTCTAGTCCAGCCCATCTACCTTCAGATACGAAAAGGGCGGCCGAGAGGTCGCCCTTTTTGTTTGCTTTGCTTAGCGGTTTGCCCGCTCAGACGGCGGCGTCAATCCGCCGCGAGGGTGAGATTTTGGCAGGCAATGCACCCTCAATCAGCGCCGCGACTTCATCGGCTACTGCCAGCACAGGGGCACGGTCGTGGGTGGCGCGTGCGATCACCATCAACCCTTCCAGCGATGATTCGACCAGCAATGCGAGCGCGTGCGCGCGGCGCTCGGGCACCCCTGCCCTGACGAAGGCGGCCCTGAGCAAGCCTATCCACTGCTCGAAAGCCGAGCGGCACAATTCGGCCAACTCCGGCATGTCTGCCGGCGAGTCCAGCACCACGGGCGCGATCGGGCAACCGAGCGTGAACTGATTGTCTTCCAGCATGCGCGCGACCGACTGGTAGATGTGGTGGACAGCCACCGCCGGGTCCCTTTCGGCGGCGAGCGCGGCGCCCAGCCTCTGCGTCACCTCGTCGACGCTGTCGCGCGTCACCTCGATGACCAATTGGTCCTTGCCGCCCGGAAAGTGGAAGTAGAGCGAGCCTCTAGGCGCACCCGAGGCGCTCAATATGTCATTGAGCGAAGTGCCGTGGTAGCCGCGCTGCCTCAGCAGCCGCGCCGTCGTCTCGAGTATGCGGGTCCGGGTGTCGTTCGCCATGTCAACCTCTGTCAGGAGTGAACACTATAGGCCTTGCGTCGAATATAGCAATCGGTCTACATAATATGTAGATCAGTCTACATATTCGGGAGAGAAAGCCGATATGCGCAGTTATCGCCTTGAAGGAACCGGCGGAATCGAACGCCTGGTGAGGCGCGACGAGGCGCAGCCGGCGCCGAAGCAACACGAGATCGCCGTGTGTGTGCGCGCCGCTTCGCTCAACCGCCGCGACACGATGATCCTCAACGGCACCTATCCACTGGCGCCACGCCAGGGCGTTATCCCGCTGAGCGACGGTGCCGGTGAAGTCGTTGCCGTCGGCGATGCCGTCACCCGCTTCGCCGTCGGCGACCGCATCACCGGCAGCTATTTTGCGCGCTGGATCGACGGCCACATCAATGCCGGGCTGATCGACCAGCTCGGTTGCACGCTGGACGGGATGCTGACCGAATACGCGGTGCTCGATGAGCAATGGGCGGTGCGGCTTCCCGATCACCTCGACTGGCATCAAGCGGCGACGCTGACCTGCGCCGGCCTGACCGCCTGGAATGCGGTGACGGCGGCCGAGATGCCGAAGCCCGGCCAATGGGTTCTTGTCATCGGTTCAGGTGGCGTCGCGCTGTTTGCGCTGCAATTCGCCAAGCTGCTCGGCTGCCGGGTCGTGGCCGTCAGTTCGCGCAGCGAGAAGCTGGACCGGCTGCGGGCGCTGGGCGCCGACCTCGTCGTCTCGACAGCCGGCATGCCGGAATGGGGTGCTGCGGTGCGCGAGCAGACCGGCGGCATCGACCTCGTCGTCGAGACCGGCGGCCCGCCGACCTTCGCGCAATCGATGATCGCCTGCGCGCTTTACGGGCGCATCGTGCTTCTGACCATACAGGATGCGAAAGGCGGGACGGTGCAGATCCCCGGCCCGGTCTACCAGCGCAGCCTCGCCACCATCAGCCGGCTGTTCGTCGGCAATCGCACCAACCTCGAAGCCATGCTGCGCGCCATCTCGGTGCATCGGCTTAAGCCTGTCATCGACAAGGTGTTCGCCTTCGACGAGGCCCAAGACGCCTACCGCTATTTCCAGCAAGGCGACGTCTTCGGGAAAGTGGTCGTCGACGGCGCCTGACTGGTTCACCCCCAAAATTCGATCGAGCCTCAAACTAAAAGGAGAGACGCAATGACCATTCGTGAAGCAGAAGCTCAATGGCAGGGATCGTTGAAGGAAGGTTCGGGTCGGCTGAGACTAGGTAGCGGCGTCTTCGAAGGCGCCTACTCCTTCCCGTCGCGTTTCGAGAACGGTCCCGGCACCAACCCGGAGGAATTGATTGCGGCGGCGCATGCCGGCTGCTTCTCGATGGCGCTAAGCGCCATTCTCGGCCGCGAAGGTTACACCCCCGCGCGCATCCACACGACCGCGAAAGCGCATCTCGGCGCCACCGGGGCCGGACCGACGCTGACCCGTATCGAGCTGGAGACCGAGGCAAGCGTCGCCGGGCTGGCGGCGGGAGATTTCGAGCGGCTGGCGCAGACGGCCAAGGAGAGCTGCCTCGTATCGCGGGCGCTGGCCGGCGTCGCCGTGATCACGCTCAAGGCCCGCCTCATCGAAACCGCTACTGATCACTGAAGGGAAAGGAATATCCAATGACACAGGAACTCATCATCGACATCGCCGCGGCCAAACGCTCCGCCGAAACGGCCGAGATCATGCGGCGCTACAACGACGTCTTCCAGCGCCACGACCCATCGGCGCTCGACGACCTGGTGGCGGAAGACTGCGTGATCGAGAACACCACGCCGGCCCCGGACGGCGGCCGCCGCATCGGCAAGGGCGCCTGCGTCGAACTGTGGTCGGCGATCGCGACCGGACCCGGCACGCGCTTCGACATCGAAGAAACCTTCGTCGCCGGAGACCGGGCGACGATCCGCTGGCGCTACTGGATGGCCGACGGCAATTCGCTGCGCGGCGTCAACCTGATGCGCGTGGCGGACGGGCAGATCGTCGAGGCAATGGGCTACGTGAAGGGATAACGCTTGGCGCGACCAGCTGCATTCAGCCAAGCTGCATTCAGTGAGGCCGCGCTCAGGCCCAGCCAGGAATCCCCAAAGTTTAGGATTCCGGGCAGGGCGCGGTTACCGCACGACTTTGTGAAGCTTCACGAAGGTCTTGGGACTGCGCTGGATCGTCTGGAAGATCACGCAGTAGCGATCGGTGAGCTCGAGCAGGTCAGTCAGCCGGTCTTGCGCAACGTCGGTCTCGATGTCGAACCGCAGGCGGATCTCCTTGAAGCCGACCGGCACACCTTCGGTGACGCCGAGCGTGCCGCGAAGATCGACGTCGCCCTCGGCGGAGATTTCGGCCGACTTGATCGGTATTTCGAGGACGGCGGCCGCCGCCCTCATCGAAACGCCGGCGCATGCGATAAGGGCTTCCAGCAGCATGTCGCCGGAACAAAGCTCCTGCCCGCTGCCCCGGGCCTTCGGATGGATGCCCGCCAGCGCGAGCCCACGTCCTGTCTCGACCTTGCAAGTGACCTTGGAGTCGTCGGCACTGCCCTTGGCCTTCAGCGTAAGAAGTGTCGCCCGCGCATCCTTGCGATATAGACCCTTGATCGGCTCCTGCGTGGCGCGAAATGTGGTGATGTCCATGCATATTCTCCTGTCGTGAGATGTCGCTGTTCGAAATCGTAGGTCATTGCCGGGTTACTCCGGCACGCTCACGCCCGAGCCCCCGAGTTCGGCGGGGAGGTCCTTCAGCTTCGGCAATCCATCCTTCATCGGCAGGACCGTCTCGGCGTAGTTGACGTGAACCCCCGGCGTGAACTTCACCGTCGGTATCGTGGCCGCATAGACGTCGACCAGTCCGAGCGGCGGATGATCGGTCATCAGATGGCCGCCGCACTTCGTGCAGAACTGACGGTCGCTCATGTTTGACTTCTCGAAGCCGGACAGGAACTCCTCGCCCTTGGTGACCTTGACGTTTTCCGGCTTCCACAGCGTGAACGCGTTCACGGGAGACGCCGACCACGAACGACAGGAACTGCAATGGCAGTAGCCCATTGCCTCGGCCGCTCCGTGCACTTCGATTTCCACGGCGCCGCAAAAACACCCGCCCTTATGTATCGTCATAACTTAGATCCTCATTTTTCTTGAGTTCGACTGCGCTCAGCACCTGATTTGAGACAGAGCTCAGCGCCGACGGGTTTAAAGCTTCCGGCAATGAACGGAATGACGGGGCGTCCGCCTCACTTGACAGCGCGTCCGGAACTCGAAAGGGATGTCGCGCCGGGTTGCCGCGCAACTTACGGGACATGGATGGAATGGCCGGGGACCCTCTGTCTGACCTCTTGAAAAAGGTGCGTCTAACCGGCGCGACATTTTTCGACATCGCGGCCCAGGACCCCTGGGCGGTCTGCTCGCCCTCCCCCGCCTCGATACTGCCGAGGATACTGCCGGGCGCGGATCACCTGATTTCCTACCACGTGCTCACGGCCGGCCGCTGCTTCGCCCGCATCATCGGCAAGGAGGCGATACCCGTGGAGGCCGGCGAAGTCGTGGTCTTCACCAGGAGCGATCCGCATATCATGTCGAGCGATCCGGCCCTGCGCGCGGATCCGCCGACCGCGGATGTGCTGGATATCGCCGCCGCCAGCCAGACACCGTTTCCCATCAACTACGTCAAGGACGGATCGCTGTCGGCCCGGCTGGTATGCGGCTATCTCGCTTGCGATGCGCTGCCCTTCAATCCGCTGCTCGAAGCGCTGCCGCCGGTCATCAAGGCCGGAGACGTGAAAGGCGACGGCGGCTGGCTCGGCCAGTTCATCAAGCTGGCGGTGTCGGAGGTCGCGGAAAAGCGTGCGGGCAGCGAGACGGTGCTCACCAAGCTCAGCGAATTGATGTTCGTCGACGTGCTGCGCCGTTATGTGGAGTCGCTGCCGCCACAACAAACCGGCTGGCTGGCGGGCCTGCGCGATCCGCATCTGAGCAAGGCGCTGGCGCTGATCCACGACCGGCCGGCGCACAATTGGACGGTGGAGGCGCTGGCGAAGGAGGCCGCGCTGTCGCGCACCGTGCTGGCCGAGCGCTTCACCAGGCTCGTCGGGATGCCGCCGGTGCACTATCTCGCCAAATGGCGGATGCAGATTGCCTCGGAACTGCTCAGCACCGGCAACAGCAACGTCGCAAACATGGCGGCGGAAATCGGCTACGAGTCCGAGGCGGCGTTCAGCCGTGCCTTCAAGAAGATGATCGGCGTCCCGCCATCGGCCTGGCGGCTGGGTGTTCGCGCTGCGCCCG
The DNA here is from genome assembly GCF_040317995.1 of Mesorhizobium sp. M1334. Classification (NCBI taxonomy): domain Bacteria; kingdom Pseudomonadati; phylum Pseudomonadota; class Alphaproteobacteria; order Hyphomicrobiales; family Phyllobacteriaceae; genus Mesorhizobium; species Mesorhizobium sp. M1334. The sequence continues at coordinate 6,424 of NZ_JAMYLM010000014.1, forward strand.
GTTTCGGAGGCGGCGAGGCTTCCGAAACCGCAGGCGGGCCGGCCGATCCGCAGCGGTAAGCATTCCAGGAAGGGTGTGAAAACGGTTTCCCGTCCGGAATTGCGTCAAAAGAGCGAGAGCTACCGGTCCGCCAGCGCCAGTTTGGCGCCGAGCATGACAAAGGCTCCGGCGAAGGTACGGTGCATCCAGGTCAGCACCTTTGGCCGCGACACGACATGGCTGCGGATCGACGCCGCGAAAACGCCGTAGCCGACAAAGACCACGAAGGTGAGCAGCATGAAGATGCTGCTGAGCTCCAGCATCTTCGACAGCGCATGCGGTTCGGTGGTGCTGACGAATTGCGGCAGGAAGGCAAAGAAGAAGATCGACAGCTTCGGATTGAGGATGTTAATCAGAATGCCGGAGGCGATCATTTTGCCGGCGGATCGCGCCGCGACATCTTCTTCGACGCTCAGGCCGCCCTTCTCCTTCAGCGTATTCCAGGCCATGTAGAGAAGATAGGCGACGCCGAGATATTTCAGCGTTTCGAAGGCGACCGCACTCGTATGCAGCAGAGCCGCGAGGCCGGTGATGGCGGCCGCCATGTGCGGAATGATGCCGAGCGTGCAGCCGACAGCGGCAATGATGCTGGCGCGCGCACCACGCGAAAGCCCGGCGCTCAGCGTATAGAGAACGCCAGTGCCGGGCGAAGCCACGACAATCAGCGACGTCAACAGGAATTCGATGCTCACGGATGGTCTCCCGGCGTTGGCCCTGCCGCCGGCAGCGTAATCAGCGAAGCGTGCGGGCACAAGCCAGCCTGAGAGCCTATGCGAATTCAGATCATGCTGTTGGCGTGCAGCTTGCTGTCGGCGATGGGCTGCCGAACTTCCCAGTGTTCGACGAGTTTGCTGTCCTTCAGCCTGAAAATGTCGACGATGGCCAAGCCTTCCTCCTCCGGTTCGCGTTTTGCGTGCATGTGCACGATGACGAAATCCCCTTCGGCAAAAATCCGCTTCACCTCTCCCCTCACGAGGGGAAATGACTGTTTGAGCTGCTGCAGATAGGCTTTGAAGCCGTCCGCGCCATCCGCAATGTTCGGATTGTGCTGGATGTAGCGTTCGCCAAAATGCATCGAAGCAGCTTCGATGTTGCCCTGGTTTACCGCTTTGTCGATGAAGTCCAGGACGATCATCTTGTTGGTCTCGAGCGAACTATGAATCTTGGCTGGAAGTGGATTTGATGGTTCGTCACGCATGTTTTGCTCCGTCAGGTGCCTGCTTCTGCCCGGTGCGGACAGAAGCGTCCGCACGCCGACATTGCCAACATAATCTGTCGCGATTGTGAGATGGTCGATACGCTATTCACCTGGATTCTTATCCAATCGTCTAATATCGTCATCTGGTTCATCGTCGGAGGATGGTTCTCATGGACGCCTTGTCCGAAGTTCTTGCTTCGCTGCGATTTGGCAGCGCCATGATCGGCAGCGCGACCCTGCATCGGCCGTGGGGTATTTCGGTCGATCCGACAAGGAATGCCGCCATCCACGTCATACAGAACGGCGAATGCTGGCTGCGGCTAGCCGGTGAAAAGGAGTCGATCCGCTTGGGCGAAGGAGACGTCATCCTTGTCGCGAGCGGAGTGGGACATGCTCTTTGTAATCCGTTGGATGCACCAACGGCATCTATATCCGCCGTCCTTTCCGCAAATCGGAGCGGACCAGAACCGAAAAGCGAGAGCGGCGCGACAACTCTTCTTTGTGCGAGATATTCACTCGACGGCGTCGGGCCATATCCGATGGTTTCGCTGTTTCCTCCGCTGATTCATTTGACCCGGAATCAGATCGACACCAGCGAGCCGCTGCGGCTTGCCCTGGAACTTCTGCAGGTCGAAGCGAAAGGCAATCTCGGCGGCCACGACATTGTCGCCCCACGCCTTCTCGACAGCACGTTGATCTTCTTGCTGCGTGCCTGGATAGAACATCAGCCTCTCGGAACAGGAGGATGGTTTGGCGCCTTGCGCGACAAAGGCATTGCGCAGGCTTTGCGCATGATCCACGAGCAGCCGGGCAATCCCTGGACCATCGCTTCCCTTGCCAGCGGCGCGGCACAGTCTCGAGCCACCTTCGCGCGTCGCTTCGCTCAACTGGTAGGACAGCCGCCGCTATCCTATGTGACCCGGTGGCGGATGAACCTTGCCGCCAGGGCTCTGCGGGAAACGAACCAGAACATTGGCGAGATCGGGCGCGCCGTGGGATATGAATCGGTGCCATCGTTCTCGCAGGCGTTCAAACGGTTGACCGGAAGATCGCCCGGCCTCTACCGCAGCGACTTTCGATCATCCGACTGAGGAAATTTAAACTGGGGACGCCAGCACGTGTGCTGTCATTACAGCGTCGGCAGTCCGTGAGCCCGGCGCGCCATCAGGCAGTCGTCATCGCCCGGCATGCACGCGCGGCAGACGTCGGGACGGATCTCGTAGATTCCGCAGGCGGTCGACTTGCCGACTTCGCCGCACAGTGCCGAACAGCGCGCGCCCTCGCAGCGCATGCCGGCTTCGTCGGCAGCCACGTATTTTTGCGGGATAAGGTCGAGCTGCGCGTCATCCTCGGTGGAGAAGCGCGGCCATCTGGACGAGTAGGCGCAGCAGGCGCCACAAGTCTGGCAATCGAAGGCAACCGGACCGGCGCCCTCTTGTGGCGACGAAAAATCCTCTGCGACCGCCAGAGCAAGCAGCCTTGGCGCAGATTTCCGGCCGGCATTTTGCTGCAAGGGTGCTATTTCTTCTTCGGCTTGCGCGGCGGTGCTTCGGCTGGCGACCTGAACAGATCGGTGCCCGCTTCGGCGGCTTCGCCGGTTTTTGGCGCGGCGGCCGGCTTGGCCGGCTTCACGGCGGCAGCAGGTGCTGCCGGTTGCCCCTTGGCGGAAAACTTGATTGCCATATCAATCCTCGTCAGAGAAACGCGATGATGGCGCGTTCGGATTGCGAAGGCGGCCGATGAGCGCCGAAACGGCCGTGATGTTCATTTCTTCGGGCGACCAGTTCCTGGCCTCCTCGATGTGCCGGGGGGCCAGCTCGCGATGCGTGCTGCCGCTGTACGCGGCGTCCTGAAAGGTCACGCGCTCGTGCGTCTTGGCGTTTTCCCGGACATATTCGATCAGGTAATTGGGGCATTCGGCGCGGCCGCGCACGCCGAGCCGCACCTGGGCATCGCCGTGGACACGCCGGCAGCGCTCGAGCTTTTCGAGCACGCGCCGGACATATTCGACCGGCTTGTCGAGTTCGCCTACGACATCGGCAATGGTCGAATCGGCGGCGATCGCCTTTTGAGGCACACGTTTGGTGGCCATCAGCGTTTGCCTGCGCGTTTTGGCGAGGCCGCGAGCGCAGCCGTTGCCGCGATGTCATCGGCTTCCTTTTCCAGCCGCAGTTCGCGCAGCCGCGCGGTCTTGGCTTCGCGGGCCTGGCTGACGGCATCCCGTTCGGAATTGATGCGGTCGAGCGACATCGACTGGGTCCGCGTCTTGCTGAAGATGGATTCAGCCTGGTCGCGGGTTTTTTTTGAAGTTTCGGTCAAGGTCTTTCTCCCGGTTCGGAGCGCGCCGCCCAAAAGGTGACGAGACTGGTCTTTCGGCCAGGATCCCGCACAAAGCAATACGGCAGCCGGTTTCAAATTGCTGGGAAATTCTACTCTGACGGCCCATCTGATGGCGCTTTACGCGCTTCCGGTGCTCACGGGCCCAAATGTCCGCTGCGCTCCGGTTCTCGAAACCACCACCATATGACTCGCCAGAGCGAATTTCGAAACAGCCTCTTAGCACGTCCGGGCCGTCGAGCAGCGCTCTTTCGGCGGTCGAAGCGCAAAAATGAAAAAGGCCAGGCACCGCCTGACCTTCCATGAGAGCGCCTGCGCATCCCGAGAGACGCGCAAAGAGACGCTCTTCTCATGCGCATGAACTGGGGACTTAGCCTCCCTGCGATCATGCGCTGGAATTAGCCATTCACCGGTGCCAGTACATCCGTGGTCACCGGTGAGGCTGAATTCCGTTTTACGCCGCCTTCAACTGGTCGGCGGACATCTTGCCCGACTTGTTGTCGCGGACCATCTCGTAGCCAAGCTTCTGGCCCTCGACGATGTCGCGCATTCCGGCGCGCTCGACGGCTGAGATGTGGACAAAAACGTCGGCAGAACCGTCGTCAGGCTGAATAAAACCAAAACCCTTGGTGGCGTTGAACCATTTAACTGTGCCTGTGCTCATAACGAACCCTTTCCATGGCAAATATTCGTTCGTCGTCATGCGGATGCACAACAACGTTTGTCTCGATTTTGATGGGGAAGTTCGTCAAAGGCGCGCCTTGGCACGCGGATAACAAAAGTCGGTCAAACAAACATCGACAAAATTCTTATAGACTTCTTTGCGCGCCGTGTCAATTTTTTGATTTGCGACACTCGCCGAGACGCGCGTCGGCGACCGGCGCGCCGGCAAATCCGACAGCAAAAGCCGGGCTATTGCCTGCCAAAAAACCACTTGGAGCTCTTTGTTTTTGCGCAAATCCGGACGGAAAATCGTTCACACTTGTCCTGGAATTGCTCCAGCCGGGAACCATTTCGGCGCCAGGGCATTTTTTTCGATGTCGAAAGCCGTTCTCGAAAAGCGATCTTGAGCAAGGCGGATGACAAACAGGACGCCCCCGCGCAGATAAAAGGCACGAGGGGCGTTCCTGTGAGATGCACGCAATCGTGCCGTCATATCACCTGCCCCTCACAGCATGCCGCGGCTGAGTCCACCATCCACCGGCAACGCCACTCCGGTGATATAGGCGGCGTCGTCGCTGGCCAGGAACGCAGCGACCGCGCCGAACTCGGCGGGGGTGCCATAACGCTTTGCCGGGATTTCGGCCTGACTCTCGGCGGCGATCACGGCGGCGTCGACACCCCTGTCGGCTGCGTCCATGGCGTCGAACTCTTTCGTCCGGTCCGTCGCAAAACGGCCCGGCAGCAACAGGTTGACGGTGACGCCGTCCGCCGCCACTTCGCCGGCCAGCGTCTTGGCCCAGCCGGCGAGCGACGCACGCAGCGCATTCGAAGCGGTGAGGCCGGGGATCGGCTCGCGGACGGATGTAGAGGAAACGGCGATAATGCGCCCCCAGCGCCGCGCCCGCATGCCTGGCAGGAAAGAAATGGCGATGCGCATCTGGCTCAGCACCATGCTGGTGAACTGCTTCTCCCAGACGCTCGCATCGAAGACGCTGGCCGCGAAGGGCGGCGGGCCGCCGCCATTGAGCAGGACGATGTCGATCCGCTGATGCTCGTCCTCGACGGCACGGATCAGTCGGGAGACGCTGTTGTTGTCGGAGAGATCGGCGCTGAAGGTCGAGCAGATGTGGCCGGCGGCCTCGATCGCGCGCCGTGCCGCATCCAGGGTCGCCTCCCCTCGTCCGACCAGGATGATCTCGGCACCTTTCGCCGCGAGCGCTTCGGCAACGCCGAAACCGAGGCCCTTGCCTCCGCCGAGAACAAGTGCCCTCCGTCCCTCAAGATTTGCACTTATCAAGCCAAGCCTCCTCCTGGTTCGACTGCGTAGCCTCGGGTCAGGCCCGAGGGCATGCTTTGGGGTGCATCAGCGGACATGCACGATAGCGTCGGCTTCGACCGGAACATTGGCCGGCAAGCCGGCCATGCCGAGCGAGCAGCGGGCGTGCTCGCCACGCCCGCCGAAAACATGGAGCAGAAATTCGGATGCTCCGTTGCCGACCTCCGAATAGGCCGAAAAGCCGGCCGCCGCATTCACATAGACGGTCAGCTTGGCGAATTTCACGACGCGGTCGAGATTGCCGTCCAGTTCCTTGTCCAGCCAATAGACGACGTTGGCCGCGCAAAGCCGGGCGGCGTTGCGCGCAGCAGCCAGATCGATCTCTGCGCCAACCCGGCCGATTGCGGCGATATCCGACCCGATCTCGGGTATCTGGCCGGAGACATAGACGATGTCAGCGACGCGAACCGTCGGCGAGAACGGCAAAGCGGGCCGCTCGAGCGACGGCCAGGCGACACCGAACTCCTCAAATCTTCTTCTGTAGGACAAGGTGGCTGCTCCTGTTTTCGTTCGCGCGAGCAGACCTTGAATTCAGATCTGGCTTTCGGATAGCCTGATAATGCTGACACAGCTATCAGGAATTCTTATGACCGGAGATATCGACGTCAGACTGCTGCGCGCCTTCGTCACCGTGGCCGATACCGGGACGGTGAGCCGGGCAGCCGATCGGCTTGCCCGCACCCAGGCGGCGGTGAGCATGCAGCTTCAGCGCCTCGAGGGCGAAGTCGGCGCGGAGCTGCTGCACCGCTCGCCGCGGGGCGTGACGCTGACCGAGGCCGGCGAGATCCTGCTCGCCTTCGCCCGCAAGGCCATCGCGATCGGCGACGATGCCAGGCGTGAGATTGAAGGCCGCAGGCTGGTCGGCCGTGTCCGGCTGGGCATCGTCGAGGATTTGGCGGTAACGCGGCTGCCGTTGATCATCGCCGACTTCCGGCGCCGGCATCCTTCCGTGGAGATCGAACTGACATCGGCCAGCAGCAGCGATCTCAGCAAGGCGTTGGGCGAAGGAAGATGCGACATCGTCATGGCCGATCCAGCGCGCTTCACAATGGCGCCGCGAGGCCATCTGTCGCGACAGCTGGTCTGGGCGGCAAGCCGCATGATCGAGATCGACGACGAGGTCGAGCTGCCGCTGATCATCTTCGAAGGCGCCTGCTCCTGGCAGGACAGGATGCTGGCTTCGCTCGCCGAGGCCGGGATCGGCTGGAAGATCGGCTGCCGCGTGTCGACCTTCGCGACACTAATCTCGGCGCTGAGGGCCGGGCTTGGCATCGGGCTTCTGCTGCAGGAGGGGCTGCCGCCCGATTGCCAAAGCCTCAACGGACGCTTCAACCTGCCGCCGGCGCCGACGGCGGATTTCGGCGTCTACCTCGCGACGGACCCGTCGCGGCTGGTCGAGGAATGTGGGGACTTCCTGCGGGCGGGATTCGAGGCGTAGCGAAAAGATCCGACGCCGTTCATCGTTCCTGGTCGGTCGGGCGGATGACGATCTCGTTGACGTTGACGTGCGGCGGCTGGCTCACGGCGTAGAGAATGGCCGCGGCGATGTCCTCGGCGGTCAGCGCCTCCATGGCGGCGAGCCGCTTGTCCAGATCAGCCTTGAACGCCGGATTGGTGATGTGGTCGCCGAGCTCGGTGCGCACCAGGCCGGGCTCGATGACGGTGACGCGAACCTTGTCGGCGTAGACTTCGCGGCGCAGCGATTCGGAAAAGCCGACGACACCGAACTTGGTTGCTGCGTAGCCGCTGGCCCCCGGATTGGCGACACGGCCGGCGACCGACGAGACGTTGACGATGTGACCCTTGGCGGCCCTGAGATGCGGCAGCGCCGCCTTGGTGACCCCCATCAGCGCCAGCAGGTTGAGCTCGACCATGCGGCGCCAGTCGTCGAGCACCGCTTCGGCGGCCGGCGACAGAAGCATCACCCCGGCATTGTTGACGAGGATGTCGAGGCGGCTCCATTCGTCGACAACCTTGTCGACCATGCCGGTGACATCATCGTTGCTGGTGACGTCGGCCTCGATGCGGAGCGCCGCGCCGCCGGCCTTTTCTATACGCGCGGCCAGCGCTTCGAGGCGATCGGCCCGGCGCGCCGCAATCGCCACCTTGGCCCCGGCGGCGGCCAAAGCCGCAGCGGTCGCCTCGCCAATGCCCGACGATGCGCCGGTGACCAGCGCAACCTTGCCGGCCAATGCGGAAGGAACAGATATCATTGTGAAGTCTCCAAGGCCCCAGCCCGATCTTCAGATAGGCCGCGGGCGGCGAAGTGGAAGACCAGCTTTGCTCGGCTCTATTCGTCTGGGCCGGGCTCCGGCCAAGGCTCTTTCGCCGCCTCGGCATACCAGTGGCGCATCGCCGGCATCGAAAGCACGGCGTCGACATAGGCGCGGGTATCGGTTGCCAGCGTGCCGCCATAGGTGTCGAAGCGGGTGACGACCGGCGCGTACATGGCGTCGGCCGCGGTGAAATGGCCAAACAGGAACGGGCCGCCTTTGCCGTATTTTTCGCGGCATTCGCGCCATAGCTCCTCGATGCGCGCCCGTTGTGCCTCACCTTCGGCGTCGAGCGGCTTGTGGCCTTTTGGCCGGCGCAAATTCATCGGCCAGCCGTAGCGGACCTCGCGAAAGCCGGAATGCATCTCTGTCGCCGCCGAGCGGGCCAGTGCGCGGGCGCCGATGTCGGCCGGCCAGAGCTTTTTCCCAGGAAACAGCTCGGCGAGGTATTCAAGGATGGCAAGGGTTTCCCAGACGATCCGGACCTCGCCATTCGGCAGCCGATGGTTCAGCACCGGCACCTGGCCTGTCGGCGATATCCTGGCCAGATTGGCCGCGGTCTCGGGCGTGCGCAGGCGCACAAGACCTTCCTCGAACGGGATCTCCAGATACTTCATCGCCAGCCACGGCCTCAGTGACCACGACGAAAAACATTTGTTGCCGATGAAGAGCGTGAATTCAGCCATTGTCCCTCCGGCCCCTGTCTGTTCGGGCGTCCTGGCGCACCCTATCCTGTCGGCTTCGCGGCCGGAAGCTATCGCAATCGACGGGCCGAACCCGGAACCTAAGCGATCCGCGACCGTTTCTCCAGGCGAACGGTTCAGGAGATGCGAGATGGTGAACAAGGATCAGGTTGCCGGCGTTGCCAAGCAAGCCAAGGGCTCGGTCAAGCAGACCGCCGGCAAGGCCACCGGCAACAGGCGCACCGAGGCCGAAGGCGACGTCGACAAGGCGACCGGCAAGATGCAGAAGGCTTACGGCGACGTGAAGGACAAGGTGAAGAAGGCGCTTTGACGCCGAGCTCTTCGCAAACCAGAAAAAGGCGGCTCGGCCGCCTTTTTTGCGCCCTCTCCTGCTTGTCAGAAAGTCAGGCTTTTGCTGTACGCATTGGTGAAGGCGACCTCGCCATGATCTCCGGCGGCTTCGCCCAGCACCACATCCATGCTGCTGCCGGTCACCCGCGCCAACGCGAAGCCGCCCATGAAGGCAGCCTTCGGCTTGAACAAATCGAGCCCGTCACGGTGGTAGATCATCGGCGTCGCGTGCTGGTGGCCATGGAAGATGCCGACGACGTTGTAGCCCTTCAGCACAGCCAGCAGCGCCTGCCTGTCGGCTTCGCTCCACCAATGCGGTGGGCCCGTGCCGTTGTCGTCGAAGGTCTTCTCGGCGGCATCCCATCTTTCGATCGAAAAATTATCCCAGCCATAATGCTGGAACAGGATGACCGGGCGGCCGTCGCCGGCATAGGTCGCCAGGTCCTGCTTCAGCCATGGCAGGCTGCTGACTGCGCCATGGCCGGTATCGCCGGCAAAACGGTGCGTCTGGACAAGATGCAGACCGCCCCAATCCCATGAATAGCAATCGGTCTCGAGATCGTAGTTGGTCGCCGGCGCGGGCGGCTTGAAGAAAACGCCGGGGCGGTGATTGACCTCGACGTAGTCGCGCATTTCGCGGCGGTACCAGTCGACATGCGAGCGTGGGCCGTTCTGGTCGAGGTCGTGATTGCCGAGGCCGACATAGACCGGCATGTGCACGCGGTCGGGGCCAACGCCCTGCTGGTAGCGCTGGCTGAACTGGAGCAGCTGCGTGCCTTCGCTGGGCTGGGTGATCTGGCCGCCACCATCATCGGTGATGTCGCCGCCAACGACGAGGCCGAGCGGCGTGCCGATATTGCCCGTCGAATGCAGACCGGTGGCGACGCCGTTGACTTCAGCCGGCCATTGTCTGTCGGCGATGCCGTTGAGCGCGGCGACATTGCGCAGCAGGGCGGCGTCGGTCTTGCCCTCCTGCTCGCAGTGCGGGCTCAATCCGTTCGCCATGCGGCAGGCATGGACATCAGCGATAAACAAGAAGGTGGCGTCGATCGGCGGAATGCGCTGCCCGGTCTGGCCGAAGGCCGGGCGCGAAACGGCGCCGGCCGCGGCAACGGCCGCTGCCTTCATCAGGAAACTGCGCCGGGAGACCGGTCGGGCGGAAATGCGATGCATCATGCGCTAAAATTCAGCACGACGCGAACCGGCAGTCCAGTTGCTCGCAAAGTGTGTCGACACGTTCTCCCAGGTCTGGCATTGCTTTCGGCATTCAACTTGCGCGGGCAGAGGAGGACGCCATGAAAACTGCATCCATCGGCATGACAATGGCGATCCTGGCGATGACGAGCGCAGCGCACGCCTCCGCGTGCATCGACGCCAAATCGGCCAAGGCCGGCTTCGTTCTCGAAAGGCCTGGCATCCACAGCGAATTTCGTCCGGCGGCGGGCGGAATGGTGGCGGTTGCCAACAAATACCAGTCGCAATCGCCGCAGTCGCAGTACCTGTTCGGCGGTCTGATCGAAGTGTTTCGCGACAGCAGTACAGGGCAGATGGCGATGATCCCGTTCTCCGATCTCAGGAAGGTGTTCCCACTGAAGGCGGGGGCCAAGAGCAAGATCGTGTTTGCCCGTCTTGCACCGAACAAGCCGCCGAAGGCCACCGAGACGCTGGAGATCAACGTCAAGGGCAAGGAGACGTTCAGCCTGGGTGATTGCAAATACGCCGTGCTCGCGGTCAAGCAGACGATCAGGAGCGAGGCCGGCGAGACGCGGGACGAGTTCACCGCGCTTTACGCACCCGATCTGCAGGCAGTTGTGGCCAGGCGCTATGACGAGGGCACCAGCGCCGAAAGCGTGGTCGGCTACGAGCTGATCAAGCCGCTAGCGAATTAAGAGCTCGGCCTCCCCGCCTCGGTCATAGTGAGCGACGGTCCTGCGGGCGTCAAAGGGCTCTGTGCAGTATCCTGCTACGTCGCCTCGTTCCTGTTTTGGACGACATAACTCCCTGCTCCAACGCCATCAGGCAGTCGCGCAGCACGCTTGCGTCCTGTGCGGTCTTGGCCATCGACATGGCGCCCGAATAGCTGGCGACGGCGAGCGCTGCGAAGCGCTGCGGATCGGTGCCCAGCTCCCGTCCCGCCCGCTGGTCGGCGCTGATCTTGTCGGCGATCGCCTGGCGCCAGGCCGAAAAAATGCCGGCAAGGGCAATGCGGAAATCCGGATCGGCAAGCGACAGTTCATGCGCCAGGTTGTTGAGCGGGCAACCGCGCACGAAACCTTGCCGCTCCAGCTCCGCCGCGACGGCCGCGAACACGGAGCGCACGCCCTCGCGCGCTGAGGGAGCCATCCGCACCGGTGCGATCCATATCTCTTCGACCGCGGCGGCGACCCGCTCCTCGATCACTGCAAGCGCCAGCGCCTTCTTGGTCGCGAAATGGTGGTGCAGCGCACCACCGGTGACGCCCGCCGTCGCCATCAGGTCGCCCATGCTGGACGCATGATAGCCGCGTGCCTGAAACGCCTCCTCGGCGACGTCGAGCACTTTCTTGCGCATGCCTTCGGGGTCGTTGGTGCGTTTTTGAGCCCGCGACCTTGGGCGAGCGGATATCTCTGCTGACATCTTCACACGATAGCAGATTGACAACACAGGACAACCGGTCTGTTTTGCAAAACAGGATGACTGTCCTGTTTTGGAGCTCGCGCGATGAACCTGCCTTTGAACGCCATACCTAATCCCGATCTGCTCGCCTCGCCGGTCGTCGAACTCAGGCAATACACGCTGAAACCCGGCCGGCGCGAGACGCTGATCGGCATCTTCGACAATCACTTGGTCGAGGGGCAGGAAACCGCGGGAATGACCATCATCGGCCAGTTCCGCGATCTCGACCGGCCGGACACGTTCGTCTGGCTGCGCGGCTTCGACGGCATGGAAGCGCGGAAAAACGCTCTGACCGCCTTCTATGACGGGCCGGTCTGGGCTGCCTGGCGCGACGCCGCCAACGCCACGATGATCGATTCCGACGACGTGCTGCTGCTGAGGCCGGCCTGGCCGGGCGCCGGCTTCGACCTCTCGGGATCGCAACGAGCAATCCAGACGGATCTCGAAGAACCAAGCACAAGCAATGCTTTGCAGACAATTGTTGTCATCAAGATTCATCATCTGCGACCGGGCCTGGAAGCCGGCTTCGCCAGGGACTTCCAGATCGCGGCTCTTCCGGTGCTTGCCGCACTTGGCGCACAGCCGCTGGCCGCCTTCGTCACCGAACATGCCGAAAACAGCTTTCCGCGGCTGCCGGTGCGGGCCAGCGAAAACGTCTTCATCAGCGTCACGGGTTTCGCCAGCGCCGAAGCGTATGCCCGGCACGAAGCGGCCTTGGCCGCCTCCCCGGAGTGGCAGGCGCTTCAGCAGACCGTACAAGGGGAATTCGCCAGGCCCGCGGAGGTTTTGCGTCTGTTACCGACGGAGCGATCGCTGCTCGGGCAGCACCCAATTTCGGTATGAACCAACATCGTCGACGCCCCCTACGTCGCCGGAGCCTCCTGGTTCATGCCTGAAAGTGTCTGGCATGGATCGCCTGGTAAAGCGCCGTCCATGCGGTTGCCTGCTCCAGGTCAAGGGAAACACGAAGCAGCCGGTGGTCGTCGTTCTTGCGGCCAATAAGCTGAATGCCAATCGGCAGGCCGCCCTTCGACTGAAAAAGCGGCAGGCTGGCGGCCGGTTGCCCGGTGACATTAAAGATTTCGGTGAAGGGCGCAAAGCCGTAGGCCCGGCTCGCCCAAGCCTCGTAATCGAAGAGAGCACCATCGCCATGGATGGCGCCAAGCCGGGGCGTAAGCTCGGCCGTCGTCGGCGTCATGATCAGGTCGAACCCATCGAACGCCATCGCCATCGCCAGCGAAGCGCTGTGCACATGGTCCAGCGCTCTGAGATAATCGGCGGCCGAGGATCGCCGAAAACTGTCGAGAGCGTGACGAGTCAGGCTTTCGATTTCGCCGGCCCCCGGCATCCGCCCGATCTCGTCGGCGCGCTCGCCAACCAGCCGCGCAACCTCCGACATCCAGAAGATACCCCAGTCCGCTTCGGCGCTGGCTTCCCGCGGGAAACGCGCCTCTGTGACCTCGTGCCCCATGTCCTCGAGGAGGATCATGGCTTCCTGGAATTTTGCCCCGATCTCGGACGCGACCGGCGTGCCATCCGGCCGGTGCGCCAGGCACGCGACGCGCAGACGCTCGCCGGGGGAAGACAGCCAGTGCAGGTAGGACGGCACCGATTTCGGCACGGAGTAAGGCGCTCCTTGTTCTGGACCGGCAGTCATGTCCAGCATGGCGGCGCTGTCCCGAACGGTGCGGGACAGGACGTTCTCAGCGTAGAGCCCGGCGCCGACCTGACCTCGACCAGGCCCGACAGGCGTGAGCCCGCGCGACGGCTTCATGCCGAACACGCCGCAACAGGCAGCCGGCACCCGGATCGATCCGCCGATATCGGAGCCGTGGGCGACCGCCACCATGCCGCTTGCCACTGCGGCAGCAGCACCACCGCTCGAACCGCCCGCCGTCAGCGAAGGATCCCAGGGGTTCAAGGTAGGGCCGCGAAAGCTGGGTTCAGTCACGAAGTCGTTGGCAAATTCAGGCGTGTTTGTCTTGCCCAGCAAGATCAGACCGGCGGCCCGCCAGCGCCGGACGATCTCGCTGTCGGGCTTCGGCGCGGCATCCTTGAAGTAGAGCGACGAGTGCGTCGTCGGCCACTCCCGTACATTGACGCCGGTGTCCTTGACCAAGAAGGGAATGCCGGCGAGTGCGGCCTGCCGGTTGCAGCTTGCCGCCGCGGAAAGCGCCCGGTCCGCATCCATCAGTGTCACGGCATTGATGGCGGGATTGATGCTTTCGATCGCTTCGATAGCCGCCTCAACGACCTCGACAGCCGACAGTTCACCCGAGCGAACATGCCGGGCCAGGGCGACGGCATCCAACGCCACGTATTCGGAAAGGTTCATGACTGCTCTCAGCCCAGATTGCCGGTCGCTTCGAGGTCGGCTTCATTCCAGACCTTGAAATACCGGGCGATGGCTGCCGCAACCAATGCCGGATCCTCCCAGTGCGGGTTGTGTCCGCATCGCACCGCGCTTACAAACGCGGCGGCGGGGATTTCTTCGAGGAGCCGCCGTTGGTGCGTTTCGTCGAAGAGCAGGTCGCGCCCGCCCGCAATGACAAGCGCCGGCAGGTGCAGCGTGCGCGCCTTGTCGGTCAGATCGACGCGCCGAACCTGCTCCAGGATTGCGCACCAAAGTGCCGCCGGCATGGCTGACGCTTCCTTTGCAGCCATGGTCAGGAAGTCCGCTGGAACCTCGGCCTCGCAGGCATGCCAATATTCATAGAACGGATCGGCCGGCGATATCGGGTCTCGAAGTGCCCGCACACCAATGGTCATCGGGTGATCCTCACCGATCTGCGGCCGCAGCGTTCCGGCCATCAGCACCAGGCCACCGATCATCTCGGGGTAGCGCGCGGCTGCCTCGATCGCCACCATGCTGCCCAGGGAATGCCCGACCAGAACCGGCCGCTCGAGCCGCAATCGCTCGATCAAACCTGCCACATCTTCCGCGAAATCCGCCGGGGCGAAGCCGCGTGTCCCGGCCGGCGAGGCGCCATGCCCGCGCAGGTCTGGAATGACAAGCCGGCGCCCGGCGAGATGCGGCGCCAGCAGCGAGAAGCTGCGGCTCGTGTCGGAGAAGCCGTGCACCAGCACCAGCGCGGGCTCCTGCCCGGCGATTTCGACGCAGGCCGCTTCAGTGCTGCCGATACCGACCTTGCGCTTGCGGCCGTTCCAGCCCGCCTGATCGGCCGATATCACAGGCCGAGCTGCTGCTTGACTGCGTCGAGCGCGGGCTTGCCATCGAATGTGGTGACACCGGCAAGCCAGGCGCCGAGCCTATCCGGATTCTCCTTGACCGCCTTCAGGCCGGCTTCCTCCGGCTTCATGCCGTCATTGATGAGATAGCTCATGCCGAGATTTTCGAAATCAATGTCGAAGGCGAGATTCTTCAGCAACTGCCCGACATTCGGGCATTGCTGCAGATAGCCCTTGCGCACCTGCGTCGTCACCGTCGCGGCGCCGAAGTTCGGGCCGTAGAACTTGTCGCCGCCGCTCAGATATTTGAAGTCGTACATCGTGTTCATTGGATGCGGCGCCCAACCCTGGAAGACGATGAAGCGCTTTTCCTTGATCTCGTAGCCGACCTCGGAAAGCATGCCGGCTTCACTCGATTCGACGACCTGCCAGCCATCGAGGCCGAGCGACTTATCAGCGATGGCGTCCATCATCAGCTGGTTCGAGCCCGGCTCGATGCCGTACATCTTCCTGCCGAACTTGTCGGCGAACTTTTGCAGGTCGGCAAAATCCTTGACGCCGGCCTCCCAGACGTAAGTCGGCACGGCAAAGGTGTATTTGGCGCCGACGAGATTGACGCGCACATCGTCCACCGAGCCGTCCTTCTTATAGGGCTCGTAGTAGGTGATCATCGCCGGATCCCAATAGCCAAGGAACACGTCTAAATCATTGTTCTTCAAGGATTCATAGATGACGTTGATGCCCAGAAGCGAACTTGCCGGCTTGTAGCCGAGCGCATCGAGCAAGACGCTGGTGACGCCGGTGGTGAAGGCAAGGTCGTTCCATCCAGGCTCGGCCATGCGCACGACCTTGCACTGCTCGGGTTCAGCCGCAAAGGCCGGCTGGATCGCCAGCAGGACGCAGAGCGAGGCGCCTATTCCAAGGCAACGAAGCATTTCGGTTCTCCTCATTTCACCAACGATGTTGACCATTCGGTTTTTAAATTGTCCCAACGGTCAATCATTGATCTCGGCGGACAAAAATGTCAACGTCGGTTTTCGATGCATGGATCCCGGCCCGTGAAACTCAAGCGTCTCAGCGACATACGCCGCAAGGAGCTGCGGCAAGCCGCGTTTGCCGTGCTTCAGCGCGAAGGCATAGCTGGCGCCACCATAGAGAAAGTGGCGGCACAGGCCGGCGCGTCGAAGGGCATCGTGCTGCACTATTTCAACAGCAAGCGGGAGCTTTTCGAGCATGCCATGCGCGAATCGAACCTGGTGCTGCGTCATGCGGTGGTGGAGCGGTTGAGGCAGGCGCGTACGCCAATGCAACGGATAGATGCCATCATCGAAGGCAATTTCGAGCCGCATCTCTTCCAGCCGTCCCTCTGCCACGCCTGGCTTTCACTTTGCGCGGAGGTGCCGCGCGACGAAAAGCTTGCCCGCATCCAGAAGGTGATCCATGCGCGCATGCGCTCCAATCTGCTGTCCGGCCTGCGCGTTCTGGCGCCGGCGCGCGATGCTGACGAGATCGCGTTCGGCGTCACCGCCCTGATCGACGGGCTGTGGTTGCGGCTTGGCCTGCAGCCCGGCAGCGTTACGCGTGAACAGGCCATTCATCAGGTCAAGGATTTTGTCGCTACCCGGCTGGCTGTTCGGCGCGGTGCAGCCGCTGCCGAATAGCCAGGCGCATCAGCCGAAAGTTCATATCGTAGGATAAGCCGGAGGCTTGACCACAATCGGCAACGGCGCTGCTCTCCTTACCAGACAAGACGGCAATGCGCGGGCGTGTTGGATGAGACTAGGCGGCAAACGGGCACTGGTCACCGGCGGTTCGGAGGGGATCGGGCTGGCAATCGCCGAGGCTTTCTCGCGCGAAGGCGCGGACGTGCTGATCGTCGGCCGCAACGGCAAAAAACTCGACGCCGCCCGCGAGCAGCTCGGGAATAATGTCGAAACGCTGTCGGCCGACCTGTCGGCCAGCGCCGGCATCGACGCCGTGGTCGAGCATGCCAGGCGCGGCCCACCTCTCGATATCCTCGTCAACAACGCCGGCGTGGCATTCCTGGTACCGTTCGAGACCGTCAGCGAGGACCAGTTCCAGCAATCGTTCGCGCTCAACGTCACGGCGGTATTCTTCCTCACGCAACGGCTGTTGCCGCATCTCGCGCCGGGCGCGGCTTCCGTGATCAACATCTCGTCCTATTTTGCGCACAAGATGATCCCGAAGCGGCCGTCCAGCCTCTATTCGCTGTCGAAGGGCGCGCTCAATTCGCTGACCAAATCGCTCGCCTTCGAGCTCGGGCCGCGCGGCATAAGGGTCAACGCCATCGCGCCCGGCACGGTCGACACAGCGATGCGGCGCAGGTCGATCGAAAACCTGCCGGAAGCCGCGCAAGCCGAGCTCAAGGCCTATGTCGAGCGCAGCTATCCGCTCGGCCGCATCGGCCGGACCAGCGACCTTGCCGGCATCGCGGTCTATCTCGCCAGCGACGAGGCGGCATGGACCAGCGGCGGTATCTTTGCGATCGACGGCGGGTATACGGCCGGGTGATGAGCGCGCTCTTCCTTCTCCCGCAGGGGAGAAGGAAAAGGCGCGGCTTCAACCGATTTGCATCTCCATCGCCCGCAATCTCCGCTTGAAGGCGTTTGTGCAACGCGATACGCCGTTTGCAAATTGCAAACCGGAGAGACTTCGTGAGCGCGCCAGAGACCAGAACCGAAACCGACACGTTCGGTCCCATCGAGGTCGCCGCGGACCGCTATTGGGGCGCGCAGGCGCAGCGTTCGCTGGCCAATTTCAAGATCGGCTGGGAGAAACAGCCGGCCTCGATCGTGCGGGCGCTGGGCATCGTCAAGCGGGCGGCCGCCGAAGCCAACATGAAGCTGAAGCGACTCGATCCGGCGATCGGCAAGGCCATTATCGAGGCCTCCCAGGAGGTCATCGACGGCAAGCTGAACGACCATTTCCCGCTGGTCGTCTGGCAAACCGGCTCAGGCACGCAGTCCAACATGAACGCCAATGAGGTGATTTCCAACCGCGCGATCGAGCTTTTGGGCGGCGTCATGGGGTCGAAGAAGCCTGTGCATCCCAATGACCACGTCAACATGAGCCAGTCGTCGAACGACACCTATCCGACGGCCATGCACATCGCCTGCGCCGAGCGCATCATTCACGACCTGCTGCCGGCGCTGAGACATTTGCACGCGGCACTCGACGCCAAGACCAGGGCTTTCGCCCACATCGTCAAGATCGGCCGCACCCACACGCAGGACGCGACGCCGCTGACGCTCGGCCAGGAGTTCTCCGGCTATGCGGCGCAGGTCGCCTCATCGATCAAGCGCATCGAAATGACCCTGCCCGGCCTGCAGGAATTGGCGCAAGGCGGCACCGCGGTCGGCACCGGTCTCAACGCTCCGGTCGGTTTTGCCGAAAAGGTGGCGGCGCGCATCGCCGCGATCACCGGCATCGATTTCGTCACTGCGCCGAACAAGTTCGAGGCGCTGGCCGCACATGATTCCATGGTGTTCTCGCACGGCGCCATCAATGCCTGCGCGGCGGCGCTGTTCAAGATCGCCAACGACATCCGCCTGCTCGGCTCCGGCCCGCGTTCGGGCCTCGGCGAATTGTCGCTGCCGGAAAACGAACCGGGCTCGTCGATCATGCCTGGCAAGGTCAATCCGACCCAATGCGAGGCGATGACACAGGTTTGCGTGCAGGTGTTCGGCAACAATGCGGCGATCAGCTTCGCCGGCAGTCAGGGCCATTTCGAGCTCAACGTCTACAATCCGCTGATGGCCTATTGTTTCCTGCAATCGGTACAACTGCTGGCCGACGCTTCGGTGTCCTTCACCGACAATTGCGTCGTCGGCATCGAGGCCCGCGAAGACAACATCAAGGCGGCGCTCGACCGTTCGCTGATGCTGGTGACGGCGCTTGCGCCGACGATCGGCTACGACAACGCCGCCAAGATCGCCAAAGCGGCGCATAAGAACGGCACCACGCTGCGCCAGGAAGCGCTGGCCACCGGGCTGGTCAGCGAAGCCGACTATGAGCGGCTGGTGCGGCCGGAGGACATGACGCATCCGGGCTAGGGTGTTGATATGCCTGGATCACAACACCCATGTTCATCGCGAAAACGTTACCTGGGTGAACAATCCGTAACCAATCTGGCGTCTTTGGTGAACAGTCGGCCTGCGCTAACTAGGCGGGTATCCCAAGCCGTTTGGCCAAACCCTTCTGGAGAGTTACGCATGTCCACCAACACATCCACCAACACTTCGTTTGCCGGTTCCGGCACCGCCGCCGGCGCGTCGGGCACGATCCTGCTCGGCCGCATCCTGCTTTCTGTCATCTTCCTGCTTTCCGGTTTCGGCAAGCTGACGGCGATTGCCGGCACCGCCGGCTATTTCGGCAGCCTTGGCCTGCCGCTGCCGATGGTGACCGCCATTGTCGTCGGCCTTATCGAACTGCTTGGCGGCCTGGCCATCCTCGTCGGCTTCCAGACCCGGATCGTCGGCTGGGTAATGGCGATCTTCACAGTCGCCACCGCGCTGGTCGCCCACACCGGCTGGGCCGATCAGATGCAGATGATCAATTTCATGAAGAACCTCGGCATTGCCGGCGGCTTCCTCGTGCTCGCCTCCTCGGGCCCAGGCGCGTATTCGATCGACGCCAAGCGCGGCTGAAGCAGTCCAGCGTTCCTGAACAAAGGGGCGCGGAATTTTCCGCGCCCCTTTTTCGTTGTCGGTTCATATCCGCTGGCTGGAACTCTGCTAGGATCGGTGGCCGATATCGGAGGAGACCATGCCTCGCAATGCGCTGCTCTTGCTTTCCCGGCTGCTGCTCGCCGCGCTGTTCGTGCCGTCCGGCTTCCATGCGCTTGCCGACATCGCCGGCACATCAGGCTATTTCGCCGGCCTCGGCCTGCCGCTGCCGACGCTGGTGGCTTGGGCGACAGGCCTGTTCGAGCTGATCGCCGGGCTGCTCATCCTCGTCGGTTTCAAGACGCCGGTCGTGGCGTTGCTGCTCGCTGCGTTCTGCATCGCGGCGGGCTTCCTCGGTCATTATGGCCAGGGCGGCGACGATCCGACGCTGACCTTCATGCATTCACAGATGCTGATGAAGGACATCGCAATAGCAGGCGGTTTCCTGGCGCTGGCAATGGCTGGTGCGGGCGCCTGGTCGGCCGACGGGCGGCTGGTTGCAGCGAGCGCCTAAGCTGCCGCCCGGTTTATTCGGTGTCCAGAAAAACGAACGTTGCGAGACGGCTCACATTGACGGGCCCGCGAAGAGGACGAAGATCCCGGTAACCAACAGCTGAAGAACCTGCCTGGATTTCACCGCGTTTCCCTTCCTCAACGGTCGCGACGCGACAGCGCGGGCGTCTATTTGACAGACATGCTAGGCCCGCCCTCGACCGCCAGCACCAGCCGGCGGTTGGTGACCCTTGCCAGCTGTGCCAGCCGGCCGGCCGGCCGCTCGCCGTAAAGATCGGCCAGCGCTGCCGGCAGCACCAGCGCCAGCACGCCATTGCCGCGGTTTTCCCATTTCAGTCGCGGCATGACGCCGGGCATTGCCGCGCTCAGCAAATAGACGACGCGCAGCAGCGCGGCCAGCACGCGGGCGCGCTCGAGATAGCGCGGTGTCGCCAGCCCGCGGATTTCCGGAGCGGCTTCATTGAACACGCCCTCGTGGCGAAACAGGCTGACAAGCGCCAGGAAGGCGCGGCCGGGATGGTCGACGCCAATAAACGAGGCGTGAGCGATGATGTTGAGCGATTGCTTGCCGCGATACTCGGGATGGGCACGCCAGCCGATATCGGCGAGCAGGCAGGCGGCGTGGCGGTAGCGCGCCTCATCCCTGGTTTCGTCGATGCCGAAGGCGGCGAACGCCTTGCCGGTCCATTCGACAAGCTCATGCGCGTGGTCGACCGAGCGCGAGCGGAGGCGGGCAAGCTCTTCCGCCGCCGAGATCAGTGGATCGGCCTTCTGCTCGACCTTGTCGAGCAGCGAATAGAGAAAGCCCTCGCGCACGCCCAGCGCCGACACGATGATCTTCGACGGCTGCATCGCCGCCATGATCTCCTGCAGCACGATGGCGCCATAGGGCAGCAGCGAGCGGCGGTTCTTGGAGATGCCCTCGATGCCTTTGATCTTATCGATCTCGGCTTTGGCGACCTGCCTGAGGAAGTTCGCGGCGCTTTCGATGCCGATCTCGTAGTGGTGCATGACGCCGAGCGGGTAGTTGGTCATTTCCATGTGCAGCCGGGCGAGGTTTCGCCAGGTGCCGCCGACCGTGTAGAAGGCCCTGTCCTGCCCGCCCTTCAGCAATTTCGCCCGCGCCAGTTGCTCGCGCGTGATCCTTGCCGCCTGGGCCAGCGAGTTCTTCGCCATGTCCTGCAGGCGCAAGCCGCCCAACGGCAGCGTGATGCCGTCACCGATCGTCTCACCGTCGATATCGATCAGTTCGAGGCTGCCGCCGCCAAGGTCGCCGGCGATGCCGTTGGCCGGGTGGAAACCGGAGATGACGCCGAGCGCCGAATAATGGGCTTCCTCGCGGCCGCTGAGCACCTGGATCTCAGTCCTGAGCACATCCTCGGCGCGGTGGATGAAGTCGGGGCCGTTGACGGCCTCGCGAGCGGCGGCGGTGGCCAGCACATACATGCGCTCGGCGCCAGCCTGGTCGGAGAGCGCGCGGAAGCGGCGGAACTCTTCCATCGAACGCGTCACCGCCTCGGGATCGAGCTTTCCGGTCGAAACGATGCCGCGGCCGAGGCCGGCCAGCATCTTTTCGTTGAACAGCAAGGTCGGCGAGCGCGCCAGCCCCTCATAGATCACAAGACGGATCGAGTTCGACCCGATATCGATGATGGACAGCGGTCGGCGGTCCTGGAGCCGGCCCTGGGACGCTGAAATCATCAGCCCGTCGCTGCGTTCTGTTTCTTGCGGCGTTTGAACTGCGCGATGCGCTTGGGCGCATGCGACTTCAACGCATCGCCCCTTCCGGACAGGCTCGGATTGGTCATGAAATATTCCTGCGCGTTGAACGGTTCCTCGCCCTCCTCCAGCACGACGCGCCGGGAGGTTCCGTCAGCCAATACGTCGAAACTTTGCTGGTTGTCCATGATGTTGCCGAGCATGATCTGGCCGAGCACCTGCTCATGCACAGTTGGATTGGTGATCGGCACCATGGTCTCGACGCGGCGGTCGAGATTGCGCGGCATCAGATCGGCCGAGGAGATGTAGACGATCGCCCCGTCCGAGGGCAGGCCGTGGCCGTTGCCGAAGCAATAGATGCGGCTGTGCTCGAGGAAGCGGCCGACGATCGACTTCACCCTAATGTTCTCCGACAGGCCGGGCACCTGCGGTCTCAGGCAGCAGATGCCGCGCACGACGAGATCGATCTCAACGCCGGCGCGGCTGGCATCGTAGAGCGCGTCGATGACGATCGGGTCGACCAAGGCGTTCATCTTCATCCAGATGCGGGCCGGTCTGCCCTCCAGCGCGTGGCTGATCTCATCCGAAATGTGCTGGAGGATGCGGTCGCGCAGCGTGAACGGCGAGATGGCCAGCCGCATCTGCTCGGCCGGCTCGGCATAGCCGGTGATGAAGTTGAACAACTGGGCGACATCGCGCGCGATTGTCGGGTCGGTGGTGAAGAAGGACAGATCGGTGTAGATGCGGGCGGTGACTGGGTGGTAGTTGCCGGTGCCGAGATGCACGTAATTGCGCAGCCTGCCGTCCTCGCGCCGCACGACCAGCGACATCTTTGCGTGGGTCTTCAGTTCGAGAAAGCCGAAGACGACCTGGACGCCGGCGCGCTCGAGGTCGCGCGCCCAGCGGATGTTGGCCTCCTCGTCGAAGCGCGCCTTGAGCTCGACCAGCGCCGTCACCGACTTGCCGGCTTCCGCCGCATCGACCAAAGCCCGTACGATCGGGCTGTCGTTGGAGGTGCGGTAGAGCGTCTGCTTGATCGCCACCACTTCCGGGTCGGCCATTGCCTGGCGCAGAAACTGCACCACCACGTCGAAGGATTCGTAAGGGTGGTGGACGATGATGTCCTTCTCGCGGATCGCGGCAAAACAGTCGCCGCCATGCTCGCGGATGCGCTCGGGAAAGCGCGGATTGTAAGGCGTGAACTTCAGATCGTCGCGAGCAACGGCGACGATCTCCGAGATCTGGCTGAGCGCCAGCGGACCGGTGAGCACGCTGATCCGGCTGGCCGAGACGCCGAGCTCGCCGGCGACGAAATCGCGCAATTCGGCCGGCATCGACCTGTCGAACTCGATGCGGATGACCGAGCCGCGGCGTCGCCGCTTCAGCGCCGTCTCGAACAGCCGCACCAGATCCTCTGATTCTTCCTCGACCTCGATATCGCTGTCGCGGATGATGCGGAACGTGCCGGAGCCCTTGACCTCATAGCCGGGGAACAGCTTGCCGATATAGAGACTGACCGCCTCTTCGAGTGGAATGAAGCGGACATGATGCTTGCGATCCGGCAAACGGATGAAGCGCCTCAGCGCCACCGGCAGGCGCAGAAGCGCGCTCATTTCCTCGCCGTTTTTGCGATGGCGCAATTGCAGCGCCATCGAGAAACCGAGATTGGGAATGAATGGAAACGGATGCGCCGGGTCGATCGACAGCGGGGTCAGGACCGGAAATACCTGCTCCTGGAAATGGTCCTCGAGCCAGGTCTTCTCGTCCTTGGTCAGCGCATCGCGAGTGATGCTTTCGATGCCTTGTTTGTCGAGCAGCAGCATCAGCGCCGAAAGGCTGTTCTGCTGGTCCTCCTGCAGGCGCTCGACCTCGCGCAGCAATTGTTCGAGCTGCTGCTCGGGAGTGCGCCCATCCGGGCTCTTCAGCACGATGCCCTCGCGCACCTGGCCGGCAAGACCGGCGACGCGGACCATGAAGAACTCGTCGAGATTGGCGGCCGATATCGACAGAAAGCGCACGCGCTCGAGCAGCGGATGATTTGCGTTCAGCGATTCCTCGAGCACGCGCCGGTTGAATTGCAGCCAGGAAAACTCGCGATTGACGAAGCGGTCGGGATTGCCGCCTTCGCGGCTCGCGGCCTCGACACTGATGAATTCGTTCTGGACCGGCTTCAGTTCGTTCATGATTCCCGCTCTTCGCACACCGTTCGACGATCACAGCCTTAACCGGCTCAACTTATCCTCTGACAGGCTTTTGCGACAGTTTCATTTCATCGATCTTGCAAAGAGATGGGTTATGATCCAGATGCAATCGACAAGATCAGGAGACGACGATGGCAGGCGGTTCCATTCCCCATTTCCAGAACGATGCGGGCTATCCGGCAATCGACATCGGCGTCAAGGAATTCATGTGCACCGGGGCCAATCCGCCTTTCGACCACCCGCATGTATTTCTCGATATGGGCGACGACAATGAAAAAGTCTGCCCCTATTGCTCGACGCTCTATCGCTATTCGCCCAAGCTGAGGGCATTGGAAACGCAGCCGCCGGGCTGCCTCTATATCGACCAGGCCGCCTGATTCTTCCGCGACAAGCCTGATGCGACAAACGCAGTCCCGGCAGGTGGTCATCGCCGGGGCGGGCGTCGCCGGGCTGACCGCGGCACTGGCCTTCGCCGAGCGCGGCTATCGGATAAAACTGTTCGAACAGGCGCAGCATCTCGAGGCTGCCGGCGCCGGCATCCAGCTTTCACCCAACGCGACACGCATCCTTCGACAATTCGGCGTACTCGATCGGCTGTTGCCGACGGCGGTGCGGCCGGAGGCGGTCGTGCTGAAGGATGCCGTCACGCTGCGCGAGCTGGCGCGCGTACCGCTTGGCCATGTGGCTGAAACGCGCTGGGGAGCACCCTATCTCGTCGCCCACCGCGCCGACCTGCAGTCAGCGCTGATGGAGCGGATAGCCGAGCGGTCCGAGGTCAAGCTTGTCACCGGTGCCCGCGTCGGCGGCGTCGCAACCGGACCGAATGGCATCACCGCAACAGTCGTTGCCGGCACGACCATCGAAGCCGAAGCATCGTTGCTGGTCGGAGCCGATGGCGTCTGGTCGTCGGTGCGAGAAACGCTCGCCCGTGAGGGGGCCGATTTCCGGAGAAGCAGCTTCTCGGGCGAGCTGGCCTGGCGCGCAACGGTGGCCGCGGACAGCCTCGCCGGACAAGCCTTCAGGGTGATCGGTGCGCCGGATTGCGTTACCACATTCCTCTATCCAGGCTTCCATATGGTCGCCTATCCGGTCAGCCGTGGCGCGGTCTTCAACCTCGCGGCCTTCACCAAGGGCGAGCGCATCGCCGAGAGCTGGTCGGGACATGCCAACCCCGCCATCCTCGCCAGCGCCATGCGCGGTACCGCGCCGGCGCTGGTCCGTCTGGCGAGCGAGGCCGCGCCATGGACGGCATGGCCGATCCATACCGTCGAGCAGCGGCGGTGGACGACGCCGGAGGGCATAGCGCTGATTGGCGATGCGGCGCATGCGATGACGCCGTTTGCCGCACAGGGAGCGGCGATGGCGATCGAAGACGCGGTAACCCTTGCCGGTTTCGTTGCCAGCTCGCCTGCCGACCTCAGCAGCGCGCTTGTCGCCTGGGAACAGGCGCGGCGGCCGCGCGTATCCCAGGTCGCCCGCCGCGGCGCCCTCAACCGCCTCGCCTGGCATGCGGCCGGGCCGGTGGCGATGGCCCGCAACCTGTTCCTGGCGATGCGCTCACCCGAAAAACTCGCCGCTGATCTGGACTGGCTCTATGGCTGGCGGGCGGACGCTCGGCGGTCCTAAGTCATCGGAGCCTTGTCAATTGTAAAGCCGCATCGACAGGCTAAGCGAGGCCGGCAGCGGGTTCCACCAGCCGGTGCGCAGGCCGGCGGTGCGCAGTGCCGCCGCCGCCCAGGTGTTGCAGCCGACCAGCGCGTTGAAATGGCCATTGGCTTCGAAGAAACGATCGAAACGGGAGTAGGCCGCATCCTCGATCGGCATGGCCCCGTTCGGTCCCTGCTGAAAACTCGCTGCAATGAAATCGAGCAGCGCCGCAAAGCGTTCCTCACTTACGTCGAAGCCGGCGACGTCGGGATGCGGCTCGGCGATTTCGCCTGAAATGTCGACATGCATCACCGAGGCATCGACGGTCAGCGCCTTCATCACCGGCACTGCCTTCAGTTCCGACCAGGTCGGCGTCTCGAGATAGAAGGCGCGGCCGCCCCAGCCGAAGACGATGTAGCGGACCTCCGCCATGTCGGCCGGAATGCCGGCATCGACCAGGAAGTGGAAGCGCCGGCGCACATCGTCGTCGACCGGGATGGCGATGTCGGTGTGGATCGGATTTTTCAGCACCACGATGCGGTGGCTTGCGCCGATCGGATCGGCAGCGGCCGCCGGCCAGAGCGGGCGCGGCAGCAGGGTGCCCATCGCCACCGCAAGGACTGCTGCAACGACCAGCAGGCCGAGAAAACGAGCAAGCTTCTTCATGGGGAAGACATAGGCCAGGCAATGTTCAAGGTGAAGCCTCTCGAGAAATTGCACAGCTGACTTAGAGCTTGACGCGTATCCTCCCGGGGAGGATATCCAGAGGCATGTCAGATCACCTCCACGCTTCGCATCCTTCCATCATAAAGCGCCTGAAGCGCGCGCAAGGCCACCTTGCGGCGGTGCTGGCGATGATCGAGGCGCATCGCCCTTGCGTTGATCTGGCGCAGCAGCTTCATGCCGTCGAACGGGCCATCAGCAGCGCCAAGCGCGAGCTGATCAACGATCACATCGAGCATTGCCTGACGGACAGCGTCGAAACCGGCGGCAACTCGCTGGCGGAACTCAAGCAGCTGGCGAAATATCTGTGAATGCCATCGTAGCCCGCATTCTGGAATGGCTCGGGTTCGGCTCGCACGCCGCACATCATCACGGCGATCACGGTCCGCACGATCACAGCCATGGCGTCATCGATGCGACAATTGCCACCACCGATCGGGGCATCTGGGCAATCAAATGGTCGTTCGCAATCCTGGTTATCACCGCAGCGCTGCAGATGGTCGTGGTTGTGCTGTCGGGAAGTGTGGCGCTGCTGGCCGACACGATCCACAACATCGGCGACGCGACCACGGCGATCCCGCTATGGATTGCGTTCGTGCTGGCGCAGCGCAAGCCGTCGCGGACCTTCACCTATGGCTTGGGCCGGGTCGAGGATCTGGCCAGCATCATCATCGTGCTCATCATACTGTTCAGCGCTGTAGTCGCCGCCTACCAAGCCATCGACAGGCTGATCAATCCACAAGCGGTGACGCACCTGGGCTGGCTGGCGGCGGCGGGCATTGTCGGCTTCCTCGGCAACGAGGCGGTTGCCGTGTTCCGTATCCGCGTCGGCCGCGAAATCAACAGCGCGGCACTGATTGCCGACGGCTATCACGCCCGCACCGACGGACTTACCAGCCTTGCCGTGGTCATCGGAGCCATCGGCGTCTGGCTCGGCTTTTCCTTGGCCGACCCGATTGTCGGCCTGCTGATCACGATTGCGATCTTCGGTATCGTCTGGCAATCGGCCCGCTCGGTGCTGACCCGCATGCTCGATGGAATCGAACCCGGTGTGATGGATGAAATCCGACATGCCGCCGAGCACGTTCCGGGCGCACGCATTGTCGATGCCAAGGCGCGCTGGATCGGTCATAGATTGCACGCCGACATCGCAATTGCCGCAGACGAAACCCTGCCGCTCTCGGAAGCGAACAACATCGCGGCAGCGCTGAAGGACGAACTGTCCCAGCATATGCCGGCCTTGGCTACGGCGAATGTGCGGTTTTCAACCGAACGTGGAGAGAACGACCAATCCTCACCCTCACGAGAAGTGCATGACGAAAACCACGGCCACGAGCACTGACGCTCCCTTTTAGACGGCTACGGTCAGGTGACATCGATGACGACCATCAGCCCGCCTCCGCCCTTCTCCTCGACATTGTTGTTCGTGGTGTGATGCGGGATGTGGCAATGGATCAGCCATTTGCCCGGACGCTGCGCCTTCCAGATCACGTCGTAGCGCTGACCCGGCCCGACATTGACCGTATCGGCAAGGAAACGACCGGAGGCAAGGATCGTTTCGCCGTCGCGGGCAACGACCTCGAACGGTCCGCCATGGATATGCATCGGATGGATGAAGCCGTTGTTGGTGCCGATGAACCGCACCTTGAGCGTCTCGCCAACCTTCATCGGGATCGTCTCGGTCGAGGGATAGGCCTTGCCGTTAATGGTGAAGAAATTCGGCATGCCGCCGTCCATCGGCATCGACGGGTAGGTCAGCCCTTCCCGCTCCAGCCATTCCTGAAGCTCGATGACGTAATCATGGTCGGCCGCGACCTCGTCGGCGGGATTGGCGGGATCGATGATCAGCGCACCGTAGAGGCCGAGCGCCTGGGTCCGGTCCGGCTTGGCATGGGGGTGGTAGAAATAGGTTCCGTGCTGGGTCGCCGTGAATTCATAGGAATACGATTGTCCAGGCTCGATCGGCGGTTGGGTAATCTCAGCCGGTCCATCCATCTGGTTCGGCAAGATCATCCCGTGCCAATGGATGGTTGTTTCCTCAGGCAGGCCGTTGGTGACGTTGATCCTGACCCGATCGCCCTGGCGGATGTGGATACGCGGACCAGGAATCTGGCCGTTATAGGCGTAGGCATCGACCGCAATGTTCGGCAGGATTTGCCAGCGGACCACCGAAGGCCTGAGCTCGAATACCTTGATGCCGTTCTCCATCCGAAACGGCAGGTCCTGGTCACCCCTTACCGTCAGGCCATAAGAGGCGGCCACGAGGCGCGGATCGGTGGCGGCCATGTCACGCATCGTATCGGCCGGCGTGTCGCGATCCATGATCATGCCTCGCGGCATGATCACCCCGCCGACGTCGCGCGCCGACAGCGTCAGGTTCAGCCAGTTCGCCGGCGCGATCATGCCGATGCCGAGCGCCAGCAGGGAGACGGCACCTAGGGCAGCGACCTGCGGCGTCGTGGCATCTGTCTCCATGTGATGGCCGCCGCCTTTGCCTTTGTGGGAAGCCATATCGTGGCGCTGCCCGCGATGGCCGCTGGCGTCGGCCTGCTGCATTTGCATCTGCGCATGTTGCCTCGTGGCAGGCTGCTCCCGACCATCGATGCCGGCTGCCTGCGCGCGCTGCGTCATCAGCCCATGCTTCAGCCCCCGCGCGACCAGCCAGACATTGGCCGGGTAGGCAAGCGCAAAGCCGGCGATGACGCCGATCGACATCACGCCCCAGAACAACAGCTCCGTCGGTTCCATCGCGCGCATGTCGCGGCCCATCATCAGGAAGCTCATGACCGGTGCCATGCCGGCCATCATGAAGTTCATGGAGATGAACTCGGGCAGGAAGCTCTTGCGCACGTTCTCCCAATAGGTGCCGCCCATCGTCGATTTCATGAACAGCGATTGGAAGATGAACAGGCCGAAGGCAAAGCCGGCCAGATATTCGACAATCAGGTCGATCCACATCGGCAGGCCGAGCGCCGCCGTGACGGCGGCGGCAAGAATGATGCCGGTGGCATCGCCGGCGACGCAGTGGATGGTGGAGCCGACGCCCTGCTTCCAGAGCGGCCGGGTGAAGAGTTCATGCTCGCCGGGCCGGGGCTCCTTGTCGGCGAGCACGTAGAGCAGCAAGCCGAGCGGACCCATATAGAGGGTGACCAGAATGAAGCCCCATTTCATCACCACCGGCTCGGGATTGTTGCGATATTGGTCGAAGCCGACATAAAGCGTCGAAGCCAGCGCCAGCGCGAACCAGACGACGAGGAAATAATCGATCGGTTGGATGAGCATCAGGATGAACCCGTGACCTGCCGCCGCACGCGCCCACGCGGCTCGCTATACAACTCCCAATGGCAATGAACGCAGCCGGCGCGCTTATGATCCGCGCCGGCCTTAGTTACCAGGTTGCAACGTGACCACTCGAACGACCTGAAGCACGCTTGCTATCTTCTCGCGCAACGCAAGGTCAGCGCTCGTCGAATATGCTCGGAGCCGAGCAAGACAGAGAGGCTTGATCCGCCCGCTCTTGTCCCGAACCCGGCGTACAGGATCAATGCAGTATCTGCGACAGGAACAGTTTCGTGCGCTCGTGGCGCGGGTGGTCGAAGAACTCGGCCGGCGTGTTCTGCTCGACGATCTGGCCTTGGTCCATGAAGATCACCCGGTTGGCGACTTTGCGCGCAAAGCCCATCTCGTGGGTGACGCAGAGCATGGTCATGCCTTCCTCCGCCAGCCCGACCATCGTCTCCAGCACTTCCTTGATCATTTCCGGATCGAGAGCCGAGGTCGGCTCGTCGAACAGCATGATCCGCGGGTTCATGCACAGCGAGCGGGCGATCGCCACGCGCTGTTGCTGGCCGCCGGAAAGCTGGCCGGGATATTTGTTGGCCTGTTCCGGAATCTTGACGCGCGTGAGGAAATGCATGGCGATTTCCTCGGCCTGCTTCCTCGGCATCTTGCGCACCCAGATCGGCGCCAGCGTGCAATTTTCCAGAATGGTCAGATGCGGGAATAGGTTGAAGTGCTGGAACACCATGCCGACCTCGCGGCGCACCTCGTCGATCTTCTTCAGATCGTTGGTCAGTTCCTTGCCGTCGACGATGATCTTGCCCTTCTGGTGTTCCTCCAGCCGGTTGATGCAGCGGATCATCGTCGATTTGCCGGAGCCCGACGGGCCGCAGATGACGATGCGCTCGCCGCGCATCACCTTTAGATTGATGTCCTTCAGCACATGGAATTCGCCGTACCATTTGTGCATGGCGATGATGTCAATGGCGACATCGGTGGTGGAAATGTGCATCTTGGCGGCATTGACCTTGATCTCTTCCGCGCTGACGGCGTTTTCTATGGCCATGACAAGGTCCCCTTTTTAGCGTTTGTGGCCGGTGTCGAGACGGCGTTCCGTGTACATTGAATAGCGCGACATGCCGAAGCAGAACAGCCAGAAGATGAAGGCCGCGAACACCAGGCCGGATCTGGCCGTCTGCGGCGTCGCCCAATTGGCGTCGGAGAAGTTCTGCTTGACGATGCCGAGGAGGTCGAACATCGAGATGACGATGACCAGGCTGGTGTCCTTGAACATGCCGATGAAGGTGTTGACGATGCCGGGAATGACCAGCTTCAGCGCCTGCGGCATGACGACCAGGCCCATCTTCTGCCAGTAGCTGAGGCCGAGCGAATCGGCGCCCTCATACTGGCCTTTGGGGATCGCCTGCAGGCCGCCACGCACCACTTCGGCCATGTAGGCGGCGGCAAACAGCGACACGCCGATCAGCGCGCGCAGGAACTTATCGAAGCTGACGCCGGCCGGCAGGAACAGCGGCAGCATCACGCTGGCAAAGAACAGCACCGTAATCAGCGGGATGCCGCGTACCGTCTCGATGAAGATCACGCACAGCAGCTTGACGATCGGCATGTTCGAGCGCCGGCCGAGCGCCAGCACGATGCCGATCGGCAGCGACACGGCAATGCCGACGAAGGACAGGCTGAGCGTCACCAGCAGTCCGCCCCAACGCGACGTCTCGACATGCGGCAGGCCGAATAGGCCGCCGACCAACAGAACGAAGGCGACGACCGGCAGTACAAGAAAGAGAAGAATGGCATTCAGCCCCTTGCGTGGTACGCGCGGAATGAGCAGCGGCACCAACAGTGCCACGAACAGGATGGCCACCACGATCGGCCGCCAACGCTCCTCGATAGGATAGGTGCCGAACATGAACTGGCCGAATTTGGCGTTGACGAATGCCCAGCAAGCACCGGTCCAGCCATCCGGCTGGATGCCGCCTTGCGCTACGGTGGCGCAGACCGAGCGATCCGGTCCGGTCCACTGGGCGTTGATGAAGGCCCAATTGATGATTTGGGGCAGGATCATAGCGACCAGCGCGATGCCGACGACGGTGAGAATGGTGTCGCCCGTGGTGGCAATCAGGTTCTTGCGGATCCAGGCGGTGAGGCCACGCTCGCTCGACGGCGCCGGTTGGGCCAGCGCCATCTCCGTCCGCACCCAGGACATGTCGTGTTCCTGCATGGCCCTACCTCTCCACCAGCGCCATCCTGGCATTGACGACGTTCATGATCGCCGACGTGATCAGGCTTAGCGCGAGATAGACAGCCATCATGATCACCACGCCTTCAACCGCCTGCCCGGTCTGGTTCAAGACAGTGCCGGCAGTCGCCGTCAGGTCCGGATAGCCGATGGCGATGGCGAGTGAAGAGTTCTTGGTCAAGTTCAGATACTGGCTGGTCAGCGGCGGAATAACGATGCGCATCGCCTGCGGCACGACGACAAGCCTGAGGATCGATCCCGAGCGCAGCCCAAGTGCCGCGGCCGCCTCGGTCTGGCCCGTGCTGACGCCCCTGATGCCGGCGCGCACGATCTCGGCGATGAAGGCGGCCGTATAGCAGGACAACGCCAGATAGAGTGACAGGAACTCCGGTCTGACCTGAAAGCCACCGACCAGGTTGAAAGTCGATTGCTTCGGGAATTCGAAGCTCAGAGGAAAGCCGCTCAGCGCGTAGGCCAGCAGCGGCAGGCCGACAATCAACGCTATCGATGTCCAGAGCACCGGGAATGGCTGACCCGTCGCCATCTGCCGCTGCCGCGCCTTGCGGGCGACGAACCAGGCCATGGCAATGCCGAGGAGCAGGGCGACCAGGATCAACCAGGAGCCCTCGCCCCAGACAGCGCGCGGAAAATAGAAGCCGCGCTGGTTGAGAAAGGAGCCGAACGGCAAATTAATGCTCTCGCGCGGCGGCGGCAGCACGGCGAGCACGCCGGAATACCAGAAGAAGATGACCAGCAGCGGCGGGATGTTGCGGAAGACCTCGACATAGACCGTGCAGATCTTCCTGATCAGCCAGTTGCGCGACAGTCGGCCAATGCCGACGATGAAACCGATGATGCTGGCGGTAATAATGCCGACGACGGCCACGATCACGGTGTTGATGAAGCCGACCAGGATGGCTCGGAAATAAGTCGAATCCGACGAATAAGCGATAGCGCTTTCGCTGATGTCGAAGCCGGCGCGGCCCTTGAGAAAGCCGAAACCGGAAGCGATGTGCAAGCGCGTCAGATTGACGATGACGTTGTGGGTAACCCACCAGACCCCCGCTACCAGCAGGACGAGGACCAGCGCTTGAAAGAATATACCGCGGACACGAGGATCATTAATGAGGGAACCGCGGCTTGGCCCCTCGCGAAGAACTTCCTGCGATGCCATTCGACAGTCCTCTGGAAAGAGAGACCGGAAGGCAGACGATCTGCCTTCCGAATCCATTTTCGATCAGCGGATCGGCGGAGCGTATTGCAGACCACCCTTGGTCCACAGCGCGTTGATGCCGCGCGCGATCTTCAGCGGGCTGCCCGAGCCGACATTGCGCTCGAACATCTCGCCGTAATTGCCGACGGCCTTGACGATGTTGACGACCCAGTCGTTGGAGACGCCGAGATCGGTGCCGATCTTGGTGTCGGCTTCCTGGCCGAGCACGCGCTTGATCTCGGGACTGTCCGAGTTCTTCATCTCGTCGACATTGGCCTTGGTGATGCCGAGTTCCTCGGCGTCGAGCAAGGCGAAATAGGTCCACTTGACGATGTGGTACCATTGGTCGTCGCCCTGGCGTACGGCCGGCCCAAGCGGTTCCTTGGAGATGATCTCGGGCAACACGACGTGGTCGGCCGGCGCACCGAGTGTCAGGCGGATGCCATAGAGGCCCGACTGATCGGTGGTGTATACGTCGCAGCGGCCGGCGTCATAGGCGGCGTTAACCTCTTCCAGCTTTTCGAAGACGACAGGATTGTACTCCATCTTGTTCGACTTGAAATAGTCGGCAAGGTTGAGCTCGGTCGTGGTACCGCTCTGCACGCAGACCGCCGCGCCCGAAAGCTGCAGCGCCGAGTTCACGCCCGGAAGCTTCTTGGCGTTGATCATGAAGCCCTGGCCGTCATAATAAGTCGTGCCGATGAAGTTCAGGCCGAGTGCGGTGTCGCGATTGATGGTCCAGGTGGTATTGCGCGACAGGATGTCGATCTCGCCCGACTGCAGAGCGGTAAACCGCTCCTTGGCACTGAGCGGTGTAAACTTCACCTTGGTGCCATCGCCGAACACGGCAGCCGCCACAGCGCGACAGAAGTCCGCGTCGATGCCTTGCCACTCACCCTTGTCGTCCGGCGCCGAGAAGCCGGCCAGACCGGTCGAGACGCCGCATTGGATGAAGCCCTTCGCTTTGACATCGTCGAGCGTGGCCGCCGAAGCCGCCGAAGCCGCGAATCCAAACGCGGCGGCGCCCAAAACGCCGATTGCAATGTGTTTCATGACCCACAGACCCTTTTCTGTTTTTTCCAGGCGAACCTGACTTTTTCCCGTGTGAACGCAGCTATGTAATCCCGGCCCATCACCGGAATCGCGCATCGTAACCGACGCGCTGCCTCCCATTCACGAACAACATCGAAGGCGATTATTCCTGTGAGGTCAAGGGAAATGACCAAATCCGAAAGACTTTGAAAACCAACCGCCTGAAATGCCTGAATTGCAGACAAACGCGCTCGCAAATTGGTCAGCGCGCCAATTAAGCCGGCAAAGTCCGACCGTGACTTGCCAAGCGCACCTGGCAGCCGTTCAGAGGATCTACGGCGCATTGCTGAATTGGCATATTCAAGACCTTGGCCTGGCGAGTGCGGTGCGGTTGCGCGGCCAATGCCGCCGCACTATGGCTAACGACCAACCCATGGGACGAAAAGCAATGGCAAAAGACGGCAGCGAGATGGGCGTCAACACGCGGCTCGCCCATTCCGGCAACAACCCGCATGACTATTTCGGCTTCGTCAATCCGCCGGTGGTGCATGCCTCGACCGTGCTCTATCCCAATGCGGCGGCGATGGCTTCACGCAGCCAGAGATACACCTACGGCACGCGCGGCACGCCGACCACCGATGCGCTGAACAGCGCGATCGATGCGCTGGAAGGTTCGGCAGGCACGGTCGCGGTACCGTCCGGCCTGGCGGCGGTGACGCTGCCGCTGCTCGCCTTCCTGTCGGCCGGCGATCATCTGCTGATCGTCGATTCCGTTTATCATCCGACCCGCAACTTCGCCGACACGATGCTGAAGCGGCTGGGCATCGAGGTCGAGTATTACGAACCGCGCATCGGCGCCGGCATCGCGGCGCTGATCAAGCCCAACACCAAGGTGGTGTTCACCGAATCGCCGGCCTCCAACACTTTCGAGGTGCAGGACATACCGGCCATCGCCAAGGCAGCACATGCCGCCGGCGCCATCGTCATGATGGACAACACCTGGGCGACGCCGCTCTACTTCCGCCCGCTCGACCACGGCGTCGACATCTCGATCCACGCGGCGACGAAATACCCGGCCGGCCATTCCGACGTGCTGCTCGGCACGGTGTCGGCCAATGCAGCTTGCTGGAATCAGCTTTGCGAGACGTTCAACACGATGGGCTGCTGCGCCGGACCGGACGACGTCTACCAGGTGCTGCGCGGCCTGCGCACGATGGGCGTGCGGCTGGAGCATCATCAAAAGAGCGCGCTTTCCCTCGCCGGCTGGCTGGAGGATCAGCCCGGCGTAGCGCAGGTGCTGCATCCGGGGCTGCCCAGTCATCCCGACCACGCTATGTGGAAGCGCGATTTTTGCGGATCGAGCGGCATCTTCTCGATCGTTCTCGCGGGCGGCGGACAGAAGCAGCAGCACGCCTTCCTCGACGCGTTGAAGTTTTTCGGCCTCGGCTATTCCTGGGGCGGCTATGAGAGCCTTGCCGTGCCGGTATTTCTTGGCGACCGCACAATCGCCAAGGGCCCGTATGACGGGCCGCTGGTGCGCCTGCAGATCGGGCTCGAGGATGTCGAGGATTTGAAGGCCGACCTGGCGCGCGGGCTGGCGGCGGCCGCTGATGCCTGAGCCAGCACCATTCCAGACTGAGTCAGAAAATCGGCGTAACAGCCTGGAAAAATTGCGATCCTGAGCGATATCACGGCGACCGATCGGTCGACTCTACAAAACAGGGGCGGCAGTGTGGTGAAGGCGGTAGAATAGTCTCTGCCAGTCCTTGAAACGGATCGAGGTTGGCCGGCGGGATCGGTCGGGAACCTTTTGTCGGCCGATGCATCCAATGTCGCGATGAGAAGCCTATCAGGAGATCGGCCATGCCTGCTGCGTTGACGGCAACGCCCGCCGCTTCCGGCGATATGCAGCTTGTCGGCCGCGCGCTGGCACGTGATGGCGATGCATTTCGCACCATCATCAAGACGCACAACCAAAGGCTCTACCGCATCGCCCGCGGTGTTGTGCGGAACGACAGCGAGGCCGAGGACATCGTCCAGGAGGCGTATGTCAGCGCCTTTGCCCATCTCGAGTCCTTTCGCGGCGATGCCTCGCTCGCCACATGGCTGTCGCGTATCGTCATCAACGAAGCCCTCGGCCGCTTGCGCAAAAGGCGGCGAATGGTAGCGATGCCAGAAAACCCGCAAGCCGAAATCATCCGGTTTCCCTTCAATCCGAGCGACGATCCGGAGCGGACGATGGCGCAACGGCAGATCCTTGAGCTTGTCGAACGGGCAACCGACAGTCTTCCCGATGTCTACCGGATGGTGTTCGTGGCGCGCGTCATCGAGGGATTGAGCATCGAGGAAACCGCCGAACTGCTTGGCGTGCGACCAGAAACCATCAAGACCCGGCTGCACCGCGCCCGCGCGCTGGTGCGCAAGGCGCTGGACGACCAGATCGGCCCGGTGCTGCTCGACGCCTTTCCGTTCGCTGGCCGGCGCTGCGAACGGCTGACCAATGCCGTGATGCAGCGGCTTGGTCTTTCCGGATAGGCCGCACCGATTTTCGCGGGAACGTTTTCCCGTGACCTGCATCCAATGAGCATCACTGAAAACGAAGCCCGATGCAGTTCCGCGTCGGGGCGAAGGAGAGCATCATGTTTATTCGATCGACTACGGCACTGGCCGCAATTTTCCTGCTTGGCGCGGCGCCCTTGTCGCAAGCTGCCGACAAACCGACCGATCCGCAGATCGCACATATCGCCTACACAGCGGGCGTGCTCGACGTCGAGGCGGCCAAGCAGGCACTGAAGAAATCGAAGAACAAGGAGGTCGTGGACTTCGCCAAGGACATGGTGCGAGATCACGAGGCGGTCAACAAACAGGCTCTCGACCTGGTCAAGAAGCTCAAGGTCACGCCTGAGGATAATCCGACCAGCAAAGCGCTGACCAAGGCGGCGACCGAGGAACGTGCCAAGCTTGCCAAGCTCAAGGGCGCAGCGTTCGACAAGGCCTATGTCGCGAGCGAGGTGGCCTACCACAAACAGGTCAATGGCGCGCTCGAAACTCTGCTGATCCCGTCCGCCAGCAATGCCGAGCTGAAGAGCCTGCTGGAAACCGGCCTGAAAATATTCCAGGGCCACGAACAGCACGCCGAACACGTCGCCGGCATGCTGAAGTGAGGATCGAGCCAATGATGTCGCGGCGGCATCTGTGGGTTGCTCTGGCATTGGCTATGGGTGCCGCGCCGGCCAAGGCCGAAACCATCGAGGTGACGATCGAGAAGCTTGTGTTTTCGCCGGCGATGATCGAGGCGAAGGTCGGCGACACGATCAGGTGGGTAAACAAGGACGTGTTCTCCCACACGGCAACCGTCAACGGCGCCTGGGAAGTGATGATCCCGCCGAAGAAGGCGGCGAGCCTGACGGTAAAGAAGGCGGAATCGGTCGATTATTTCTGCCGCTTCCATCCCAACATGAAAGGCCATCTGACGGTGATATCGCCCTGACCGGCTAATGCATGCCGCGCAAAAGTGTGCAGCGGTTTTGCGACAACGACATGATGAAAAAGAGCCTAATGCGCGCCGCATGAGGTCGGTCGAATGCGACGCGCTTCTAGGCCGCCAGCCATGCCGTCCCGGCAAGAAGGGTGACCAGCGTCAACGGCAGGCCGACCTTGAAGAAGGCGATGAAGCCCAGCGGTTTGCCGGAGACCCGCGCGTGCTCGGCAACGATCAGATTGGCGACCGAGCCGAGCAACGTGAAATTGCCGGCCAGCGTCGAGCTCATGGCGACGACCAGCCAGGCCCGCTCGGGGTTTTCCAGTCCGGGCACGAACGGCTTCAGCGCCAGCACGGCCGGGACATTGCTCATGATGTTGGACAGCACCGCGGTGAAGCCGGACAGCCGCCACACATCATTCAGCCCAAGGTCTTTTGCCGAAGCGACGATGTCGGGCGTAAGCAGCGTCTTCTCGGCTCCGGCGACGACGATGAACAGCCCGGCGAACATGAACAGCAGCGGCCCATCGATCTCGCGATAGATGCGCTCAGGTTTGATGGCGCGGGTCAGCAACAGAATCGCGCCGCCGATCAGCGCCGCCTTGGCAACCGGAACGCCGGCAAAGAAGGCGATGGCCAAACCGATACAGACGACCACCGCCTTCAGCACCTGTCCCGGCAGCATGCGGCCTCGGTAGACTTCGGGGCTGAGCTCGGCCTTGCGCGAAAATTCGGCATGGTAAACGATGCGGACGATGACGATGACGGCGACGAGGCCGAACAGGGCCACCGGCGCAAGCGCCGCCGAGAAGGCCGGATAGGAAATCCCCGACAGGGCGCCGATGACCATGTTCTGCGGATTGCCGGTGATGGTCGCGACACTGCCGCAATTGGATGCGGTCGCCGTGGCGATCAGATAGGGAACCGGGTTGCGGTTGATGACGCGGGTGACATGGACGACGATCGGCGCCATGACCAGGCAGATAGCGTCGTTGACGAGGAATGCCGACAGGACGCCGGTCAACAGCGTCACCATCACCAGCAGCATGAATGGCGCATGCGCATGCTCGATGGCGAACCCGCCGAGCGCGCGGAAGGCGCCGGACACTTTCAGATGCGCCACGACGATCATCATGCCGAGCAGAAGCGTGATGGTGTCGAAGCTGATGGCGCGGTAGGCGTCTTCCATGTCGAGCGCGCCGATGGCGATCATCGCCGCGCCGCCGAGCAGTGCTATCCCTGCGCGGTCGAGGCGCAGCCCGGGTACCCTGCCGACGGCAACGCCGGCATAGGTCAGGACAAGGATCAGCAGCGCCGCCGCGCCCATCGCTGTCATGTGTTGGAAATCCTGTGCGACTGGCGAGTGAACCTGTCCGGAATGGACCTGAAGATATTGGCGATCCCGACAGGATTCGAACCTGTGACCATCGGCTTAGAAGGCCGGTGCTCTATCCAGCTGAGCTACGGGACCACTGGCCGGCCGCATGACCGGCGGATTGTGCTGGCAGGGCCGGTATGGGATCAATGCGTCCAGGGCGTCCTGCGGTCATAGCGGAAATTCTCCGCATAGGAAATCTGGCGGCGCTTGATTTCCTTCGGCTCCTCAACGCGGAAAGCCAGGCCTTCCTTCTCGGCATAGGCGACCGCCTCTTCTCTTGTGTCGAAGGTCAGCCTGATCTGGCTTCGCATGTCGCCGGACGTGGTGTAGCCCATCAGCGGATCGATCTTCTTGCGCTGCTCCGGATCGAACTCCAGCACCCAATGGCCGGTCTTGGCCTTGCCGGACTGCATCGCGGTTTTGGCTGGGCTGAAAATGCGGGCTGACATGACCACCTCATTGCTGGTTGCAAGCGCACGACCGCGACACCAGATTACTGTTCTCTGGCCATGCACTAGCCCGTCATTACTGCGCAATGCCGCCGGCAGCAAGGCCGATGGCTTTTTACGCTTGCTTTGGTGGGCTGAAATCACTAGGCAACAGACCGTTCGGAGTGTAGCGCAGCCTGGTAGCGCATCTGGTTTGGGACCAGAGGGTCGGGAGTTCGAATCTCTCCACTCCGACCATTCATCAAGCAAATCTCGTCGGCAGCGCAAGCGGATCACGCTCGAGCGTGTCTGCCGTCGCCGGTGATACGCAAGCGACGGACGGACAGCACGAGCCTGCGCTGCCCGTCCGATACGCAAGCCGTCAGCCCTGGATGAAGGCCAGCAGATCCGGATTGATGATCTCCGGATGGGTGGTGCACATGCCGTGCGGCAGGCCCTTGTAGACCTTGAGCGTGCCATGCTTCACCAGCTTGATCGCAAGCAGCGCGGAATCGGCGATCGGCACGATCTGGTCGTCGTCGCCGTGCATGATCAGGACGGGCACGTCGAGCTTCCTTAGATCGTCGGTGAAGTCGGTCTCGGAAAAGGCTTTGATGCAGTCGTAATGGGCCTTGGCTCCGCCCATCATGCCTTGGCGCCACCAATTGTCGACGGCGCCTTGCGAGACCTTGGCACCCTCGCGGTTGAAGCCATAAAACGGGCCGGCCGGCACATCCCTGTAGAACTGGGCGCGGTTAGCGGCCAGGGCGGCGCGAAAGCCGTCGAAGACTTCGATCGGCAAGCCGCCGGGGTTGCTGTCGGTCTTGAGCATAATCGGCGGCACGGCGCCGATCAGCACCGCCTTGGCAACACGGCCGCCGCCGCCATAAAGCGCGACGTAACGCGCCACCTCGCCGCCACCGGTCGAGTGGCCGATGTGGATCGCATCCCTGAGATCGAGATGCGCCGCCAGCGCCGCAACATCGGCGGCGTAGGTGTCCATCTCATTGCCGGTCGCGGTCTGCGACGAGCGGCCGTGGCCGCGGCGGTCATGTGCGATGACGCGGTAGCCCTTTTCGAGGAAGAACAGCATCTGGTTGTCCCAGTCGTCTGAGCTCAGCGGCCAGCCGTGATGGAACACGATCGGCTGGCCCTTGCCCCAATCCTTGTAGAAAATCTCGGTGCCGTCATGGGTGGTGAATGTGCTCATCGTCCTACTCCTTGATGGAAAAGTTGGGGGTAACAGGGAAGCTTTTAGCCCCCTCAGCTGGAAAAATTATAACAGTGCGGTCAGGGTGAGCATTGGCAAAACGGACATTCAACGTGGCAAAACTGACAAATGACGGCTGCGCGTGATCTGATCGAAATCGGCCTCGTCTTGTATCCCGGCGTGCAGGAAGCAGCCGTGCTCGGCCTGACCGATCTTTTCATGCTGGCAAACCGGCTGGCTGTCGAGCGGTCGCTGGACGCGTTGAGGCTTCGCGTCAGTCATTGGCAATTGGAGGACGCGGGCCACACCGTAGTCCGCACCTTCGACAGCGAGCCCGGCGCCGACAATGAACCAGCCATGGTTATCCTCCCGCCGACGTTGGGGGATCCGATCGCTCGGGAAGCAGCCGCGCCCTATGCCGGCTGGCTCAGGGATCGCCACACGGCAGGCGCGACGCTCGGTTCGGTCTGCGCCGGTGCCTTCGTGCTTGCCGAGACCGGCCTGTTGTCCGGTCGCGCCGCGACGACGCACTGGGCTTATCGCGACGCGCTGGCGCTACGCTTCCCAGACATCCTGCTCGACGCCGACAGGCTGGTCATCGACGATGGCGATATCATTACCGCCGGCGGCTACATGGCCTGGACCGATCTCGGCCTGAAGCTGGTGGACAGGGTGCTCGGGTCAGCCGTCATGATGGACACGGCGCGTTTCATGCTGGTCGATCCACCGGGCCGCGAGCAACGTTTTTACAGCCCGTTTGCGCCGCGATTGACCCATGACGACGAAGCGATCCTCAAGGTGCAGCATTGGCTGCAGGCGAACGGCGCCCGCGATGTGACGCTCGGTGCCATGGCCGAGCATGCAGGGCTGGAGGAGCGGACCTTTCTGCGACGCTTCCGCAACGCCACTGGCCTCAGGCCGACCGAATATTGTCAGCACCTGCGGGTCGGCAAGGCGCGCGAGATGCTGGAAACCACGATGCGATCGATCGACCAGATCGCCTGGGAGGTCGGCTATGACGATCCCGGCTCCTTCCGCAAGGTATTCGCCAGGATAACCGGCCTGGTGCCCGGCGATTATCGCCGGCGCTTTGGCGTGGAACGAGCCGCGATTGCCGGAGGTGAAAGTTGAGACCTGGCCGCCGCAATGGCGCTACCAGATGCATCTGACGGCAAGCTCGCCGGGCGAGAACCCCAACCACTCCATCCCGGCGAGCCTACTACCTGATTTGATACGCAATCAGGACCGGGATTAGCCGGCAAGCTCTTTCTTGCAAGACAGATGCCAGCCTTTTTTCCCAAAATGGGACGGCGGCCGAACTGGAATCCTCTAAATCGCGAACTCGCCCTGCCCTTCATCCATGGCGCTGACGGTCTCGGCTGCTAGGGCGCGGGTGATCGGCGTCTTGCGCTCGAGCGCGGCGCGGTCGAGCCGTTCGACCACCCGCATTGCGGTGGCCAGCGAGCGTTCGATGCGGCGCACCAGATATTGCACGACATGCGGCTCGACCTCGACCTGTCGATCGGCGAACAGCTTTGTGATGACGCCGGCCAGCAAGAGGTCGTCGGGCTCGTGGATCTCGACGGTAGCCGCCGCCTTCAGCCGCGATGCCAGGTCGGGCAGCCGGACGCCCCAGGCGGAGGGAAAGCGGCGCGCCGTCAACAGTAAGGTCGAGCCGGCGCCGCGCACCGCATTGATCAGGTGGAACAGACCGTGCTCGTCGACCGGGCCGGCATCGACATCGTCGATCAGGGCCGGATGCGCGCCGAGATTTTCGATGCAGTCGCCGATGCGGCCGGCCTCCACTTTCACCGCGTCGGCGCGGGTCCGCCAGATCGAGG
Organism: Mesorhizobium sp. M1334; assembly: GCF_040317995.1. Classification (NCBI taxonomy): domain Bacteria; kingdom Pseudomonadati; phylum Pseudomonadota; class Alphaproteobacteria; order Hyphomicrobiales; family Phyllobacteriaceae; genus Mesorhizobium; species Mesorhizobium sp. M1334. The sequence goes on from NZ_JAMYLM010000014.1 coordinate 48,755, forward strand.
CCAGATGGGTTTTTCCCGAGCCGGCCGGCCCGGCCAGCACGACAACCGGCGACGGCCAGTCCGGCCAGCGGTCGACAAGCGCCGCCGCCTGGCTGTTGGTGCTGGAGACGACGAGCTCGTCGCGCGAATAGCCGGTGCCGTGGCCTAGATCGAGCGGCAATTGGCGCGGCGGATCGATCTTGTCCGGCATCTGGCTCAACCGCGCGCGCCCCCGCGGCGGCGCACCTGCAGCGGCGGCACCGGCTCGTTGGCATGGCCCTTGTAGAGCGGCGATTCGAGATAGCGCGCGATGGCGAAGCGCACCAGAACGGCAACGGCGGCGGAAGCCGGAACGGCGATCAGCAGGCCGACGAAGCCGAACAGCGCGCCGAAGGCAAACAGCGCGAACATCAGCCACACAGGATGCAGGCCGACACTTTTGCCGACCAACCGCGGCTGCAGGATATTGCCCTCGATGAACTGGCCGACGAAGAACACCCCGGCCACCGCCGCGATCATGGTCCAGTCCGGCCAGAATTGGACGAAGGCGACGCCGACGGCCAGCACCAGGCCGGTCAGCGAGCCGACATAGGGGATGAACGAGATCAGCCCGGCAAACAGGCCGATGAGGATGCCGAAATTCAGGCCCGTCAACGTCAGGCCGGTGGCATACATGGCGCCCAGCACCAGGCACAGCGTGCCCTGTCCGCGCACGAAGCCGGCGGTTGCCGTGTTGATATCCCTGGCGATCGCCCTGACGGTCTTGACATAGTCGCGTGGCACCCAGCTGTCGACGATTGCCACCATGCGGTCCCAGTCGAGCAGCATGTAGAAGGCGACGACCGGCGTCACCACAAACAGGCTGACGACCGAGACCAGCGCAACGCCGGAGCTCCAGATCGAGGTGAAGACGGTGGTCAGGAGGCCGAAGCCGGAGGTCAGCAGCGAGTTCAAGCCTTCACGCAGGCCATTGGCGTCGACGCCGAATTTCTCTTCCAGCCATTTCGGGTCGAAGCTGGTGATCAGGCTCTGCAGCCGGGTCAGATAGTCCGGCAGCTTGCTGGCGAAATCAGCCATCTGCGAGGCGAGCACCGGAACCAGGATGACGACGGCCAGCACCAGGACGACGATAAAGGCGACGAGGATGACCACCGTCGCCATCAGCCTGGACAGGCCGAGACGCTCCAGCCGGTCGGCGACAGGGTCGAGGAAATAGGCGAGCACCATGCCGGCAACGAAGGGCAGAAGGATGCCGCTGAAGACGTAAAGGAAGACGGCGAGGATGATGGCGCTGACCAGCCAGAAGCGGATCTGCCGGCGAAACGACGCCGATGCCGCAGCCTCCGCTGCCGCGGCTTCGGCCTCGGCGTCGATGGACCGTTCGTCAGGTGCCCGATGTTCAGGTGCCGGGTGTGGAGCCTTCGCCATAGCCGCTCATATGCCTCAGCCAAGCCACGAGATAGGCCGCGGCCGAAGCCACGGTCAAGACCCCGGACAGCAATATGAGGGCCGGCCTCAGCGGATCGAGACGGATGTCGAAGGCCAGTTCGCCCAGCACCACTGCCGCCAGTACGATCTGAATCGCGGTGTTGGCCTTCGACACCAGGAGCGGCTTCATCTCAACCGGATGCGCCATGACGGTGGATAAAAGCACGGCGCAGACGATCAGTGCGTCGCGCGATACCATGGTAACGACCAGCCACAGCGGCAGTTCGCCGCTGAAGCCTAGGACCACGAAAACCGAGACCAGCAGCAGCTTGTCCGCCATCGGATCGAGATAGGCGCCGAGCCTGGAAAACTGATTGAAATGGCGGGCGATGAAGCCGTCGACGCCGTCGGAAATGCCGGCAATGAGGAAGCCGGCAAACGCCCAGTCCCAGCGTTCCTGCAGCATGGCCAGCACCACTGCCGGCACCAGCACGAAGCGCATGATCGTGATCATGTTAGGGATGGTCAAACGCATATCCCGTCGCTCTTGTTTGTCGATACATGATGGAGAAGGAGGGTTACGGCAAGTGAGAAGCGACACAGAAGCTGCCAATCACCCCTCGAGGGCGCCAGCAATGAAATAGGTCAAGACAAATGAAATAGGTCAAGACAGATGTCGATTTCGGGGAGGCTCATTCGTCTCACGATGGGAAGCCGAAGAATTCGCCCAGACCTTCCTGGACCGCGAGCAAGGAAAACGGACGCGATGACAATCACTATCACAGCTTTTGAACGATCGCCCGATGGCGGCAAGGGACTGGCGCGCGATACGCGCGTTCGCTGGGCGCTCGAAGAAGTGGGGCAGCCGTATGAGGTTCGTCTTGTTTCCTTTGCAGAAATGAAGGCGCCTGGCCATCTGGCCATCCATCCCTTCGGCCAGATCCCCACCTATGAGGAAGGTTCTCTCTCGCTGTTCGAAACCGGCTCGATCGTCTTTCACCTTGCTGAGCAGCATACGGGATTGCTGCCGAAGGATCGCAATGCCCGCGCGCGTGCGATCACGTGGATGTTTGCCGCACTTAACACCGTCGAGCCGCCGATCCTCGAATTAACGACGGCAAGAATATTCGAACGTGACATGCCTTGGAGCGAGGAGCGCTTGCCGTTGGTAAAGGACCGTGTTCGGGCTCGTCTGGACAAACTCTCGGCCTACTTAGGCGTCGCCGACTGGCTCGATGATACGTTCAGCGCGGGCGATTTATTGATGGTGTCAGTGCTGCTGCGACTAAGAATGTCCGGCATTTTGGACGAATATCAAAACTTGGCTGCCTATGTAGCGCGCGGGGAAGCACGGCCGGCTTATATCCGGGCTTTCACCGCGCAATTTGCGATCAACGCCTCATCAACCAGCATTACCTCATAAGCTGAGCCGACAGCAGGTCTTTCTCAAGCTCATCGATATCTGGAACCCGGTTGGGGTTTGATCTGGATGCGCAATGGTGCCGATCGGCAGGTCGGCGGACAGAGCCCTGGACAGCGCCTCCCTCTGGCCTGCCGGCCATCTCCCCCTCAAGTGGGGAGATCGGCAGTTTCAGCGCCGTTATCCTTGCGGACCGAAACCGTTCATGCGAAGAGCCCGAGAAAGCAGGGAAAGAGTAATGAGCAAGCGCAAGAACGGGCTCACCTATGCCGAAGCGGGCGTCGACATCGACGCCGGCAATCTCATGGTCGAGAAGATCAAGCCGCTGGTGCGCGCCACCCGCCGGCCGGGCGCCGATGGCGAGATCGGCGGTTTCGGCGGCCTGTTCGATCTCAAGGCAGCCGGCTTTACCGATCCGGTGCTGGTCGCCGCCAATGACGGCGTCGGCACCAAGCTGAAGATTGCCATCGATACCGGCAAGCATGACACGATCGGTATCGACCTCGTCGCCATGTGCGTCAACGACATCGTCGTGCAGGGCGCCGAACCGCTGTTCTTCCTCGACTATTTTGCCACCGGCAAGCTCGATCCCGATCAGGGCGCTTCGATCGTTGGCGGCATTGCCGCCGGCTGCCGGCAGGCCGGCTGCGCGCTGATCGGTGGCGAGACGGCGGAAATGCCCGGCATGTATCACGACAAGGACTACGACCTTGCCGGCTTTGCAGTCGGTGCCGCCGAACGCGGCCAGTTGCTGCCGACCGACGACATCGTCGAGGGCGACGTGCTGCTCGGCCTTGCCTCGTCGGGCCTGCATGCGAACGGCTTTTCGCTGGTCCGCCGTATCGTCGCGGTAAGCGGCCTTGGCTGGGGCGATCCGGCGCCGTTCAATGACGAGGCGACGCTGGCCGAGGCGCTGCTCGAGCCGACGCGCATCTACGTCAAGTCGATCCTCAAGGCGATCCGCAACACGCATGGCATCAAGGCGCTGGCCCATATCACCGGTGGCGGCTTTCCCGAAAACATCCCGCGCGTTCTGCCCAAGGATTTTTCGGCCGAGCTCGATCTCGGCGCCATCGAGGTGCCGCCGGTGTTTTCGTGGCTGGCCAAGACCGGTGGCGTCGCGCCGGAAGAGATGATGCGCACCTTCAATTGCGGCATCGGCATGATCCTGGTCGTCGCCTCGGGCCAGGCGGCGCAGGTCGCCGCCGTTCTGCAGGAGGCCGGCGAGACGGTGACGCCGATCGGCCAGATCGTGCCGCGCCGCGATGCCGGCGTCATCTATCGGGGCTCGATCGGCCTATGACCAGAAAACGCACCGTAGTGCTTATTTCGGGGCGCGGCTCCAACATGACGGCGCTGATCGCGGCGGCAAGCAACCCGGCCTATCCGGCCGAAATCGTCGGCGTCATCTCCGATCGCGCCAATGCCGCCGGCCTCGGTATCGCCGCGGCGCGCGGCATCGCCACCAAGGTGATTTCGCGCTCGGACCATGCCAGCAAGGAAGCGCATGACGGGGCGATCGACGCGGCCCTTGTCTCTTTTGGCGCCGAGATCGTCGCGCTGGCCGGCTATATGCGCATTCTCGGCGCGCGTTTCGTCGAGAAGTGGCAGGGCCGCATGGTCAACATCCACCCTGCCCTGCTGCCTGCCTTCAAGGGGCTGGATACACATGCGCGGGCGCTCCGCGCAGGCATGCGCATCCATGGCTGCACAGTGCATTTCGTCACGCTCGACATGGATGATGGGCCGATCATCGCCCAGGCCGCGGTGCCGGTGATGGTCGGCGACAATGAGGATACGCTGGCCGCGCGCGTGCTCAAGGCTGAGCACCAACTCTATCCGCTGGCGCTGGGGCTGGTCGCCGAAGGCAAGGCGCGGATGGAAGGCGGCCGCACGGTGTTTTCGCGCTTCGCCGACGATGCCGACAACGCCACGTCGGTGGTGATCGCGCCCGACCCGCTGCGCGAAGAGACCGATCTCGAGCACCTGGCGCGGATCACCCCGTAAGGGTCCGTCGAAAAAGCCAATAAATCGTCGGGTCGGCAGAAATAGACCAATGGACGTTTTCGACAGCGCGATCCGGACAAAGCGTGATCTGGCCGGCGTCTTCGAGTACGACGAGGCGGACCATCCGAAAACTGCCACGGCATATTTTTATCTCTGTCGGATCGAGGACGGGCGAGTAGGTCCTGTCGTTGGTGCAATTCACGTTCGATCGGGCGATTGGGCCATTACTGAAGCAGACATTTCGGTCAGATGGGATAAAGATGAACGGTGCGTAGGCCTGTTTATCTTTGGTGCGCTTTGGGCGAGTTTTGATGCCGTCACGGGTGCAAGACATGGCGGCGGATATGGGAAAGACTTTCAGCCGGACATCCCTTGGACTTGAATTTAATCCATGAAGCAACTGCTGCTGCTGCGTCACGCCAAGTCGAGTTGGGACGATCCCGACCTCATCGACTTCGACCGGCCGCTGTCCGCGCGCGGGCTGAAGGCAGCGCCGCTGGTCGGACGCGAACTGGCCCGGCGCGGCTGGCTGCCGGAGCTGGCGCTGGTATCGCCGGCGCTGCGCACCCGCGACACGTGGCGGCTGCTCTCGGCGGAATTGCCGGCGAAGGTGCAGGTCAAATTTGCCCAGGCGCTCTACGAGGCAGCGGCGGCGGACATCCTCGCCAAGGTGCGGCAAGTAAAGGCGGGAACCGGAACGCTGCTGCTGCTCGGCCACAATCCCGGGTTGGAGGAGTTCGCGCGCGGTCTTGCCGGGGCTGGATCGGATGAAGCGGCGCTGAAAAAACTGGCGGATAAATTCCCGACCGCGGCCCTGGCTCGGTTTGACGTCGATGGCGATTGGGCCGGTCTCACCTTCGGCGGCGCCCGGCTGACGCACTGCATCTGGCCGAAGGATCTTCGCTAGGGATTGCCTGGCAGGCCGGGGGATCGCCGACCTTCGGCCAAACCCGCTTCGCACCAAACAAGAGCGGCGGGCCAAGCCCGCCGCTCTTTGTGCTCCGGGGCCGTGATAATCAGCGGCCCCAGATGCCTTGGCCGGATTCAGGCGCCACCGACTCGGAAGTCGTCTTGGCACCAGCATGCTCGGAAGTAACCGGCTTGCGGATCGAGCCGGTAAACGTGTTGTCGACGTTGGCAGCAGGAGCGGCCGGCTGGTTGACGTTGTCCGAGCCATAATGGTCGCTGCCGGCAAAAGCAGTGCCGGTGGCAACAAGGATGGCGGCGGCGGTAAGAGCGATCTTGGTCATTTCGGGTACTCCGGTAGTCTTTGTTCTGTCCGTCAAGTGGCGTGCCTTGGGAGGAATTCGCGTCGCTCGGACCACCCCGAGATGGGTCGGCAAGCCTGTCGTTTCCAATCACGAAAATTTTGTTCGGGTGCGCCAAATTGGCCGCTTGAAATTCGACATGCGGCTCCTTCCGCCACACTGTTCTTCTTTATTGTCAATTGGTTACGCGGTCATTGGTGATTTTCTTGGCGAACATTCTGGGAGCCGGCGTTCACCCTTTCCTGTACGCTCCGTCAACAGAACCGAACCGTTCGGTTCGAGTTCTTTACGTTTGACTGATCAGCGCTTCAGAGCCTCAATCGACATGTCTACCGACGGGTCAGTGCGCGCCATGAAAATCACGCCGCCAGCTCAGCGCCAGCGGCGTCATGCTTGGGCCGCGCGCTGGCCAGAAGCACGACGGGGCAATTGCAGGCGGCCAAAACAGCGCCGGCGGTTTCGCCGAAGAACAGGTCCCCACCCGGACGTTGGGTGACGCCCATCACGACGATCGCCGCGCCGTTGGCCGCCTCCCGGGTGATGGCCTTGTCGGGTGTGACGCGGGTATGGAACGCTGTGTCGATATGCAGGCCGTAGCGGCCCGCCAAATCGGCGATGTCTTTCAGCACGGCCTCTTCGCGGCTATGCGACACCGATGTCGACCTGCGGCCCTTGGCTGCCTTTTGCGAAACGTAGAGAACTTTGATCCGTGCCCGGTTTGGACGGGCCAGCGCCAGCGCCAAGTCGGCGGCGCGACGCGCCACCTGGGTACCGTTGACGGGGACGAGAATGCTGGTTCCGGCCTTCAGCGTCGGCATCTTTTCGGCAGCATTGCCGCCGTTCAGGACCAGGCAAAGCGGGCCGTCAAATCCTGCGGCAATGTCGTTGAGGGCCGGCGCGAAGGCGCCATCGGCGGTCAGCACATTGTCAAGGCCGACCAGCAACAGACCGTATCCCTTGCGGGCCTCTTCGGCGATCGTCTCACCCGTGGCCTCCAATTCGGTGCGGGCCGTCAGGTGGACTTTGTCGACAAGCGTATCTTCGATCCGTTTCACCGCCTGAGCGCTTTTTTTTGCGCCCTTCTTGATTTCCTGCAGGGCGCGCTCCTGTCCCTTGCTGTCGGTCGGCCTGTCAACTCGGCCGTCTTTCGGCTGAAGCAAGGTGGTGGGCAGGCGAAGCAAGGTGGTGGGCATGCCGCTGCCTCCACCGACCAGTCCGGCGAGATAGGCAGTGAACTTGCCGATCCTGCTGTCGTCGACCAACACCAGCAGCCGCTCCAACCTGGAAATGAAGCCGTATTCGTCCAACGCCTCGCGCTCGACACGCTGCTGCTCGTCATGCCCAACCGGCAGCCGGCCGAGCGCCCAGCGCAGCATCGGCGGCATGGCCAAGGTGGTGATCACGGCCATGGTGACGATCATGGTGAAGAGGTTGTGCGACAGGATGTTCATCGACAGGCCGATGCTGGCGACGATCACCTCGGTCGAGCCGCGCGCGTTCATTGCACTGCCGACGGCGATTGCTTCCTTGAACGACATGGCGGCGAGCTTGGCGCCGATGAATGCGCCGCCGAACTTGCCGATGCTGGCGATGACCACAAGTGCGCCCGTCAGCATGGCAAGCGTCGGGTCGGCGAGCACTGTGAGATCGGCGGAAAGCCCCGCCATGCCGAAGAAGATCGGCATGAACAGCGCGGTGATGACGCCGCGCAGCTGGCCTTCGATATGGCTGGAGAGGATAGGCGATTCCCCGACAAGGATGCCGGCGACGAACGCCCCCAGCACCGTATGGACGCCTATCATGTTGGTGATCAGCGCCATGACGCCCATGATGATAAGGATCATGGTGATCACCGCAAACTCACTGCGGAATTGATCGTTGGTCCAGCGGATCAAGGTGAAGACAAGACGGCGGCCAATGGTGAAGGAGAACACCATGAACAGTGCCACGGCGGCGATGGTGGTCGCCAGCGGTACGAGCTGCAGCCTGCCCTTGGTGGCGATGCCGAAGGTAACGGCGATGACCAGCCAGCCGATCGTGTCCTCGATGATCGCCGAGGAGATAATCACCTGTCCGAGGTTGCGGCGCATGAAGTTCATCTCGCGCACCACCATGGCGACGATCTTGACTGACGAGATCGACAGCGCGGTGCCCAGGAACAGCCCGGCAACGGTGCGTTGCGTCGGGTTGGGCAGCAATGCGTCCGGCAGGAACTGCGCCAGCGCGAAACCGCAGATGAAGGGCATCACGACGCCGGTAGCCGAAATGGAAAAACAGGCCGCGCCAACCCGGCGTACCAGCCGCAGGTCCGTCTCCATGCCGGTCAGCAAAAGCAGCATCAGGATGCCGAGCTGCGAGACGGCGTCGATCATGCCCTTTTGCGCGGGATCGGGGGGAAAGATCAGGTGCTGGGCCGACGGCCACAGCCAGCCGAACAGCGAAGGACCGAGCAGGATGCCGCCGATGAGTTGGCCCATGATTGCCGGCTGGCCATAGCGCTGCAACACTTCGCCCAGGCCGCGCCCGACAAGCAGCAGAAGCACAATCTCGGCGACGAAAGCGCCTTCGCCCGAGCCACCCATGCCGGAGGCCTTGGTCCCGGCAACAAGCGTCTCCGCTGCCCCGGCCTCGCCTGCGGGGACGAAAGCGCAAACCAACAGCGCCAGGCTGGAACGTGTCGGAGCCTGCCAAGCCATGAAACCCCCATCGCCCAAATGCTCGTGTCCAACAACGCGCGACAGGGCGTTGCGTTGCTAGACGTGAACGTCACCGAAGGAGAGTTCGCCGTCGTCGCTCTCTGTCAAAAAGGCTGTCACCAGCAGGCCTGCATAGAGGATGGCGACCAGCACGACGATGGCGCCACCAGGAACTGGACCCAGCGCAGCACTGGCGACGGCCTCACGCATCGACCCGACGAAGCCGATGGGGACGCCTTCGGTCAGAAGACTGGGGGTCGACAGTTTGAGGATCCAGGCCAGCAGCAGAATCAGCAGCATGTAGATGTAATTGCGACGCAGGCGGCGCGCCAAAGCCACGCGTTGCGAAATCAGGAATTTCGGCGCGCGCAGGCTCTCGCCGACGATCAACAGCCAATCGGACGCGAAGTCCGGCTGCGGCGAGAATATCTGCGCGAAATAGTGCCGTTCGAATTGGCGCACGCGAGCCCGATAGAAGTCGAAAAAGCGATATCGGCGGGCCTCTATCCACAGCAGCAGCAGGACAAGCAGCATGGCAAACAGCAGCACGCCATGGTGAGCGCTGGCTGTCGAAAGCGAGACGGAGAGCATCGCCGCTACAACGGTTATCGCCCAGTTGCTCGTCCGGTCCAGGCGGTCGCGCCACCCGGCCATGCGCGCAATCTCGGCGCGATGAAAGTGGGACATCGTGGTTACGAGTTCGCCGGACGACAATGTCCTTCCGATGGGATCCGGCGCCGGCAACACTTCCGCCATGACAATGCCTCCACCCGCCACGCGAAAACGGCCGGGTGGAGATATCGTTCCGACGCTCAACCCGCCGGGCGCAGCCAGACCTTGTTGTCGTGGAAGGCGGCGCCGCCATAGGGCGCCGGCGCATCGGCGCCGGTCAGCACGTTGATGCCCTCGCCGCGCTCATGGGCGCTGTTCGGCCAGATGCCTTCGGCGACGACCACGCCGCGCTTGATGCCGTCGAACAGTTTTGCGTGCAGCACCACTTCGCCACGCTGGTTGCCGACTTCGACACGTCCGCCGTCGGCGAGGCCGAGTGCCGCCGCATCATCGGGATGCAGGAGCAACTCCGGCCGGCGCTCTTTTGCCTGCGACACCGGCGTTTCGGCAAAGGTCGAATTGAGGAAATTGCGCGCCGGCGAGGTCGTCAGCCGAAACGGATGCGCCTCGTCGGCGACCTCGATCAGATCGACATGATCGGGAAATTCCGGCAACTGCTCCACAGGCCCGAACAGGCCCATGCTTTTCGGCGGCCGGTTGGGCGCTGCCTGCCCCGTCCAGTCGGCGCGAAAATGGAATTTCTTGTCGGCATGGCCGAAGCCGTCCAGGAAATGCGCGGCCGCGAAATCCGGCTGCAGGTCGAGCCATTTCTGCTCTTTCAGGCTCGAAAAGCTGCCCAGCCCGCGCTTGCCCAGAATGATATCGATATGCTGCTGCTCGGTCATGCCGAAGCCCGGGCGATCGGCGACACCGAGCCGTTTGCCGAGCTCCTCGATGACGAAATGGTTGGTGTGCGGACCTTCCGGCGGGTCGATCAGCTTCGGCCCGAGCGTGATGTGCTGGTTGCCGCCACCCTTGTAGACGTCGTCATGCTCGAGAAACATCGTCGCCGGCAGCACCACATCGGCGAGCTTTGCCGTGTCGGTCATGAACTGCTCGTGCACACAGGTGAAGAGGTCGTCGCGCAGGAAGCCCTGCTTCACCAGCCGCTGCTCGGGTGCGACATTCACCGGATTGGTGTTCTGGATCAGCAGCGCCGTCACCGGCGGACCGCCATAGAGCGCATCCCTGGCGCCGGTCAGCACCGGGCCGATGCGCGAATGGTCGAGATGGCGGATCGAGGGATCGCGCATCTTGGTGCCTTCCAGCAGCTCCTGGTTGAGCTTGAAGATACCGGAATTGGAATGGAAGGCGCCGCCTCCCTCATACTGCCAGCAGCCGGTGACCGCCGCGATCGAGGCCGCGGCATGCATGTTGACCGAACCGTTGCGCTGCCGCGAAAAACCGTAGCCGAGGCGGAAATAGGTCTTCTTCGTCGTGCCGACGAGACGGGCGAAGGCCCCGATTTCGTCGACCGAAAGCCCGGTGATGTCAGCGGCCCATTGCGGCGTCCTTGTCTGAAGATGCGCTTCCAGACCGTGCGGATCGTCGGTGTATTTCTCCAGATAGGCGCGGTCGGCCATGCCGTCACGGAACAGCACGTGCATCACCGCGCAGGCCAGCGCGCCGTCGGTGCCGGGCTTCAGCACCAGGCCGAGATCGGCCTGCTTCATCGTTGCATTTTCGTAGACGTCGATGACGACGATCTTGGCGCCGCGTTCCTTGCGCGCCTTGATGGCGTGGGTCATGACGTTGACCTGCGTGACCACGGCGTTGGTGCCCCAGATCACCACGCAGTCGGATTTGCCCATCTCGCGCGGGTCGGGACCGCGCAGCGCGCCGGCGCCCATCATCCAGCCGGTCCAGGCCAGATTGGTGCAGATCGAACCGAAGAAGCCGGAATATTTTTTCGCATGGCGCAGCCGTTCGATGCCGTCGCGCTGCACCAGCCCCATCGTGCCGGCATAGTAGTACGGCCAGACCGTCTCCGACCCGTACTTCGCCTCGGCGGCAATGAACTTCTCGGCGACAAGGTCGAGCGCTGCCGCCCAGCTCGCGTCCTTCCAGGCGCCGTCGCCCTTGGCGCCGGCCCGCACCAGCGGCTTCAGCAGGCGGTCGGGATGATGGACGCGATCGGCGTAACGGGCGACCTTGGCGCAGATGACGCCGGCCGTATAGCTGTTGGCCTTGGCGCCATGGACGCGGCCGATACGCCTGGCGTCGAGCAGCTCGACCTCGAGCGCGCAGGTCGACGGGCAATCATGCGGACAGGCCGAGTGGCCGATTTTGAGCTTGGCGTGCTGATTCATGGGCGCAAACTAGCTGCTTTGGGCTACTAGGTGTAGGGCCAGATGACGAGCCGATCTCCCCCCAAGGGTCCCCAAGTCGGGAGACTACGCTCAGCTACTCCGCGGTGCCTTCCTCGTACTCGGCCGACATCGACAGCCATTTTTCCTCGTGGCCGGCCAGCTGTTGCGCGAGTTGTGAGCGCTCCTTGGCCAGCCTTGTCGCGGTCGAGGGGTCCTTTTCGTAGACGGCCGGGTTGGCGAGTTCGTCCTCGATCAGGTCGATGCGCTTGCGGAGGCGGTCCATCAGCGCTTCGGTGGCGCGGATTTCCTTGGCGAGCGGCTCGAAGGCGGCACGGCGCGCGGCTGCATCGCGGCGGCGGTCGGCCTTCGACGCTTTGTCCGCCTCGCGCTTGCCGCGGCGGTCGCCGGAGACGCCGGTGACCAGCGTCTTGTAATCCTCGAGGTCACCGTCATACGGATTGACCGCGCCGTCCTTGACCAGCCACAGCCGGTCGGCGGTCGCTTCGAGCAGATGGCGGTCGTGCGAGATCAGGATGACGGCGCCGGGAAAATCGTTCAGCGCATGGATCAGCGATTCACGGCTGTCGATGTCGAGATGGTTGGTCGGCTCGTCGAGGATGAAAAGGTTCGGCCCCTCGAAGGCCGACAGGCCCATCAGGAGCCGCGCCTTTTCGCCGCCGGACAGATCCTTGGCGGCGGTGTTCATCTTTTCGGTGGTCAGGCCGAACTGGGCGACACGGCCGCGCACCTTGGATTCCGGCGCATCCGGCATCAGCCGGCGGACATGCTCATAGGCGTTTTCATCGGGCCTGAGGTCGTCGAGCTGGTGCTGGGCGAAGATTGCCACCTTCAGCCCGGGCGCCACCGTCATGCTGCCGGTCTCCGGCTTCAGCCGGCCGGCCAACAGCTTGGCGAAAGTCGACTTGCCGTTGCCGTTTGCGCCGAGCAGCGCGATGCGATCGTCGGCATCGATACGCAGCGTCATCTTCTTCAGGATCGGCTCGCCCTCGGTGTAGCCGACGTTGACGTTGTTGAGCGCAATGATCGGCGAGGCCACCGTCTTCACCGGCTCCGGAAAGGAGAACGGCCGCACCGTGTCGTTCACGATCGCGGCGATTGGCTTCATCTTCTCCAGCGCCTTGATGCGCGACTGCGCCTGCCTCGCCTTCGATGCCTTGGCGCGGAAGCGCTCGACGAAGGATTCCATGTGCTTGCGCGCGGCTTCCTGCTTGACGCGGCCCTTCTCCTGCAATTCGCGCTGCTCGGTGTATTGGCGCTCGAACTGGTCGTAGCCGCCGCGCCAGAAGGTCAGCTTCTTCTGGTCGAGATGGACGATCGAATTGACGGCGCGGTTGAGCAGGTCGCGATCGTGCGAAATCAGCAGCACGGTATGCGGGTATTTCGACACGTAATTTTCCAGCCAGAGCGTGCCTTCGAGGTCGAGATAATTGGTCGGCTCGTCGAGCAGCAGCAGATCGGGCTCGGCAAACAGCACCGCGGCCAGCGCGACGCGCATGCGCCAGCCGCCGGAGAAGGACGAGGCCGGGTGCCGCTGCGCGGCATCGTCGAAGCCGAGGCCGGCGAGAATAGTGGCCGCGCGTGACTCGGCGGAGTGTGCATCGATATCGGCCAGCCGCATGTGGATGTCGGCGATGCGGTGCGGGTCGGTCGCCGTCTTTTCCTCTTCGAGCAGGGCACTCCGTTCGAGGTCGGCCTTGAGCACGATCTCGATCAGCGGCTCCTCGGTGCCCGGCGCTTCCTGCGCGACCTGGCCGATGCGCGTGTTTTTGGGCAGGCTGACCGAGCCGGTCTCGGAGGCGAGGTCGCCGGTGATCGCCTTGAACAGGGTCGTCTTGCCGGTGCCGTTGCGGCCGACAAGGCCAGCCTTGCTGCCGGCCGGCAAGGTCAGTGAGGCATGGTCGAGAAGCAGGCGTCCGGCCATGCGGAGCGAAAGGTCGTTGATGATCAGCATGGCCGGGCTTTTGCACGGGACAACCATGCTTCGCAAGGCCTTGAACCCGGTTCGCCGCATAAGGCGCGAAAACCGGCAAGCAGGTGACGTCGACTCCGCGCGCCGCAACGTCCCGCAAAACGCAAAAAAGAACCCGCTATCCTGAGGGGGGACAAGGAGAGCGGGCCCTTTCGTGAACGGCGGCCTTGGGAGCGTCCGATCGACACCCAAACACGCAGCAGCCCGCTTTGTTCCATGGGAAGAACGAACTATGTGATGAACAAACGCTGCTGTGGCCGGCAGGTTTGTCCACAGGGGCGTGCCGTCTGTACGCTATCGCCCATGACGCTGCGGAAAGACTCAGCTATTCTTGGGTGTGCGGCGGGCCTGATCTCCGCCTGGCCGGCGCCATCAGCTTCCTCCCAAGCGGCGCCGGCCACCTTCCTTGACCGGAGCCGACTCCATTTGAGGCGATCATTGTTTCGGCGGCGTGCCGGGCTGATCGCCGCCGGTCGTCGATTTCGGCACCGGATTCTTGTCGACCTGCGGGTTCTGCTCGACCGTATCGCCAGGGGCCTTGGTCGGCTGGATGTTGTTGTCGCAACCCGCAACTGTCAGAGCTGCCATAAGCAGCAGGATTGAGCGCTTTTTCATCGCAGTCTCCTCTCGCCCGACAACGAGGCGTCGGCGATTTGGTTGCGCGGCCGGTGTCGTTCCCGCATTCGCCGAGGAGCCGGGGAACAAAATGCCGCGTCTCCGGTTGCTGCACAATCAATGGAGGAAGGCATGATCCGTCTGCTCATCGCCGGGGCAATCGTCTATGTTGCTTATCGCGTCGCCAGGAAAGTGATCGACGAGGTGCCCGACGATTTCGATCCGCTGCTGTTGCCGCCGCCACAGGACGATCGCGAGGCGCTGCGGCGGCAATCGGCAAGCATGGGCGTCGAGCCCGAGCGTTAGTCGACAGGCCTGCCCGCAAGGCTTCTTCGTTCACGGGCCCTATTCCGGCCCCGCAAACCGTTGCGAACAAAGCAGAAACGATGCTTGATGGGCGATGAACCTCGCCGCCCGTGATTCGTCCTTCCAGCCGGCCTATCTGGCGAAGCTCAACGCCGAGCAGCGGCTTGCCGTCGAACATGGCGACGGCAAGATCGCCGGGCCGTTGCTGGTGATTGCCGGCGCCGGCTCCGGCAAGACCAACACGCTGGCGCACCGGGTCGCGCATCTGATCGTCAGGGGTGCTGACCCGCGGCGGATCCTTTTGATGACATTTTCGCGCCGTGCCGCAGCGGAAATGGCCAAGCGGGTCGAGCGCATTGCCGGCGAGGTGCTGGGGCGCGATGCCTCGGTGATCACCGATGCGCTGAGCTGGGCCGGCACGTTCCACGGCATCGGCGCCAGGCTGCTGCGCGATTATGCGCTGGAGATCGGTCTCGATCCGGCCTTCACCATCCACGACCGCGAGGATTCCGCCGACCTGATGAACCTCGCCCGCCACGAGTTGGGTTTTTCGAAGACCGAAGCCCGCTTCCCGACCAAGGGCACCTGCCTTGCGATCTATTCGCGCGCCGTCAACGCACAGGCGCCGCTTGGTGGGGTGTTGGGTTCGGTGTTCCCGTGGTGCGCCGGTTGGGCCGAACAGCTGAAGCAATTATTCGCCAGATATGTCGAGGCCAAGCAAGCGCAGAATGTGCTCGATTACGACGACCTGCTGCTCTACTGGGCGCAGATGGCCGGCGAGCCGGAAATCGCCGCGCATCTGGGTGCGCGTTTCGATCATGTGCTGGTCGATGAATACCAGGACACCAACCGGCTGCAGGCATCGATCCTGACGGCGCTCAAGCCCGACGGATCGGGGCTGACGGTGGTCGGCGACGACGCGCAGTCGATCTATTCGTTCCGCGCCGCGGAAGTGCGCAATATCCTGGATTTTCCCAAGCAGTTCGCACAGCCGGCGGAAGTCGTCATGCTGGAGCGCAACTACCGCTCGACCGAGACGATCCTGGCGGCCGCCAATGCGGTAATCGGCGAAGCGTCGGAACGTTTCACCAAAAATCTCTGGACCGAGCGCAAATCGGCGGACAAGCCGAAGCTGGTGAGCGTGCGCGACGAGACCGAGCAGGCGAGCTATGTCTGCCAGGCGATACTCACCGAACGCGAAGCCGGCACCGTTCTCAAAGCACAGGCGGTGCTGTTTCGAGCCTCGCACCATAGCGGCCCGCTGGAGATCGAGCTGACGCGCCGCAACATCCCCTTCGTCAAGTTCGGCGGGCTGAAATTTCTCGATGCAGCTCACGTCAAGGACTTGCTGGCCGTGCTGCGCTTTGCCGAGAACCCGCGCGACCGCGTCGCCGGCTTTCGCGTGCTGCAACTTCTGCCGGGCATCGGCCCTTCGGCCGCCAATGCGATCGTCGAGACCATGGCGACATCGCTCGACGAGACAATGGGGCTTGCCCGCTATCGGCCGCCGCAGCGTGCCGCCGACGACTGGCCAGGCTTTGTCGCGCTCTATTGCGGCCTGCGCGCCGGCACGCAAAAATGGCCGGCCGACCTCGAGCAGGTCAGGCTCTGGTACGAGCCGCATCTGGAACGCATCCACGAGGATGCCACGACGCGCCGGGCCGATCTCCTGCAGCTCGAGCAGATCGCTTCCGGCTATGCGTCGCGCGAGCGCTTCCTCACCGAGCTGACACTCGATCCGCCTGACGCGACCAGCGACGAGGCTGGCCCGCCGCACCGCGACGAGGATTATCTGATCCTGTCGACGATCCATTCGGCCAAGGGCCAGGAGTGGAAGAACGTCTTCGTGCTCAACACCGTCGACGGCTGCATCCCGATCGATCTCGGCGTCGGCAGCAAGGAGGACGTCGACGAGGAGCGGCGGCTGCTCTACGTGGCGATGACGCGGGCCAAGGACAGCCTGCACCTGGTCATGCCGCATCGCTTTTTCGTCCACGGCCAGGCGGCGCGCGGCGACCGCTATGTCTATGCCTCGCGCACGCGCTTCATCCCGCGCTCGATCTTAGGCGCCTTCGAACAGGTGGCTTGGGCCAGCGTCCAGGCCCCGGACGATCCGCGCCGCCAGCCGCAGGTGCGCGTCGACCTCGGCGCCCGCATGCGTGGCATGTGGAAATAGGCATCCGCCTCGCCGCTGGCGCCGCTCTCACGGCGATCGCTCCCGGAGCCAGCGAAAAAACAATCCCGGCAACATGGAACCTCGCGCCGTGACCCGCGTTTCTGCCCGACCCCCCAGACCGGAGAACGGCGTCCGCCGTGACCTCCGCCCATTCGAGAGGCCAGAATGCACGACAGGACGTTTTCCACTCCGGTTGCCCTAACCGTTGGCGCCGGCTACAAGCGTACGATCGCTTCGTTCTCCGAGATGCACGAATTCCTGACCGAGTTCCCGCCTTCGCGCCGGCGGCTGAGCTATGGCGCCGCGGTAAAGGCCTGCGAGGCGGCACGTGCCGGCGAGATCTCGGCCGAAGCGGCACGCGACGCCCTGATCACCTTCGCCGTGACGGCAGGCATCCTCTGGCCGGCCGCCCAGCCGGCGGTCTCGGTCAAGCCGGTCGCCCGGGGCCTCGGCGGCTACGCCGCCTGACCGAAACGACCATCAGTGGACCGTCATCGGGCCGCCGCCCGGCGGGTCGCCCGCTGCCGAGGGTTCGAAACTGACCTGATCGCTGCCGTTCGATTTGGCCTTGTAAAGGTGCTTGTCCGCCACCACGAACATCTCGGCGTAGGTGGTCGGCCCGCTGAAGGCGACGCCGCCGATGCTGACCGAGAGAGGACAGGGCCGGCCGCCAGGCGAGAACTCCGCCTCACGGACGCGTCGGCGAATTGTCTCCGCCACCAGCCAGGACTGCGAAGGATCTGCGCCGGGAAGGAAAACCGCAAATTCCTCGCCGCCGATCCGGCCGACGATATCGGCGCCGCGTAGCTGGCCCTGGATTGTCTTGGCGGTCAGCTTGAGCGCCTGGTCTCCGCAGTCGTGGCCGAGGCGGTCGTTGACGGATTTGAAATGGTCGGCATCGACGATCAGCAAGGCGCCGGCATTAACGACAGAATGGCTGCGGGCCTGTTCGAGATAGGCCTCGACGAGCATGGAAAACGCACCCCGGTTGAACACCGCCGTCAGGCTGTCGGTCGCCGCGACGACGGCCAGTGCCTTTTGCGCGATCGCCAGCTGGCGCATTTTCCACATCAGGAAAAAGAAGAACGAGCTGGCCAGGATAAGCGGCAGCAGCAGGTCGGTCAGCTGCGCCCGCCACAGCGCTTCCGGCGACAAATATGGGAAATTGAAGGAATCGACGAGGAATGCGGCTGCAATGCAGACCGCCGTGCCCGCAACGGTAACCGCCACGACCCTGCCCCAGCTCGTCGGGGACAAATCGATCTGCATGCTTTTGCTCCTGCTTCAGCCGGCTACCTTGAAGCAACAGCACAAACGAAGTCCTAAGACTTTGCTTTCAATTCGATCGCAGTCGAAGCGAACCAGCCGTCGAGATGGCGGCCAGATAAGAAGATCGGTCCTAAATCAGCTGCCTTCTGATGCTCATCCGCGTCACCGCGGTCACAAGAATGGCGCCGATCATGAAATAGATGGTCGCGACAATGTCGCCCTGGTGGAAATAATAACCGGAGTTGAGAAGCGCCAAGACCACGGCGAAGAACGCCACAAGGCGCAAGGGTTCATTGGGCATGCGTGCCAATTCTCGCTGTTGCTGCTGAATGCTGCTGGAGCGGCCGCCCTCACGACCGTCCGCTCCATAAAATGTTTTGGCGCGTTTTGCAATCTCGGCGGATCGTCCTCTATCCACCGTCCGCTTCACCAGCCGCCCCAGGTTCAGGCGAAAGCCCTGCCCTCCTCGCTGCGCTGGAACATCGTCAGGTCCAGTCCGAGGCTTGGCTTGCCCAGAATGGTCAGGATCGCATGTGCCTGGCCGCGGTGGTGGGTCTGGTGGTTGAAGAAGTGGTCGAGCGCCGGCGCCAGCCGCTGGGAGACGGTGCGCATATCCGAGACGGTCATGTAGGAGAAGCGGCCCGACAGCGCCTTGTCGCTCAGGCCGTCGACCCAGTCGATGATCCGTTTGTCCTCGGCCTCGCGCGCCAGCCGCAAGCCTGGCACGGCGCGGTGCAAGATCGTGTCGAGCCTTGCCGGCGCGTCGCCCTCGCCGGTGAAGCGTTTCATCCAGATACGGTCGGCTGCCAGGAGATGGTTGAGCGTTCCCATCATCGAACCGAAGAAGACGCCGACATTGCGGTCGAACTCTTCCTCGTCGAGATCGGCGGCGGCATCGTAGATGCGGCCGTTGGCCCATTGATTGTAGGCCGCAAACATCCTGAAATGCTGTTTCATTCTTCTCTCGACCTGCGGGACCCTGTTTCGCGCGGGTCTGTTTCGGCCATAGTTAGACTGCAAGGACGCTGCCGCCAATGACCATTCTGCTCTACGACCTTGTTGGACGCGACGCCGCTCGCCCATTCAGCCCACATTGCTGGAAGGCGGCGATGGCGCTGGCCCACAAGGGACTCGACATCGCCAGCGTGCCGACCCGTTTCCTCGAAGTGCCGAAGGTGGAAGGCGGCGTCTCGAAGCTCGTTCCGGTGATCCGCGACGGCGAGACGGTGGTCGCCGATTCCTTCGCCATCGCGCTCTATCTCGAGGAGACCTATCCCGAGCGGCCGACATTGTTTTCCGGCGACGGCGGTAAGGCGACGGCGCGCTTCATCGAACGCTGGTCGCAGCTGACCATCCATCCCTACGTCACCACCGCGGCGCTACTGGACCTGCATGCCATGCAGGACGAAGCGAACGCCGCCTATTTCCGGCAGAACCGCGAGCAGCGCTTCGGCAGGTGCCTGGAGGCGGTTTACGCCACCCGCGACGCCGGGCTCGCCGGCTTCCGCGCCTCGCTGGAGTGCTCGGCTATCAGCCCTTCATTGGCGGCCCGTCGCCGCTATTTGCCGATTACATCGTTTTCGGCGCGCTGCAATGGGCGCGCATCGCCACGCCCTACCGGCTGCTCGACGACAGCGATGTCGTGGCTCAATGGTTCGAACGATGCCTCGATCTGCATGGCGGCCTCGGCCGCACGGTCGCGCCGGCAGTGATCGCCCCGCTCGCAAGTTAAGCTCGGCAGCTTCATCGGCAACGCCACATTCTGTTCTTGCTTTGTGCCGGCAGCTATGCTACTAATTTCGGTATGGTGCTGATTCGTACCGACGACCCGCCCGGCTTGCCGAGGCGGGTTTTGTTTGCCGATCAAGGTTCAACGGCGTAGATGACGGCAACGTCGCCCGGCCTCGGCTAAAGCGCGTCGCGTTCGACCGGCCTCATGTGACGCGCTTTAGGTTCTTGTTTTGATGCATGTCGTTACCGCAAAACCGCTGCACACCTTTGCGCGGCATGCACTTGTTTGTCGTTGCCGCAAAACCGCTGCACACTTTTGCGCGACATGCATTAGAATTCCCGCCCGGCGAAATGCGACAACGCGGGTAGACGAAGTGTCGCTTGAGGCGCCGCATCACTGCCCGGATCGAAGCAAACAAGACGAAAAACCGGCGAACCGGGCAACCACAACAGAGGCAGCGCGCCATGACCGCAAACCCAGAGTTCCCGGCCGATTTTCGCGCCGGGCTTGCCAAGCTCTTCCTGTGGCGGCGCGACGTCAGGCGGTTCAAGCCGACGCCGCTCCCGGAAGGGGCGCTGGAGCGGCTGCTCGAGCTTGCCAGCGCCGCGCCGTCCGTCGGGCTGAGCCAACCTTGGCGCTTCGTCATCGTCGAGAGCGAAACATGCCGCGCCGCCGTCAGGGCATGCTTCGAGCGCTGCAACGCGGAGGCACTCGCAAATTTTTGCGGTGAACGCGCCGCGCTGTATGGGCGCCTGAAACTTGCCGGCCTGAACGAGGCGCCCTGCCAGCTTGCGGTTTTCGCCGACCGCGCAACCGAGCAAGGGCATGGGCTTGGCCGCCAGACCATGCCAGCCACCATAGACTATTCCGCTGTCATGGCGGTCCACACGATGTGGCTGGCGGCGCGCGCCGAGGGAATAGGCATGGGCTGGGTCTCGATCCTCGACCCGGCCGAGATGGCGACGATCCTGGACGTGCCGCCGGAGTGGACACTGATCGGTTACTTCTGCATCGGCTACCCCAGCGAGAACCACAGCGTGCCGGAACTGGAACGGGAAGGCTGGGAAACGCGGCGGCCGTCTATCGTGACAAGGCGGTAGTGGAATGGCAGCGCTGCCATCCTCCTTGCGGGGAAGAATGACTCCTCCCCAGCAGGGCTGTGGATATCATGGATGGTTCGCCGATCGTCAGCATGCCAGCAAGACACCATGGCAAAGCCGGTCGTGAAGGCCTTGACCTGAGGAAGTGCATAGAATGTTTCGCTACGACATGCAGGCCGAGATCTGGGTCTATCCGGGCAAGGGCGGCTGGCATTTCGTGACCCTGCCGCCGGAGCTTGGAGCCCGGATCAAGACGGCGATGGTTGGGATGGCAAGGCCCTGGGGCTCGCTTGGCGTGGAGGCCGTCATCGGCCAGACCAGATGGCGGACATCGCTGTTTCCCGACAAGAAATCCGGCAGCCTGCTCTTGCCGATCAAGACCGCGGTGCGGGTCCGCGAAGGCCTCGGGGCTGGCGACACGGCCAACCTGACGATCGAGATGCAGTTATGACGACGTCGGGTCAGGCTGACGACGACGCGCTATAGGGCGGCCAGTCGGTCGGATCCAAAGTGGGTACCGGTTGTCGGAAAATCCGATCTCAACAAAAAGATGAGCAGCGGCATGGTTCGACTTGAAAGTCCGCCGCCCCAGCGCAGAAATGCGCGCTGCGCCGGCCTCCCCTTGGCAAGGCGGCGGGCGGCTTGTATAGAGCCCGCCACCCTCAATTCCACTCTCCATCACAAGGACGACCCCATGGCGCTCGAACGCACCTTTTCCATGATCAAGCCGGACGCGACCCGTCGCAATCTCACCGGCGCTATCACCAAGATACTGGAAGATGCCGGCCTGCGCGTCGTCGCTTCGCGCCGGGTGTGGATGAGCCGCCGCGAGGCGGAAGGTTTCTATGCCGTGCACAAGGAACGTCCGTTCTTCGGCGAGCTGGTCGAATCCATGTCGTCGGGCCCGACAGTCGTGCAGGTACTGGAAGGCGAGAACGCCATTGCCAAGAACCGCGAAGTGATGGGCGCCACCAATCCGGCAAGCGCCGCCGAAGGCACGATCCGCAAGCTGCACGCACTGTCGATCGGCGAGAACTCCGTGCACGGTTCCGATGCGCCGGAAACCGCCGCGCAAGAGATCAAATACTGGTTCTCGGATACCGAGATCGTCGGCTAAGCCCGGCATCCGAACCCCATCAAAAAAGGCCGGCGCAACGCCGGCCTTTTTCGCCAAAGCCCGTCGCGTTCGACCGGTCTCATGCGATGCGCTTCAGGTTCTTGTTTTGGTGCATGTCGGTATCGCAAAACCGCTGCACGCTGCTGCGCGACATGCAGTAGCGGACATTTTCAGCTTCAGGCTCCTCGACGGGTCACCGGTGCGTTAAGCTCGGAGGGCGGATCAAACGCCGTCCCGACAATGAGGATTTTGGGGAGCCGACAAGGCCATGACCAGCGCCATTCCCGGCTTCTTCCAGGGCACCGAAATGCCAACCAGCGGCTGGTGGGAATCGCTGTGGCCCGAGCCCGCCAGCGTCCTGGCGGCAGTAGGCATGAAGCCCGGCACGGACGTGGTCGATCTCTGCTGCGGCGACGGCTGGTTCACGCTGCCAATCGCCAGGGTCGCCCGTCATGTAATCGCCATCGACATCGATGCCGATCTGCTCGAAGTCGCAAGGCGGCGGTTGGCCAAAGGCGGCGCGGGCAATTGCGAGTTTGTGGCGGGCGACGCCTATGAGCTTGCCGGGCTGGTGCCTCAGACCGTCGACTTCGTTTTCATGGCCAACGCTTTCCATGGCGTTCCGGACCGGCCGCGCCTTGCCCGCGCCGTGCGCGCGACGCTTGGCCCTGCCGGTCGTTTTGCCATCGTCAACTGGCACCAGTATCCGCGCGAGCAAACCACGGTCCTGGGCGAGCCGCGCGGGCCAAAGACCGAGCTGAGGCTGTCGCCCGAACAGACCACCGCGTCGGTGGAAGCGAGCGGGTTCAAGCTCGCCGAGCTGGTTGATGTGCCGCCCTATCACTATGGCGCGGTATTCAAACTCGCGACGAATTGAGAAATATCGCGTGAGATGCGGCATCGTCGCCTGATACATGTCGCCCGCCGCCCCCTAGCGGCGGGTTCTGTCAGTCTATTTCGCCTGGCGTTCCTTCACGTTCGCATGTTCATTCGCCGCCTCCGTGTCGGTGGACGGGGTCTTGGTCTCTTCACCTGAAAACGGGCTGCCCTGCCCCGGTGCGAGATCGCCGCTATGGCCGGCCTTGTTGGTCTGGAACGGTTGGCTGTCCGCTTTGAGACCGTGGTCAAGAGCATTGACAAGATGGTCGTCCGCCTTGGCAAGGCCGGTAAAGGCAAGGAGCGATGCACCGGTGGCGGCAAGGATAAGCGTGTGCGTTTTCATGTCTGGACTCCTTTGAGTTAAGGCCAGAACGAGCCGCAGCCATTCTGGCGGCTTCAACGAAGGGACAAACGTCCCTTTTGCCTTACCCGCCATTTTATGTGGAACTAACGCGCCCTCTGCCCGGCCTATTCCCGCTGAAACACATCGTGATCGACATGCGGCTGCCGCGCGGGCCAATCGGCGCGGACTAAGCGCTAGCTCGCGGCATTGAAGCGCAGGATGTCGCGGCCATCTTTGTCGGCGATGACAAGCTTGCCGGCGTCGACGTGGTAGGATGCTGCTTTGGCCAGCGCCTCGAACAGCGCCTTTTCCTCGGCCATGACCTGAGGCGCGCAGGCCTTAAAGGTCGAGCCGATGTCGCTGATTGCGATCGTCGATCCGTTTATCCTGGCGGTGGCGAAATAGACGTTGCAAGGGCCGCTGCCGCCGGCCTTGCCGGCTTCGCTGATGCGGAATGTCGCCCGCGGCTCGGCAATCACGCCGATGCCGTCGATATATTCGACCAGCCAGCTTTGGCCGAACACGGAAGGTGCCGCCGGCTCGTCGCCCGGCGCCGCCATTTTCAGCATGATGGTCTGTGGCGCGTCGCTGAGCGGGTCGACCTGATGGCGCGTATCGGCGACGAATAGCAGCCGGTCATCGACAGTGATGCGCGCCTGCAGCGCGTAGGTCATATCAGGCCGGATCACCCGCGGGTCGAAGCTGATCTCGAACTTGATCGGCACCTGGCCGGCCGGCACCACCTTGCGCTCGCCGATGATTGCTGCCGGCGCGTCGGCCAGCGACACGTCTGCAAGCTGCACGGAAAGCACGGCATTGGGCGGCAGCGCGATGCGCTCGCGATACATCACCTCGCCTTTGAGGGTCTTTTCGGCAGCCACGGAACGATCCGGAACGGCAAGTATGCCAACGGCCAGCGGCACCAGTCCGAAGATGAAGAACTCGGCGATCCTGTCCAGCATGATCCTGCTCCCCTTCCGGCAAGGGTTTCGCAGGATTGCGGTCAATGAATGGCCGGCGGCCTATGGGCATGGCTGTCCCAGGAATTTATTTGGACGGCGGGCGCTTCCAGCGGCCCGCCGCCTTGTCGTCGGCCTTCTTGGCCGCTCCGCAAACTCTGTTCAGTCCACGCTCAGCCAAGCCTCAGACGATCACGAATTCGTGTTCCCAACAGAGGTAACACGGCGGGCGTCCGGACCGAACTGACCAATGCACGCTGAGGAGAGTGCGCCTGAAACCCAACCGGAGGTGAAATCATGTCAACGAGATCAACCGTGAGCGCGGCCTTACTGGCCAGCGCCGTTGCCACGGCTCTTGCTTCTTTTGCGACGGCCGCGCCGCTGACCGAGGCACAGGTCAAGGCAGCGATGGATGCTGGCAAGGAGAAGTGCTTTGGCGTCGCCTTGAAGGGACAGAATGACTGCAAGGCAGGCCCGGGGACCACCTGCCAAGGCACCTCGACCGTCGACTACCAAGGCAACGCCTGGAAGTTCGTCGACGGCGGCACCTGCACGACGATGGACCTGCCCGGCGGCCGCAAGGGCTCACCCACCGAGCTGACTCGCGACGTCCCGTCGTAAGCGATGCACCATGCCGGAAAGCGGCGATGACGATGAACGAACCGACTCGTCCAGCATCCCGCACGTCGAAGACCTCGCGCTTTCCGGCGCACCCGGTCGCCGGCCTTGCCGGCACCAGTTTCAAGCATGAGCATCTATCCGCAATCCTCGGCGACGGCCCCGTAAGCGGCTTCTTCGAGGTTCATGCGGAAAACTACATGGGCGCCGGCGGCGCGCCGCACGACGCGCTCGCCCGCATCCGCCGCAATTATCCCGTCTCGCTGCATGGCGTCTGCATGTCGATCGGCGGCCCGCAGCCGCTCGACAAGGTGCATCTCGGTCGTTTCAAGGCGCTGGTCGACCGCTACGAGCCGGCGCTCGTTTCAGAGCATCTCGCCTGGTCGACCCACGACACCACCTATTATAACGACCTGCTTCCCCTGCCCTACACGCCGGCAACGGTTTCGCGCGTGGCGGATCACATCGATGAGCTCCAGGGCGCGATCGGCCGCCTGATCCTGCTCGAGAATCCTTCGACCTATGTGCTTTTTCCGGAATCGACGATGAGTGAGACGGATTTCATCCGCGAGCTGGTTCGGCGTAGCGGCTGCGGCCTGCTGCTCGATGTCAACAACGTCTTCGTTTCGGCCACCAATCACGGCTATTCGGCACGTTCTTATCTCGCGGACTTCCCGCTCGAACATGTCGGCGAAATCCATCTGGCCGGGCACGCCAGGCAGGAGGACGACGAGGGCGACCTGCTGCTCATCGACAGCCATGACGGCCCGGTTGCCGACGCGGTCTGGAAGCTCTTCGATATCGTCATCGGCCGATGCGGGCCACTGCCGACGCTAATCGAATGGGACAGCGACATTCCCGAGTGGCCGGTGCTCAAGGCGGAAGCCGCCGCCGCCCAGGCCATCCTCGACCGTCATGCCGACGACTATTTCGGAAAAGCCCATGCCGCAGGATGAGCTCCAGTCGGGCGATCTCGGCCGCCGGTTTGACTATGCCGCGGCATTCACCGCCGGTTTGCTCGATCCTGACCGTGCCCCGCCTGACTCTGTTTCGGGGCCGAACGGGAAGGCTGCGATCAAGCGATATGCCGTCTACCGCAACAACGTCACGGTCAGCCTGATCGATGCGCTGGCCGCCAGCTTTCCAGCGACGCTGCGCATCACCGGCCCGGATTTCTTTCGCGCGATGGCGCGCTTTCACATCCGCGAAACGCCACCCACCTCGCCGCTTCTATTCGAATATGGCCGCGACTTTCCCGATTTCATCGAGCGCTACGAACACGCGCAGTCGATGCCGTGGCTGGCCGACGTGGCGCGCATCGAGCGGGCCTGGCTCGATGCCTATCATGCCGCCGACGCGAAGGCGCTGTCGGCTGAGGCACTGGCGTCGATCCCTCGCGAGAGGCTTGCCGACACCGTGCTGCGGCCGCATCCGGCGACGCGGATCGCGCGCTCCCGGTTCCCGGCAGTCACAGTCTTCGCGGCAAACCGGAACGACGGTCCTGTTGGGCCGATCCGGGCAACGGGCGCTGAAGATGCGCTGGTCACGCGGCCCGGCCTAGAGGTCTTCGTCCGCCACCTACCACCCGGCGGCGCAATATTTATCTCGCATCTGGTCGCGGGCGAGTCGCTCGGCGCCGCGGCCGCGGCGGCGTTTGCGGAGAGTGCCGAATTCGAGCTTTCCGCCAACATTGCCGGCGTGCTGGAAGCGGGAGCCTTCACGACTGCACATCAGGAAAGGTGACCACGATGAGCGATAGGCAGAACGCGAGCACCGAACCGCGAGGGTTCGCCGCTCTCGTCGAAAGGCTAAATGCCGCCCTGCGCACGATCGCGACGCCATCGCTGACGCAGCTTGTCCTGCGCTGCGCCCTCGCTGTCCCGTTCTGGCGGTCCGGCGTCAACAAATGGGACGGTTTTCTACAGTTGAACGATGTCGCAGTGCTGCTTTTCAGCTCGGAACTCAAATTGCATCTGCCGGGCGGTCCTTATGATTTTCCGGCACCTGCGCTGGTGGCGTTCGCTTCAGGGTCAGCGGAGCTCGTGTTGCCAGTTCTCCTTGTTATCGGCCTGGCGACGCGACTGGCGGCATTCGGGTTGCTGCTGATGACGCTGGTCATCGAGTTCACCGTGCCGGACGGCTGGCCGCTGCACATTACCTGGGCGGCGATGGCGCTTGGCATCATGGCCTGGGGACCCGGCCGGATTTCGCTCGATCATCTGATCGGCACTGACAAAGGTTGAGGGCTCGCGGAAGCCTGGTCAGTCTCGCTTCCAGCGGCTCGCCGCCTTGTCGTCGGCCTCCTTGGCGTCGACCCAGCCGCCTTCGGAACCGTCGCTATGGTGTTCCTTTTTCCAGAACGGCGCCCGTGATTTCAAATAATCCATCAGGAAATTCGCGGCGTCGAACGCCGCCTGCCGGTGGGCGGAAGCGGACACCACCAGCACGATGTTTTCGCCCGGCGCGATCTTGCCGTGGCGATGGATGACGGTGAGCCCCTGCAGCGGCCAGCGCTCGATTGCCTCGCCGGCGATGCGGGATATCTCGGCTTCGGCCATTCCGGGATAATGTTCGAGCTCGAGCGCGGAGAGCCTGCCTTGCTCGTCGCGGCAAAGGCCGGAGAAGGTCACCACAGCGCCGATGTCGTTGCGACCCCTGGTCAGCCTGGCGATCTCGGCGGCGACGTCGAAATCCTCCGCCTGGATGCGCACGACAGGCACCACCGCGGACATGGTTCAGCCACCGGTCATCGGCGGGAACAGCGCGATCTCGCGCGCGCCGGCGATCTTTTCGCGGTGCTCGACATGTTCCTGATTGATGGCGACGCGGATCACGTCAGGATATTGCAGCGCGTGCTCGTATTCCTCGCCGCGCGATTTCAGCCAGCGCAACAGGTCGGCGACCGTTTCGATGCCGGCCGGCAACTCGACGTCTTCTTCCGGTCTGCCGATCCGCTCGCGCACCCAGGCGAAATAAATGAGCTTCGTCGACATGCTACTCGTCCATGATGTGCTTGAGGCCGGCGCGGAAATAGTCGTAGCCAGTGTAGAGCGTCACCAGGGCGGCGATCCACAGCAGCACCAGCCCGGTCTGGGTGGTCAGCGGAAAGAGCTTGTCGCCGGCCGGGCCCGCAAGCAGGAAGGCGATGGCGATCATCTGGATGGTGGTCTTCCATTTGGCGAGCTGCGTCACCGGCACCGAGACCTTCAAAGCCGCCAGATATTCGCGCAGGCCCGAGACCAGGATCTCGCGGCACAGGATGATGATCGCCGCCCACAGCGACCAGCCGGCGATGCCGGCATGGCGGTCGGTGTCGGCGGCAAGCAGCAGCAGGCAAGTGGCGACCAGCAGCTTGTCGGCGATCGGGTCGAGCATCTTGCCGATGTTAGAGGTCTGCTGCCAGGCGCGCGCCAGATAGCCGTCGAAGTAATCGGTGATCGAGGCGAGCAGGAAAATGATGAGCGCCGACCAGCGCGCGAAGTCGCTCGATTTCAGATGCCCCTCCAGGAAGAAGCATAGCACCACCAGCGGCACCGCCAGGATGCGGGCGTAAGTGAGCATGTTGGGCAGGTTGAACGCGCGCTGGGACATGTTTTGGGAACTCTTTCTGCCTGCTTAGTCAAATCAGAAGCGAATGTGGGGGGTCAACAGGCCAGAATCGATTAGCCAGCCGAAATATCGGCAATAAGTCTTAGCTCTCGTGAAAATGATTGTAGACCAATTTCGCCACCTGTTCGGAAATGCCGTCGACCTTGACCAAGTCTTCGACGGCGGCACGGCTGACCGCCTTGGCCGTACCGAAATGCATCAGCAGCGCGCGCTTGCGGCCCGGGCCGATGCCGCTGATCTCGTCGAGCGGGCTCTTGACCATCTCCTTCTTGCGGCGGGCGCGGTGCGAACCGATGGCGAACCGATGGACCTCGTCGCGCAGTCGCTGGACGAAATAGAGCACCGGATCGCGAACGGGCAGCGAGAATGGGGCCCTGCCCTTGACGAAGAAGCGTTCGCGGCCGGCATCGCGGTCCTGACCCTTGGCGATACCGATGGCGACAACGCGATCCTCGATGCCGAGATCGGCGAGGATCTTGCGCACCGCCGTCATCTGGCCCTGGCCGCCGTCGATGAGGATGACGTCGGGCCAGGCGGGGAAGCCGCCCGCGTCCTCGATATCGTCGCCCGGTTCGGTAGGGCTTGCCTCGCCCGCGCCCTCGGTTTGCGGGGCATCGCCATGTTCCTTCAACAGCCGCGAGAAGCGCCGCTGCATCACCTCGCGCATCATGCCGAAATCGTCGCCCGGCGTGATCTCGGTCGAGCGGATGTTAAACTTTCGATACTGGTTCTTCACAAACCCTTCCGGCCCGGCGACGACCATGGCGCCGACGGCGTTGGTTCCCATGATATGCGAGTTGTCATAGACCTCGATGCGCACCGGCGGCTTTTCCAGGCCGAAGGTCTCGGCAAAGCCAGTGAGCAGCCGCGCCTGAGTCGAGGTTTCGGCCAGCCGCCGGCCGAGCGCTTCGCGCGCATTCTGCAGCGCATTGTCGGTCAGATCCTTTTTCTCGCCGCGCTGCGGCACCGAGATCGACACCTTGCGGCCGGCCCGGGTGGAGAGCGCCTCCGCCAGCAATTCCTGGTCCTCGACGCCATGCGACAACAGGATGGTGCGCGGCGTCGGCTTGTCGTCGTAGAACTGCGCCAGGAACGATCCCAGCACCTCGCCGGCTTCGAGCGCCGGATCGGCCTTGGGAAAATAGGCGCGGTTGCCCCAGTTCTGGCCGGTGCGGAAGAAGAACACCTGGATGCAGACCTGGCCGCCCTCCTGATGGATGGCGAAGACATCGGCCTCGTCGACGGTCTGCGGATTGATACCTTGATGGCTCTGCACATGCGACAGCGCCGCCAGCCGGTCGCGATAGATGGCGGCGCGTTCGAAATTGAGGTTCTCCGAAGCCTGCTGCATAGCGGCGGAGATCTCCGTCTTCACCTTCTGGCTGCGGCCGGAAAGGAAATCCTTCGCCTCGGCGACAAGCCTTGCATAATCGCCATGCGAGATTTCGCCGGTGCATGGGCCGGCGCAGCGCTTGATCTGGAACAAAAGGCAAGGCCGGGTGCGGTTCTCATAGAAGGAGTCGGTGCAGCTCCTGAGCAGGAAGGCGCGCTGCAGCGAGTTGATGGTACGGCCGACGGCGCCGGCCGAGGCGAAGGGGCCGAAATAGTCTCCCTTGCGTGAGCGCGCGCCGCGATGCTTGTAGATACCGGGCGAGACATGATCGCCGGTCAACAGGATATAGGGGAACGACTTGTCGTCGCGCATCAGCACGTTGAAGCGTGGCCGCAAGCGCTTGATGAGGTTGGCTTCAAGCAGCAGCGCTTCGATCTCGGTGCGGGTGACGACGAACTCCATCGTCGACGTCTCGCGCACCATGCGGCCGATGCGGCTGGTGTGGAACCGGCCTTGCGCGTAGCTGGTGACCCGCTTCTTCAGGCTGCGTGCCTTGCCGACATAGAGCACGTCGCCGTTGGCATTCATCATGCGGTAGACGCCGGGCGCATTGGGCAGCCGCTTGACCAGCGTCTGGATCACCTCGGCGCCGACCATGCCGTCGGCGTCGCCGGCATGCGGGGTCCAGTCGATGGCGGTGAAGGTGACGTCCGGACCGCCGGCCGCAGGCTCGACGACCTCTTCGGCCGCCTCGTCCTCGAGGTCGATTTCGGGCGGCAGGTCGTCGGCGCCACCGCGCGTTTTTTGTTTCTGGTCCATGGGGCTCATTCCGCCATGCCTGTCACATCGGGCGTCTGCCATGCAAGGTGCTGGCCGCCGTCAAGCGCGATCATCTGGCCGGTAACCGAGCGTGCCGCCCACAGATAACGAATGGTGGCACCGAATTCCGGCAATTCCGGGCCGCGTTTCAGGATCAGGCCGGCAATCTGGGCATCGAAATCGCTGTCGTGCTGGCGCGTGTTCTTCAAGGTCGGGCCAGGACCAATGGCATTGACGCGAATGCGGGGACCCAGCGCCTGCGCCATCATCTCGGTCGCCGCCCACAATGTCGACTTCGACAGCGCATAGGAAAAATAACGCGGCGTCGGGCGCCAGACGCGCTGGTCGATCATGTTGACGATCAGCCCCTCACCGTTCTGCGGCAAGGCCCGGGCGAAAGTCTGCGCCAACAGCGCCGGCGCCTTGACATGCACGGCGAAATGGCGATCCCAGGCCGGCCAGTCGAAATCCTCAACACTGTCGTGCTCGAACAGCGAGGCGTTGTTGACCAGCAGCGACACCGGCCCGAGCGCCGCCGCCGCGCGGCCGACTAGGTCGCCGACCGCGCTCATGTCGGTCAGGTCGGCAGCAACCACTGCGGCCCGGCCATGTCGACCAAAATGACCACTGTTGATTTCGGCCGCCAGTGCCTCCGCCTCGGCCAGCGAGCGATTGCAGTGAATGGCGACGGCAAAACCATGCGCGGCAAGGTCCTCGACGATCGCCCTGCCGATCCGCTTCGCCCCGCCCGTCACCAGTGCCGTCGCGGCGACCTTGCTCATCTGTCAATCCTTAATCCGATGCCGATTCCGACCTGCCGGGATCGCGCCGGCAAATTATGGCCCGCCAAGCGTTAAATCCCATTTCCACCTGGGGCAGGATTGTGGCAAAGTGGCCAGTGGGCGTTCTGGCTCGACCGGAATTCGGACCAGCCCGCCCGCAATATAGGGCGCTGGAGCCCTTACACCAAGCCGTGTGCAGTGCAGCACGGCGAACCTGCTGACATTGGCTGTTGCGAAGATGCAACGTCAAGGTTCTGCCTCATTCGTGCCAGGGAATGACCCAAGTTCAGGTTCGCTTCAGCCGCATTTCGACACGACATTTGGAACCGTTGAACGCCGGATCCGTTTCACCCCCCGGACGGGTTGAGGGCGCTCATAAACAACAAGCCTGTGTCCTGTGGCTTAAGGAGTAAAGAACAATGCAAGCCAATCTTAAATTTGCGCGACCGCTCGCGGTGGCGTTTGGGCTGTTCGCCCTCGGCGGAACCGCCTATGCCGCGGACGTGGTTCAGGAAGAGCCGCCGGCACCTGCCCCGATTGCAGAACTTCCGGTCGCATCCTGGGCCGGTCCCTATGCCGGTGTGAGCGTCGGCTACGGCTTCGCTGGCCACGCCAAAGCCAAAGACATTGGCGTCGACGTCGACACCAAGGGTTTCGTCGGCGGCGTCTTCGGCGGCTATAATTGGCAGCAGGAGAACTTCGTCTACGGTGCCGAAGCCGATATCGGCTACAACGGCGTCAAGGGCGACGATGCCGGCATCGAGGCCAAGGGTGGCTTCGAGGGCTCGCTGCGTGCCCGCCTCGGCTATGCCGTCAGCCCGGACATCCTGCTCTACGGCACCGCCGGTGGCGCGCTGAAGAACCAGAAGATTGAAGCTGCCGGCGTAAGCGACACCAACACGCAGTTCGGCTGGACAGCCGGCGTCGGTACCGACATCAAGATCACCGACAATGTGTTCGGCCGTGTCGAGTATCGTTACACGGACTTCGGCAGGAAGGACTTCGACGGTATCGGCAAAGTCAAGTCGACCGACAATCGCGTCACTTTCGGCGTCGGTATGAAGTTCTAAGTCGTCCAAGCCACGACACGAAAAAGCCGGGCCTCGCGCCCGGCTTTTTTTGTGGCGCCGGTTGAGGCCGCCCGCCTTCAAGCCGGGATGGCGGGCTTCAGTTCCGGGAACTTCTCGTCGAAGCGTGCCGCCCAGCGCGTCAGCCGGCCGCGGCCCTTTTCCCATTTTCCGGCGAAGCGCAGCGAGAGATAGCCAAGGCAGGCGCGCAATGCGATTTGGCCTAAGGTGATTTTCTTCGGCAGCTTCGGCGGGTTGGCGTTGAGCAGATCGAGCGCGGCCGAAATCTTCGCCCACTGGCGCTCGAGCCAAGGCTGGTAGACCATCTCTTCCGGCCGCGTGCGCCGCTCGTAGACCATCGACAGCGCGCAGTCGCAGATACCATCGGCCAATGCCTCCAGCACCTCCGCCTCAAGGCGCCTGTCGGGATTGCGCGGAAACAATGCGTTCTTCGACATCCGGTTGAGATGCTGGGTGATGGCGCGGCTGTCGTGGACCGAGCGGCCGTCATCGAGCACCAGCACCGGGATCTTGCCGAGCGGATTGGCGCCGATCAGTTCGGCCGGCCTTTCCTCGGTCTTTATCGGCACGAGATCGACCGCGATGCCAGCATAAAGTGCTGCCATGCGCACCTTGGAACTGTAGGGGGAAGTAGACGCGTAGAGCAGTCTGGGCATTGTCGATTCCTGTTTGCCGGCTACAGCTCCATATGCCCCGTTGGACACGCAAAAGGACGCGGTAGCATTGTGACTTCGC
The DNA here is from genome assembly GCF_040317995.1 of Mesorhizobium sp. M1334. Classification (NCBI taxonomy): domain Bacteria; kingdom Pseudomonadati; phylum Pseudomonadota; class Alphaproteobacteria; order Hyphomicrobiales; family Phyllobacteriaceae; genus Mesorhizobium; species Mesorhizobium sp. M1334. The sequence continues at coordinate 81,944 of NZ_JAMYLM010000014.1, forward strand.
GCATGACCCTCACCGAAAATCGATTCCGACAAGGGCTCGTGCGTGGGCACTGTTGACCGATCATGCAGGGCTCATCAACGGCCAGAGGCGGAAAACCGCGCCGCCAGCATACAACCATTGTCTCGATATCAATCGCGATGCGATAAGCCGCAGTGCGGCGGCATACGCGAGCGGGTCGGACAATCCAAATCCGATTGGCTACCAACTCGGCCTTGCACCGAAGGTTGGCCTTTGGCAGCCACGAAAATCCCACCGGACTTCGCCGCATGGCGAAGTCCTGGGAGCTGCGAAAAGACGTCTTCCTCCCGCCTCTTTCTCGTTCTGCCCGACCGTCAACCAAGAAGCGAGGCGCCTGTCCGGCATCCCGCCCTGACTATCTTGAGTACTGTCCCCGACGGTAGCAGGGCGGCGATTACTTCTTGGCCTTCGCCTTTGCGGGCGCTGCCTTCGGCTTGGCCGCGGGCGCTGCTTTCTTCACTGCCGCAGAAGATTTCGCAGCGGCGGCCTTGGCCGGTGCTGCCTTCTTCGCAGCTGGCTTCGCCGCGGCCTTTGCAGCCGGCTTCTTGGCCGGTGCAGGCTTCTTTGCCGGTGCAGCCTTGGCCGGTGCTGCCTTTGCCTTGGCAGGCGCTGCTTTCTTCACGGCCGGTTTTGCCGCGGCCTTGGCGGCCGGCTTTTTGGCCGGCGCTGCTTTTGCCTTAGGCGCGGCGGCCTTCGCTTTGGCAGCGGGTGCCGCTTTCTTCACAGCAGTTGCGGCCTTTGCCGCGGCTGCTTTTGCTGGTGCTTTCTTTGCCGGTGCCTTGGATGCCGGCGCCTTGGATGACTGCTTAGCCATATCATGCCCCTTCCGTTGTGCCGACGGCCGTTATTGACCCGGCGCGCATTGCATATCTGACTCGCGGCTTGCTAGCCAGCGAAGCATTAGAATGATTTTTGCAGCTTAAGTTTCGGTTACGGCGAGCGCACGACCATTTTACCCGCGCAAAAACCGGCTGCGAATCTTTGTCCCCCGCAGTGAAGTTCTGCGACAGAAATTCTGGCCGCTCTATCTCGACCGGTCTTCTCGTCAAGCTCAGGACCTTTTCGACCAGCTTTGCGCTTCAACGTCCGACGCTCAGCGCGAACATTGTCCAGAACGAAGGCGGTCACCCGCCTCGTCTTGTTCGAAAAGATAAACTACAGGTAAGTAGGAAGCAACGCGACGAGCACGCCGCTGCACTATCTTGCACGACGCGATGAAAGTAAGCAGACAGCTCACATTTCTGAAGGACAGGATATCGTTCGATAGATCGGGTCGAGCCGACCGCGTGATCGAAAGCGCTTGGCCGTTCAGGCGCCGGGCAGCTCACGGCTCATCTGCAGCCGGCGCGAAGGCTCGGCCCTGTGGAGATGGACGGCGAAGGTATCCCATGGCGGCATGACGGAAATCTGTGCCAGGATGCGCCCCGCTTCACCGCGATGATAGCCGCCGTGCAGTACGACGTGGGTCAGCATTTCCTGTCGCGACATCAATACCTTATCCCCGTCGGTGAACACGAAGGCGAGGGGCTCGGACAGCTGCCGCGACGAAACGGTTTCGAGATAATCGGGATACCAGCGATCGGTCGCTGCGACCGCGGCGCGAAGTTCGTCGAACGCCGGCGTGTCCTCAGTGGTGGCGGCGGAATAGCCATGGCTTGCGTCAACCAGGTGCGCCGAGAATATCCGCGACACCACATGGCTGTGATCGACGAGCCGTATCACGGCCTGCCGTTCCTTGCCGTGAACATGCGGGTCGAGACTCGCGAGCTTTTCCAGCAGTTCGTCATGGCCCAGGCCTGATAGGCAAAACAGGCTGCGAAGCAGAGCGAGCGCACTCATGGTCGGTGTCCTTTTCCGGAAATGCGAGTATGTTGTTTATATTTTCAGGAGAATGAGAGGGCGTGTCTACTCGCATTGCAAAACCGCATACGCGCATGCGCAAGCAGCCGCGCCAGGCGCGTTCCAGGGCAACCGTCGAGGCGATCATCGAGGCAGCGGCTCATGTTCTGAGCGGGCTGGGCTGGGCCGGCTTCACCACCAACAAAGTGGCCGAGACAGCAGGTGTAAGCATCGGCACGCTCTACCAGTATTTTCCCGACAAGCTCTCCCTGCTCGCAGCCGTCCGGCGCCGTCACTTCGATCATGTGCTGTCGGTCATTCGCGATTCGGCGGAAGACCAAAAGCCGCTCAGGACATTCGCGCAGGAGCTGGTGCGCGGCATGATCGCGGCACACAGCATTCACCCGACACTACACCAGGTGCTGCTCGACGAGGCGCCTGGCGATCGTGGCTCCAGGGCCGCCCATGCTTCGTTCCAGGCACAATACCTCAATCACTATGCGACTGCTGTCGCCAGTTATCGCAAGCCAAGGAAAGGCGCCGACATGGAGACCGTGGCGCGGGTGCTGTCGTCAGCGATCGAAGGTGTGATCCACAACGCGGCACGCCGGAACATGCTCGCCGCGCCGGAGCTGCAAAAGCAACTCGTCGAACTGATCTGCGCCTATCTATCGGGAGCGGGCCGTATCGGTCGATAGCGCATGGCCCGGCGGAAGTCGGGATTTCTGTGTGTCGTTCAAACCCGGCTTGTGAGGTGCGGCAAGGACGATGCCAACAATGCCGCACCTGATGCGGCCAAGAGTGTGAGGACGATCTTTCGAAAAGTCGCCTCGCTAACGCCGATGTAGAGTCTCGCGCCAAGGAGTGTCGGTATCAACATCGCCGGCGCGACGACGGCAAACATCGGCAGCATTTCGAGCTTGATCTTTCCGGCCGCAAGATAGGCGGCCATCGTCATGGAGAGGGTCACAAGGTTGAAATTCTGGATAACAATACGCTGCCTGTCCTTTTCCCATTGGCGCAGCACGCACCACAGCGTTGGAACCGGGCCGGTGAAGCCGCCAAGTCCACCCATGATGCCGCCGACCAGACCTATTGCGCCGTCTGCAACAGGACCCCCGACCGTGATGGGAGGGAGGCGACGCGCAAAGAGCATCAAGGGACACCAAACGACCAGCAGCGCGCCGAAGACCAGCTTGAACAACTGCACATCCAGCAAGGGCAGGATGGCGACACCGACCGGAATCCCTATGGTCCCGCCGATCAGGAAGGGCAGCAGAAGCCTGAGGTCGAAACCCCGGCGGACGGTGACGGCAGCGATAATCTGACCGGTGAGCGCCCCAAAGATCGCCATGGCAGCAGCCAGTTGGGGTTCCACGGTCCAAACCCAAATCGACATGGCAACCAGGCTGAAAGCGAACCCGGAAAGCCCCTGGACGAAGCCAGCAACGACCGCGCCGAGAGCAACAGTATAAACAAGCAAATCCATGTGGTGCTGTTTCCCCGCAAACTCGTGACAGCAGATCGCGCTTCCCGCGAATGCTGCGCCGCATGGAAACGGTGACGGTCGATCAGGTGGCCGGTGCTAAAAAGTCGGAATCAGCGAGTGCGCGATCAGCGCAGGACGCGGCAGCGGCCGTTGTAGACCATCCAGCGGTCGAAGCCCGACACGCAGAATTCGACATTGTCGCCGATCGAGGCAAAGCCCTGGCCTTCCTCGATCAAATACCAGATGGTGCGGGCGCGACCGTCGGAGAGGCTGACGGTCGCGCCGCAATAACGGCGACCGATCGGCCAGACGTCGTCGGCCGGCAGATAGCGATGCTGGTGGATGCGCTGGAAGTCGACGATCTGCACATCCGGCAGATGCGGCACGTGATGCACCTGATAGGAGAAGCGGTCGGTGATTTTGTTCAGCACCCAGGCCTCGCCGCACACGCCGCTGTCCTCGTCAGTATAGATTGCAAGGTCGGCGGCCTGCACCGCCTGAGTAACGCCGAGAGGCGCAGCCAGCGGCGTGCAAAAGGCAAGCAGTGCGGCAAGGGCGGATTGGGCGAAGCGAGTCATGGCAGCCTCTCAAGGTCGACTGCGCGCACTGTGCGGATTCGCTGGCGCGCGGTCAAGCGGTTGTAGCGACGATGGTTGTGGTGACGCGGTTGCACTGAGGGAACGGCAACGACCGCATCTCAAACTACTCTCCCGCCAGCCAGTCCAGCGTCCAATGCGATGGCTGCTCGACAGCAAGCAGCCGGTGCAGCGCCAGCAGCAGCGTCCGCAACTCGCCCTCCAGGGTGAAGGGCGGATTGACCACCACCATGCCGCAGCCATCGAGGCTCGGCTCGACGGAGGCCGGCCTGATCTCAAAACCGATATCGAGCAGCCTGGGAACGCCCGTCTGCTTCAGCGCCTTGCGGAAGGCGGCGACCGCCTTGCGGTCCTTGAGCGGATACCAGAGCCCGTAAATCCCTCCTGGCCAGCGCCGATGGGCTCTTTGCAGCCCGTCGACCAAGCGACCGAACTCGCCCTCTTCCTCGAAAGGCGGATCGATGAGGACGAGGCCGCGCTTCTCCTTTGGCGGCAGATGCGCGCCGAGCGCCAGCCAGCCGTCGAGCTCGATCACCCGGGTCTGGAAGTCGCCGTCGAACAGCGACTTCAGCCTGGCGGCATCCTTGGGATGCAGCTCGACCGCCGACAGCCGGTCCTGCTTGCGCATCAGGTGCCGAGCGATCAGCGGCGAACCCGGGTATTTTTTCACGCCGCCGTCCGGATTGAGCGAGCGGACGGCTTCAAGATACGGCGCCAGCAGTGCTGCCGCCGGCGCATCGAGGGCCGCATCGACCAGCCGGCCGATGCCGCCTTGCCATTCGCCGGTCTTTTGCGCTTCGGTCGAGGACAGATCGTAACGGCCGATCCCGGCATGGGTGTCGATGACCCGAAACGCCTTGTCCTTCTGCTTCAGATATTCGATCAGCCGGCTGAGCACGACATGCTTAACGACGTCGGCGAAGTTTCCGGCATGGTAGGCGTGGCGATAGTTCAATTGGAACCCCTGCCCCAGCGAGGCGGCGGCGGCTGCGAGTTCGGATTTTCCGGCCGGCGGCCGCCGAAACGGAATGCCAGCACCAGCCCGGCCAGGCCGGCCGCCATCAGGGAAAAACCGACCGGTCGCGCCCGGCGGTCGACCTCGCCGGCAGCCGAGCGCAGGACGAGATCGACGGCCCGCATCGGAATGCCCTCGGCGTCGCCTGGACCAACGGTGAAAATGTAGGGGCCGGCGGTAACCGTCGGGATCAGGCCGGCCTCGTCGCGAAAGATCCTGTCCGGCAGTTGCGGACTGACCTGCCGAGGATTGTCGGAATGGTTGAACTGCAGCGTCGAGGCAAGCACCGTCCTGCCGCCGGTGGCGACAGTGAGGGTCAACACGGTGCGCTGCTGCGAGACGATACGCTCGGCTCTTGCCGTTAGGTCGACCAGCACGCGTAGCGGCCCGTCGCGTGCGCTCAGGGCCACCGTCACTGGCTTGAACCGGCCCTGGTCGTAAACCCTCCAGGTGCCGATCTCACGGCCGGAGAAATTGGTCATCGCCCAGGGATAGACGACGCCGATGCCGGTGCCGATGAGCAGTATCAGGGCGAACAGAGAGCGCATGAGGTCAAGACCCGGTATTCGGCGCGCTGGTGCCGTCGCGGGCGCGCTCCATTTCGTCCAGGAGCATGTCAAGGCCGAGATCAAACGTCCGGTCAAATTCGGCGGTGCCGAAATAACGCCCGGCCGCAGCTACTTTTGGAAAATCCTGCGCCAGTTGCTCATCGCTGACTGTGGTCACGGCCGAAGGCCCCTTCGCATAGCCGGCAGTCTCGTCGAGGATGGCACCCATCAGATAATAGCCGGTGGTACGGAACAGCCGCGCACCAAGTTCCGGTCCGAAGCCGCCGGCCTCGAACAGGCCGAGGATGCCGTTCAGCCACGCAAGGCAGGTCGGCGAGTTCATCCGGTAGGTGACGAAGAAGCTGGCGAAAGCCGGGTGCTCACGCGCGACGCGGCGGAAATCCTGCACGGCGATGCGCAACCTTTGTCGCCAAGGTAGGTCCGTGTCGGGCATTTCGAGAGAGCCGATCAGCCGGTCCACCAAGGCTTCGAAGAGATGCGCCACCGAAGGAAAGTGGTGATAGATGCTCATCGCCTCGCAGCCGAGTGCAGTCGCCAGCTTGCGCATCGAAAAACCGGCGAGGCCCTCGCTCTCGATCACCTTCAAAGCGGCATCCTCAATCATCTCGCGAGACAGCCGGCCGCGCGGTCGCTTTTTTTTGATCGATGTGTCCATGGTGCCGCTTGACAACTTACGCTGTAAGGTTCATTTTCGACATTACCTTACATCGTAAGGCTAACAAATGCCAGAGGAGAATGTCATGTCTGTCTGTCGTACTCTTTCATCAAAGCACTCTTCCATCCGCCGTGCCTGCCTGCTCGCCGCCGCCTGTGTGCTGACCCTGGCTGCAGCCCCTTCTTATGCCGATGAGTATGACGCAACCGTCAAGGACATCCAGTCGACCATGGGCGGGGTGCCCGGGTTCGTAAAGCAGTTCCCGAAAGCCGGTCTGCCCGGTGCATGGGCCGAGGTCAAGGCCATCCAGCTCAGCGACGAGACGGCGCTGCCGCCGAAGGTCAAATCGCTGATCTCGCTGGCGGTGGCGGCGCAAATCCCGTGCAACTACTGCATCTGGTCGGACACGCAGGACGCCAAGCGCGCCGGCGCCACCGACGAGGAGATCCAGGAGGCGGTGGCCGTTTCAGCGCTGACCCGCCATTGGAGCACCATCTTCAACGGCATGCAGGTCGATTTCGATACGTTCAGGAAGGAGATGGGCGGGCAGTAATGCTTCGTTATTAGGACGGGATCCGTTCAAACTGAATTGGCCCTCCCGCTCTGACTGTTTGTGTGATCCGCCAGCACCTCATTGATGACCCGCCACGATTTTTCCGCCTCGCGCTGGTTGCCGTCATGTCCCGAAGCGACGATCAGCGCCTTCCACAACGCCCAGCCCCGTGCGCGCGCCCAGCTCTGCTCGTCAAGCGCAATGGCATCGCGGAACGCCTGACGGCTCTCGCCGTAAAATTCCGTCCACGCGATCACCAGGTCACAGGCAGGATCGCCGATAGCCGAACTGCCGAAATCGACGACCGCGCAGAGCTTGCCATCTTCGACGAGCAGATTGCCCGAGGCGACGTCGCCATGGACCCAGACCGGCGGCCCCTGCCATCGCGAGGCAAGGGCCGTCGCCCACACGGCCTCGGCGGCGGCCCTGTCGATGCGGCCACCGAGCGCCGAGAGCGCGGCTCGGGTCTCGGCGTCGTAGACCGAAAGCCGGCCGCCGCGGTGGAAATTATGCTGCCCTGCCGGTGGCCCATCGGCAGCGTCGATCCGGTAGAGCGCCACCAAAAAGCCGGCCAGCGAACGGGCGAGCTCAGTAAGATCGGCAATCAGTCCACCAGCCGCCGGTCTGCCGCCAAGCCAGCGATAGACGGACCAAGGCCATGGATAGCCCTCCCCGGGCGCGCCTTTGGCCAGCGGCACGGGTATCAGCAAAGGCAGGTGAGGCGCCAGGCGGGGCAGCCAGCGATGCTCCTTCTCGACCTGGGCGACATAGGCCGCGGCGCTCGGCAGCCGCACCGACATGTGATCGCCCAGTCGGAACGTGCGGTTGTCCCAGCCGCCAGGCTCGACCGGCTCTACCGGCAGGTCCGCCCATTTGGGGAACTGCGCGGCAATCAGCCGGCGAACAAGTGCGGCATCTATCGGCATGCCTGGTGTTCGTTCATCGGGCGGCATCGGGCTTGCTCAGGTCTTTTGAATAGCCGGCAGTCCATCTTTTTGGCGTCGCATTCTTGCGGTGCCAGTGATTCCACTAGGCGGCAAATTCTCTAAGCCTTGCGTTCCCAGCGCCGGTCGGGCGTTTGCTGCCAGTAGGTCACGGTGTGGCCCGCCTCCTTCATTGTCTTCCAGTGCGTGCGTGCCGCCTCTAGCTGGGCTGCATCGTGACCGTCGAACAGGAACACGGCGCGCTGGTAGCCGCCAAGCTCCGGCGGCACCGCCCCATCGACCAGGAAGCGTATCTGCGCCTGGTTCGGATTGTCAGGGCCGACGGTCAGAAGCACCGGCTGCTCGGCGGGACGGGCTTCGCGGTCCGTTGCGTGGGCCAGGAATGAATCGTCCCGGAAAGTCCACAGATGCTGGTCCAGCGCGTCGCGCCGTTCCTCGGTGCCGGTCTGTACCACGGCGCGCCAGCCGCGATCGATACTGCGCTCCAGGAGGCCGGGCAGCGCAGCCTCCAGCGTCGATTCGGTCAGGTGATAAAATAGAATCTCGGCCATGCGTTCAGTCTACATTTTCGGAATCCCGCCCCAGCCGCTCATTGCTCGTAATGATCGCGCAGCAGCCGGTCGAGCAGCCTGACGCCGAAGCCGGAAGCCCATGACTGGTTGATCTCGTTGGAGGGCGCGCCCATAGCGGTGCCAGCAATGTCGAGATGCGCCCAAGGCGTGTCCTTGACGAAACGCTGCAGGAACTGCGCGGCGATGATGGCGCCGCCGTGGCGGCCGCCGATGTTCTTCATGTCGGCATTCTTGGAATCGATCAGCTTGTCGTATTCGGCACCGAGCGGCATGCGCCACACCCGCTCCTGCGTCGCCTGTCCGGCCGCCGTCAGCCGGTCCGCCAACTCGTCATTGTTGGAAAACAGGCCGGCATAATGCTGGCCGAGCGCGACCATGATGGCGCCGGTCAGCGTCGCCAGATTGATCATGAATTTCGGCTGGAAGCGGTCGTTGCAATACCACAGCGCATCGGCCAGCACCAGGCGGCCCTCGGCGTCGGTATTGAGCACTTCGATGGTCTGGCCCGACATCGAGGTGACGATGTCGCCCGGTCGCTGAGCGTGGCCGTCGACGGCGTTTTCGACCAGCCCGACAATGCCGACGACATTGACCTTCGCCTTGCGCGCGGCTAGCGCGTGCATCAGCCCGGTGACGGCAGCAGCGCCGCCCATATCCCCCTTCATGTCCTCCATGCCCGAGGCCGGCTTGATCGAATTGCCGCCGGTGTCGAAGGTGACGCCCTTGCCGACGAAGGCGACTGGGCTTTCCTTGGCCTTGCCGCCGTCCCACCGCATGACCGCGATGCGGGCGCCACGCGGCGAGCCCTGCGCTACGCCCAGCAGCGAACCCATGCCGAGCTTCTTCATCTCCTTCTCGGCCAGGATCTCGACCGTGACGCCGAGCGCCTCCAGTTCGGCGATGCGGGTGGCGAATTCCACCGGCCCCAGAACATTGGCCGGTTCATTGACCAAATCGCGCGCCAGCAAGACACCGTCGATCACCGCCGCTTCATCGGCGAAGGCCTTCTTTGCAGCTGCCGGATCGGCGGTGTGAATAGTTACCTTGACCGGCTTTTTTGGCTCGCGCTTGTCGTCACCATTGTTCTTTTTGGTCTTATACTTGTCGAAGGAATAGCTGCGCAGCAGGATGCCTGCTGCGAGCTGAACGGCTTGCCTGCCGCTGATGGCGGCACCGGGAAGATCGAGCACGATGGCCACTTCGGTTGCCTTGCGAAAGGACGCGGCAATCGTGCCACCGAGCTTCAGCCAACCATAATCATCGAGATTGGAGCCCTTGCCGGCACCGACCGCTACCAGCCGCTCGAGCGATGTCCCTTCCGGTGCCAGCACTTCGACCAGGCTGGCGAATTTGCCGGTGAAGTCGGCGACCGGAAAAGCCCGCTCGAGGGTCTTTGCCGGATCACAAGCCCTGGCGGCATCGCTGAGGTCGCCCTCGTCGGCCGCCAGAACGAAAACGCTGCCCTTTTTGGGCGCGGCGATTTTGGCGAAGGCGATCGAGGGTCTCGAATTCATGATGTCCTGCTTTCGGGAAGTGCGTTGGATTATCGCGAGAGGCGTTCGATTGGTCGGACCGAAAGGTGCCGTGTTGTTGCGTCAGTGAGCGGCGGGTTGAAACAGCTCGATGACATTGCCCGATGGGTCTTCGAGCAGGGTCTGGGAACCGCCGACGCCCGTTATGATATCGTTGCGAAAGACAAGTCCAGCACTCTTGAGGCGCGCGACCTCTTCTTTCAGGTCCGGCACCACCAACAGGATGCGGTTCCAGCCTCCCGGCACCGGCTGCCTGCCATCCGGCATAGCCCGTGCACCCGAACTGCCGGGTCCGCTTAGAAGGAGCCGTAACGCGCCGCGCGTGACGGAGGCAAAAGCCGGTCGCGCGTCCTGTTCGACGGTAAAGCCCAGTTGTCCACAGTAGAAATCGATCGAGGTGGCGACATCATCGACCATGTAGCGAATGCTGACTGGCGTCATGATCACTGACCTTTCGGTTCGAGCACGCTCCAACAAGGCGTGTCAATTGCGGGCGGTACAATCGGCATAGCCCTGCTCACTATCGCTGCTTGACAATCCGCGCCGCTATCGCCCTGGCCTGAATGCGGGCATTGGCGAAACAACCGCGAATGCTCGGCCGCATGCCGGTAAACCACAGGCCGGGCAATTTCGGATCGGCATCGCCGCCGTTGAAAAGCGGAACGCCCTTGCCGTCGAGAACGCCGAGCTTGCCGACCATCTGCTCCAGACCGGTGCGATAGCCGGTCGCTGCAATGACGATATCGGGCGTGATCAACCTGCCGTCATTCAATACGATGCCGTCTTGGCTAAATTCCCGCAATGGTGGCACCACCACGATCGTGCCTGCCTTGATGGCGCGAACCGCGCCGTCGTCGGCTGCGATCGCGGTGTAGTCGGCGCTCAGACGGCTCGCACCGCCTGTGGGCGCCGGCGGAAGCCCAAATTTCGTCAGGTCGCCGAAAACCAGGCGCTGGGTTGTCGCCATCACCGCATCGGCCAGCCGCACCGGCAAGCTCGCCATTAACGGTGAAAGCCTGTGGACGGCGACCTTGCCGATGCGTTTCGGCAGCAGAGAGGGGCCGTTGCGGGCCGACAGCCAGATGCTTTGGGCGTCTGCATTCGCCAGATGATTGAGTGCGTCGAAACCCGAATTGCCGGCACCGACCACCAGCACCCTTTTGCCGGCGTAGTCCTTCGCATCGCCAAAATCGGCCGAATGGATAATCCGGCCTGCAAAATCCTTCTTGCCTTTCCACGCGGGAATAAACGGCTGCCGGTCGCGCCCGGTGGCGACGACGACATGGCGCGCCAGACGACGTCCGGCGTTCGTCCGCACGGTCCAGTGATCGCCGTCGAACGTGACCTCTTCAACGGCAACGCCGAATGCGACCGGCAGACCATGCGTCTGGCTGAAATCGTTCAGATGGCGAATGACGGCCGATTTATGCGGAAAAGCCGGGGTGCCTGCGGGATAGCCGACACCGGGGAGCGTCGAGAGATCGCGATGGGTATTGAGGTGCAGCCGCTGATGGCGCCGATGCCAGGGTTCGGCAAGCCGGCTCTCCCTTTCCAGGACGAGCGTCGGTACGCCGGCCTTCATCAAGGCGTGGGCGGCGGCAAGGCCGGCCGCGCCGGCGCCGACCACGATCGCGCCGTCAAAGACGGTTTCTCGACCGGTTTGACTGCGCAATTTTTCCGCTTCCATGCTGGGGCTCAACAGATCCTGACCCGTCTTAGCACGCCGCGGCGGTCGCGACCGGCGCGACATTTGGTCGTTTTGCCGCATTTGACAAGACTTTGGCCGAAATCGCTCCCATATGCGATATCTAACCAGCCACGATTCGTCGCGGCACGGCCCCGCTTCCAGCCGCAACCTGTTGTTAACCAACAATGTTCGCCTTTTCTTATCCATTGCCGCCGACACTCCGGCCCAGCGGAATGTACGATACGGGACAGAACCCGGATCGAACCGCCAAACTGAGCCAGTTGTGCAGCCGGCGCCGGACGACTACCTTGTTCCAAGGCATGATGCCGTTCGAAATCGCCGAGAAAAGCCTTCATGAAGGTCGTTGAACGTTACATCATGCGCCGTGCCTTCGCGGTATTCGCGCTGGCGCTCGTCTGGACGCTGGCGATCGTCTGGACGACTCAGGTCCTCGCCCGCATCGACCTCGTCACCGATAGCGGTCAGTCGGCCCTCACCTTCTTCGAAGTCGCAGCGCTGATCATCCCGACGATTGTTCCGATCGTCGTACCGTTCGCCCTGGTGGTCGCGGTCGCCCAGATCCTCAGCGTGATGAATTCGGATTCGGAGCTCGCCGTCATCAATGCCGCCGGCGCTTCACGCTGGACAATCGTCAGGCCGATCATGCTTCTGGCACTCGCAGCCAGCGTTTTTTCGTTCGCGGTCGACAATGGCGTCGACCCCTACGCGCGCCAGAAGAACCGCGAGCTGATAGCATCTTCGCGTGCGGATCTGTTGTCGTTGATCATCCAGGAAGGCACCTTCCGCAAGATCGATGACGGCCTGTTCCTGCAGGTTGGCGAACGGCTTCCCGACAATCGCCTCGGCGGCATCTTCGTCGCCGATTCGCGCGAAGAAGGCGTCAATCTCGTCTATTATGCCAAGTCCGGCAGCATCATCGAACGCGGCGAGGAGAAGGTGCTGATGATGAATGACGGGGTGATCCATCGCAAAACCATGACCGGCGACCTCTCGGTGATCCGGTTCACCTCCTATGCCTTCGATTTGTCCGCTTTCATGTCGGCATCATCCGACATCCTGCTTTTGCCGAAGGACCGGACGACCCAGTATCTGCTCAATCCCAGTCCGAACGACAAGATGTACCAGCAAAAGCCGAACAGGTACCTGGCCGAGCTCGACCAGCGTTTTTCAGAGTGGTCCTATTCGCTCGTCTTCGCTCTGATCGCGCTCGCCGTCGCCGGAGATGCACGCTCGCATCGCGAGGCGCGTGTGCACCCGCTGATCACGGCAATCGCGATCGCGCTGTTCGTGCGCTGGCTAGGGTTCTTTGCCGCCGGCAAGGCCGACAAGGTGCCGCAATATGCCTATATGGTCTACGGCGTCCCGATCGTGGCATCGGCGATCGCCATCTGGTTCATTGTTTCCAACCGGACCATGGAACTGCCTGTTGTCTGGGCCGACTGGGTGACCAGTCTTGCCGGCCGCTTCGGTGAGGGCTGGAGCGCCATCAAGCTCCGTTTTGCCAGGCGCGGCGCATCCGGACAGGGAGCCGGCTGATGGGCTGGACTCTGGGTCGGTACTTCTTCTTTCGCTATGTGACGATCACAATTTGGTTCTTCATCGGCCTTCTGGCGCTGGTGTTCCTGATCGATTTCACCGAGCTTTCCGGCCGCACGACCGGCGTGCCGGGCTTCACTTACGGGACTGCGTTCGCCATTTCCGGGCTCAGGATGCCGATGATCATGCTGCAGACGGTGCCGTTCGTCGGCCTGTTCTCGGCGATGGCGACCCTGGTGTCGCTGAACCGCAAATATGAATTGGTCATCGCCCGTTCCGCCGGGGTTTCGGCATGGCAGTTCCTGCTGCCATGCTGCATCGGGGCGCTGCTGTTTGGTGCCTTGTCGGTTGGCGTCATCAATCCGATAGCCGCCCACGCCTATTCCTGGTCCGAGCAGATCGAGACCCAGCTCCGTTCGGGCAAGTCGAATACAGTCTCGGCCGATGCCGCACCCTGGATCAGGCAGAAAACCAGTTCCGGCGATACCATCATCGGAGCGCGCGCCATTCTCAATCAAGGCTTGGAGATGGCCGACGCGGTCTTCTTCAGCTTCAGTCCGCAAGGTGATATCATCGAGCGCAAGGATGCGGCGCGCGCCTTTTTGCGGGACGGCTACTGGGAATTGCAGGACGTCAAGGTGTTCCGGGACGGCACCATCCAGTCGTTACCCAGCGATCGGCTGCCGACCAATCTCAAGCCGGAATTCGTGCAAGAGCGGTTGGCGCGCCCTGAGACTATCCCCTTCTACGATTTGCCCGGCAAAGTCGAGGTGGCCCGCTCCTTCGGCCTCAAGGCAAATGCCTTCGCCATGCAGTTCGATTCCCTCGTAGCGCTGCCCTTCCTGCTCGTCGCGATGACGCTGATTGCGGCAACGGTATCAATGCGATTTGCGAGGATGGGGCAGTCGGCGACGATGATTCTGGGTGGCATCGTGGCCGGCTTTCTGCTTTATGTCGTTTCGGTGCTGGTCAAGGCATTCGGCGTAGCGGGATTCGTACCCACTGCCGTAGCGGCTTGGGTCCCGGTTGTCGTGGCTATGTTCTTCGGGGTGACATTCCTGCTATACAAGGAAGACGGCTAGTGAGGGAGGCGGTTTTGCGCAGCCATAGGCACGCCGGTTTGGCACGCCTCTCTGCGGCGAGCGCCTTGGCATGCCTGCTTGCCAGCGTCGCCCCGATTGCTTCGGCTTTTGCCCAAGACGTCAGTGAGCTGGCAACGAAGGTTCCGAGCGGCACGCAGATGCTGCTGGCGGCCGATACGCTGGTCTACGACAACGACAAGCAGACGGTGACGGCCGTCGGCGGCGTCCAGATCGACTATGGCGGCAACCGTCTCGTCGCCCAGCGGGTCGAATACAACCGCAACACCAAACGCCTCGTCGCCAGCGGCAATGTCGAACTCGTCAATAGCGACGGCACCAAAATCTATTCGCAGCACGCCGACATCACTGACGATTTCGCCGATGGGTTCGTCAACGCGCTGCGGGTCGAGACCATAGACAAGGCCTACTTCGCCGCCGAAAGCGCGGAACGCATGGGCGGCGTGCTGACGACATTCCACAATGGCGTCTACACCGCGTGCGAGCCGTGCGAGGACAAGCCCGACAAAGCGCCGACCTGGCGTATCAAGGCCAGGAAGATCATCTGGAACGGCGAAAAGAAGACGGTTCGCTTCGAAAACTCGAACTTCGAGTTCTTCGGCTTTCCGCTGGCCTATCTGCCGGCTTTCGAGATCGCCGACCCAACGGTCAAGCGCAAGAGCGGCTTCCTGATTCCCGGCGTCGCCTACAAGAGCGACCTCGGCGTGGGTGTTAAAGTCCCCTATTATTTCGCGCTCTCGCCGACCTACGATCTCACTGTCACCGGCAGCGGCTATACCAAGCAAGGTTTCCTCGGTGAGGCCGAGTGGAGGCAGCGCTTCAACAATGGTCAGTACAGCCTGAAGATTGCAGGCATCCGGCAGGAGAATCCCGACGCCTTCATCGACGACAATGGCCACAACGTCAATTCGGGTACCGAAGGCGACCCGAACAGGTTCCGCGGCATGATGGGCACCCAGGGCCAGTTCGCTATCAACCCGCGCTGGGACTTCGGTTGGGACATCCTGCTGCAGAGCGACAAGAATTTCGCGCGCACTTACGACATCGATGGCTTCAACGACAGCGTGCACCGCTCCGAGGTGTATCTGACGGGACTCAACGATCGCAATTACTTCGATGTGCGCGCCATGCACTTCGACGTTCAGGAAGACACTCTCGCCAGCGATCCGACCGCACGCGCCGCCAAGCAGCCATGGGTGCTGCCCTCGCTCGACTACGCCTATATCCCCGACATGCCGGTGGCCGGCGGGCAGCTCTCGTTCGACGTCAACGCGCGGGTCATAGACCGCGACAGGCTCGATACGGCTCTTGCAGATTCGGGCGTCCCTTCGTCCGTCAACAACGTTCGTGGCATCGACGGTCAATCTGGCCGTCTTACCGCGGAAGCCGAATGGAAGCGCACCATCACCACCGATGGCGGGCTGCTGCTGACGCCGCTCTTGGCGCTGCGCGGCGACGCCGGCTATGTCAATGCCTCCTCCGCCTCGCTCGACGCCATCAACCAGATGGCGACCAATCTCGGCGTTGAGGACGATATGCGTTCATCGCTTGCCCGCTTCATGGCGACCGCCGGCCTTGAGATGCGCTGGCCGGTGCTGTTCTCGATGACCAGTTCCAGCCATGTCTTCGAGCCGATGGCGCAAGTATTCGTGCGTCCGAACGAGCAATATGTCGGCGGGCTGGCGGTTCCCAACGAGGACGCCCAGAGCTTCGTCTTCGACGCCACGACGCTGTTTGAGCGCGACAAATTCTCGGGCTATGACCGCATGGAAGGCGGCACACGCGCCAATGTCGGGCTCCGCTATTCCGGTGCATATGACAATGGCTGGGGCACCAATGCAGCGTTCGGCCAATCCTACCAGCTCGGCGGCCAGAACTCGTTCGGCACGCCGGATCTGGTCAACGTCGGTGCCTATTCGGGTCTTGAAACGGCAACCTCCGACTATGTCGGCCTTGTCGGCTTCAACAGCCCCAGCGGATTTTCCGGCTCGGTCAGCGGCCGTTTCGACGAGCAAAGCTTCGAGATCCGCCGCGCTGAGGTAAAGGCCGCCTTTTCAGGCCTGCCGGTATCGCTGAGCGCCAAATACGCCTTCATCCAGGCGCAGCCGCTCTATGGCTTCTCCACGGATCGCCATGAGGTCACGCTCGGCGCCTCGACGCATCTTGCCGAGAACTGGCGCGTCTTTGGCACCGGCACATATGATCTTGAGCAGAGCGTGCTGGTCAAGGACGGCGTCGGCTTTGCCTATAGTGATTCGTGCTTTACCTATTTGATGACGTTTTCGGAAAGACGTGACCTTAACACCAGGGAAGTGTCGCAGAACGTCGGCTTCAACCTGTCGTTCCGCACGCTCGGCGATTTCGGCTCGTCGCAACGCTCCATCGACACCATCCAATAACGGCAGTCGGCAACGGGGTGGCTGGCGGACGACATTGTTTCGCCGCATAGAGCAGGCACGGATTTCGGCGACCTGAACTGGGATGGGTTGGGTCGAATCGGGATGGAACTGGGATGCTTTCGATGAGGAAATACCTCTTTTCGGCAGGGTTCGCGCTGCTGGTGGCGTTCTCGACCGCCGCAGTGACGCCGCCGGCTTTCGCCACCGAGATCAAATACGTCGTCAACAACGTACCGATCACCACAGGCGACATCCAGCATC
The DNA here is from genome assembly GCF_040317995.1 of Mesorhizobium sp. M1334. NCBI lineage: Bacteria > Pseudomonadati > Pseudomonadota > Alphaproteobacteria > Hyphomicrobiales > Phyllobacteriaceae > Mesorhizobium > Mesorhizobium sp. M1334. Next base: position 98,730 of record NZ_JAMYLM010000014.1, read on the forward strand.
GGGCCGCTTTCCTGCGCCTGCAGCGCAGAAAGGGCGATGCCGGCCAGGAAATGATAGATCAGACGCTGCGCTCGGCCGAGGCCCGGCGCCTAGGCATCCGCATCAGCGATGCGCAGGTCGATGCCGCCTATCAGCGTTTCGCCACGAACAACAAGATGCAGCTCAAGCAGCTTGACGGTGTGATGGCGCAATCAGGCGTCACCAAGGAGCACTTCAAGGAATTCATCCGAGCGCAGATGGCCTGGAACCAGGCGCTGTCCGCGCGCTACCGCTCCGCCGACGGGGGCGGCGCCATAAGCGAGCAGGACGTCGTCAAGCGCATGCTCGAAAAAGGCGGCAGCAAGCCGAGCGCCACCGAATACATGCTGCAGCAGGTCATCTTCGTCGTGCCGGCAGCCGAGCGCAGCGCGACGCTGGCCAAGCGCAAGCGCGAAGCCGACGCCATGCGCGCCCGCTTCAACGGCTGCAACACCACGCGCGAATTTGCCAAGGGCCTGATCGACGTCACCGTTCGCGACCTCGGCCGGGTGCTGGCGCCGCAACTGCCGCCGGACTGGGCCGAGCAGATCAAGGCCACCAAGGTCGGCGGCGCCACCGCGACGCGCGAGACCGACCGCGGCGTCGAATTCGTCGGCATCTGCTCGTCGCGCGAAGTGTCGGACGACAAAGTCGCGCAGATGGTGTTCCAGAGCGAGGGCTCGAGCGACAAGAACGCCGACGAGCTCTCAAAGAAATACGTCGAGGAGTTGCGGAAGAAAGCCCGCATCATCGAGCGCTGAAGTCGGCATCGCCGTGCCTGAGACAGAGCTTCCGCTGGCGTTGAGCGTCGGCGATCCGTCCGGTGTGGGGCCGGACATCGCCATCGCCGCTTGGCAGGCCCGCGACAGCGCCGGCGTTCCGTTTTTTTATCTCCTTGCCGATCCGGCGCTGATTGCCGCGCGGGCGCACGGGCTCGGCACCGATATCGCGATTGCCGAGACGACGCCGGCGCTAGCGCCTAGTGTGTTTTCGCGCGCGCTGCCGGTGGTGGCGCTTTCCGCCCGTTTCGTCGACAGTCCCGGCCGCCCGGATCCAGCCAACGCCGCCGGAATCATCGAGGCGATCGACCGCGCCGTTGCCGACTGCCTGGCCGGCCGCGCTGCCGCGGTCGTCACCTGCCCGATTGCCAAGAAGCCGCTCTACGATGCCGGCTTTCGCTTTCCCGGCCACACCGAATATCTGGCGCATCTGGCATCACTTCACACCGGCACCGAAGTGACGCCGGTGATGCTGCTTGCCGGTCCGGACCTGCGCACCGTACCGGTCACCATTCACATCGCACTGGCCGAGGTGCCGAAGGCGCTGACGACCGACCTGATCGTCGCCACCGGCCGCATTACCGCCGCCGACCTTGCAAACCGCTTCGGAATTGCCAAGCCGCGGCTCGCCATCGCCGGCCTCAACCCTCATGCCGGCGAAGGCGGCGCGATAGGCACCGAAGACGAGCGGATCGTGCGCCCGGCGATCGACAGGCTGAGGCAGGAAGGAATAGAAGCCTTCGGGCCATTGCCGGCCGACACCCTGTTTCACGCTCGCGCCCGCGCCGGCTATGACGTGGTGCTCTGCATGTATCATGACCAGGCGCTGATCCCCGCCAAGGCGCTGGCGTTTGACGAGGCAGTCAACGTCACGCTCGGCCTGCCCTTCATCCGCACCTCGCCCGACCACGGCACCGCCTTCGACATCGCCGGCAAGGGCATTGCCCGTGCCGACAGCCTGATTGCGGCGCTGAAACTCGCTCGCCTGCTTGCCGATACCGGGAAAAGGCCGTAGGCCACTGGGCCCAATGAGCCCAATTCGATGGCCTTAACCCGACGAGCCCAGCCCGATGAGCCCAGCCCGATGAGCCCAACCCGATGAGCATAGACGGCCTGCCGGCACTGCGCGAGGTGATCGAGCGCTATGGGCTGCAGGCGAAAAAGGCACTCGGCCAGAATTTTCTGCTCGACCTTAACCTGACAAGCAAGATTGCGCGGACCGCCGGCGACCTGAGCAACGTTACGGTTATCGAGGTCGGTCCCGGTCCGGGCGGGCTGACTCGGGCCCTGCTCCTCAACGGCGCCCGCCGGGTCGTCGCGATCGAGCGCGATGAGCGCTGCCTGGCGGCCTTGGCCGAGATCGCGAACCACTATCCGGGTCGGCTCGAGATCGTGGCCGGCGATGCGCTGAAAACTGATTTTGCAGCGCTTGCCAAAGGAATACCGGGAAGCGGCGGGTCGGTGAAAATCGTTGCCAACCTGCCTTATAATATCGGCACCGAATTGCTGATCCGCTGGCTGACCGTGACCGAGTGGCCGCCTTTCTACGCGTCGATGACGCTGATGTTCCAGCGCGAGGTCGCCGAACGCATTGCAGCCAGCCCCGGCAGCGAGGCCTATGGCCGGCTCGGCGTGCTTGCAGGCTGGCGGACGGAGGCGAGGATTGTCTTCGACGTGCCGCCCCAGGCGTTCACGCCGCCACCCAAGGTGACGTCCTCGGTGGTGCATCTAGTGCCGCGCGCCAGCCCCTTGCCGGCAGAGGTCAAACGGCTTAGCCGCGTCACCGAAGCGGCATTCGGCCAGCGCCGGAAAATGCTGCGGCAGAGCGTGAAAAGCCTCGGCGGCGAGGCACTGCTCACCCGCGCCGGCATTGATCCGACCAGGCGTGCGGAGACGCTCAGCGTCGAGGAATTCGTTCGCCTGACCAACGCGGTGTGATGCCGGGAAGCGTCCGCGTTGAATTTCCGCTCTCATGGCATAGATAGCCGGACAAACCCTGCCCGGAGACAACAGTGGCCGCCTATGTCATTTCCGACGTCACGATCCGTGACGCCGAGGCTATCGAAGCCTACCGCGCCCGCGCGGCTGCCTCCATCGCCCAGCATGGCGGGCGCTATCTGGTACGCGGCGGCGAGGTGGAAAGGTTGGAAGGCGACTGGTCTCCCGGGCCGCTGATCATCGTGGAATTCCCCGACATGGACACGGCGCGGCGTTGGTACCGCTCCGCCGAATATGCCGCGGCATTGGAACTGCGCGACGCCGCGCTCAGCCGCAATCTGATCCTGGTCGCGGGGACAGCGCCTTGATCAATCCGTCTTCTCATCGAGCAGCCCCGAGACGAAATCGAACAGGCCCGGCCGGCGATCGCGTCTGAGCCGTTCGGCCGTAACGATGCCGCGCACCTCGGCGAAAGCGCGGTCGAGATCGTCGTTGACGATGACGAAATCATACTCCTTCCAGTGCTCGATCTCGTTGCGGGCGTTCTTGAGCCGCGTCTCGATCACCGCTTCCTGGTCCTCGGCGCGACGCTTCAGCCGCGCCTTCAATTCCTTCATCGATGGCGGCAGGATGAAGATCGAGACGATGTCGGCGCGCATCTTCTCCTTGAGCTGCTGAGCGCCTTGCCAGTCGATGTCGAACAGCATGTCGCGGCCTTCGGCCAGCGCCTGTTCGGCCGGCTCGCGCGGGGTCGCGTAGCAATTGCCGTGCACCTCCGCCCATTCGAGCAGCGCATCGGAATCGCGTAGCCGCTCGAACTCGCGCATGGTGCGGAAGTGGTAATGGACGCCCTCTATCTCGCTGCCGCGGCGTGGCCGCGTGGTGACCGAGACCGACAATTCTAGACTGGAATCGCTCTCCAGCAGATTGCGCGCAATCGTCGACTTGCCGGCGCCTGAGGGCGACGACAAGACCAGCATCAGCCCGCGGCGCCGAATGCGGGAACCCAAATCCCTAGCGGTCATGGGGCTTGGCAGTCATGTGGCTTGGCATCGGGATCATTCCAGATTCTGGACCTGTTCGCGAAACTGGTCGACGACCGCCTTCAGCTCCAGCCCGATGGCGGTGACCGCGGCAGCATTCGACTTGGAACACAGCGTATTCGATTCGCGGTTGAATTCCTGTGCCAGGAAATCGAGCTTGCGGCCGATGGCGCCACCGCCGGCGAGCAGCGCCCGCCCCGACGCCACGTGCGTCTTCAGCCTGTCGATTTCCTCGCGTATGTCGGCCTTGGTGGCCAGAAACGCCGCTTCCATATGCAGCCGGCTGGCGTCCAGATTGGCGGACGCGTCCATCAACAAGCGGATCTGCTCGGCGAGCCTTTCGCGGATCGTGGCCGGCTCGCGTGATGGATCGGCCTCGGCCCGCAGCGTCAGCGCCTCGATGGCATCGATATGGCCGGACAGCAGGGCACGAAGTGCGGCACCTTCGCCCTGGCGCGCCTGCTGCAGCCCGTTCAGTGCTGCTTCCAGCGCCGACAGTATCGCGGTATCGAGCGCACTGCGCGCCTCTTCGGTTTCGATGGTTTCGGGAATGTCGAGGACGCCGCGCAGCGCAAGCAGGCCGTCGGCCGCCGCAGGGGCTACTCCGAACTGCTCCTGCAGCCGCTTGGCCAAGCCCGCCAGATCCTTCAGGAAAGCCTCGTTGACCACGGGTTGCGCTTGCGCGCCGGCGGCGCGGCCAATGGTCAGCGTCATCTGGAAATTGCCGCGCGCAAAACGCTTTTGCACCGTCTGCCGGACGGCCGGCTCCAGCCGGTCGAAACCTTGCGGCAGCCGCAACCTGACCTCGACGCTTTTGCCGTTGACGGACTTGGCTTCCCAGGCAATCGAAGTGCCGTCGTGTTCGGCGACACTGCGCGCAAAACCGGTCATGCTCTGCAAGTTCATGTAGCCGTGCGTCCCTTTGCCGAATGCCCTCAAGCCGGAGCGATTTTCTCCGGGCAGGATCATGTGAATTTCAATGCCATAGCAGCCCTTGCACATCCACCCGGACATGCACAGGGCCAACCTGATGGCGTCCGGCCCTACTGGGCGGCGGTGGCGCCCGCATCGTCAACGATGGCTCCCGCCGGCGTGTCGGCTCCGGTATTGGTTGCCCCGGCCTTGGCGGCGTCCTGCGCCTGCTTTTTCAGCAGTGCCCGGTAGCGAGCGACATTCTCGTTATGCTCATCGAGCGTCGAGGCAAAGACGTGGCCGCCGCTGCCGTCGGCGACGAAGTAGAGATCGCTGGTCTTCGACGGATTGGCGACGGCCTCCAGCGCCGCACGGCCGGGATTGGCGATCGGCGTCGGCGGCAAACCGTTGATCAGATAGGTGTTGTAGGGCGTCGGCTTCTGGATGTCCGACTGATAGATCGGGCGATCGATGGGTTTGCCCTTGCCGCCGAAGAGGCCGTAGATGATGGTCGGGTCCGATTGCAGCCGCATACCCTTGGCCAGCCGATTGAGGAAGACGGCGGCTACGCGCGAGCGTTCATCGCCCTTGCCGGTCTCCTTCTCGACGATCGAGGCCAGGGTGACAAAATCCTCAACATTGGCGATCGGCAGATCCGGCGCTCGGCGCTGCCAGACCTCGTCTACCAGCTTCTTCTGGTCGGCCAGAAGCTTGTCGACCATCTGCTGGCGTGTTGCGCCGCGGGTGAAGCGCAGCGTGTCGGTGGCGAGGCTGCCCTCAGGTGGGGTGGTCGACGGCATATCGCCGGTCAGCGCGTCCTGCTCGGCGATCCGTTGCAGCGCCTGCTCCACCGTCAGCCCCTCGGGGATAGTCAGCGAATACATCACCGACTTGCCGCTCTTCAGCAGTTCCATGATGTCGTGCATCGACGCCTGCGGCTTGATCTCGTATTCGCCGGCCTTCAGGGCGGAATCATTGCCGAAGGCGCGCACGCCAAGGCGGAAAATGCGGGCGTCGCTGATCAGTCCTCGCCGCTCAAGCTGGTCGGCGATCTCCTGGACGCCGCTATTCGGCTTGACCAGGAAAGTGTCCCCATTGGCCGACGGGCCGGGCTCGTTGAACTCCTGCTTGCCGAAATACAGCGCAACGCCTGCCGCCAGAACCATCAGCATCACCGAAGAGATGACGAAGTTCATGAACACGACGAACTGGCTGCGCGAGGCACGCGAGCGCTTCGGCGGCGGCGTGCCGGCCTCGGGCCGCAACGCCTCGCTGGCCGTTTTCGGCACGATCGGGCCGGACGTTGCTGGCCGTTGCCCGAATTCCCCGTTATCGGCCGGATTTGTGTTCATAGCGCCCTACCATCTGATCTTGCGACGAATCCCCTCGGGCAGAGTAGGGGCGAATATGGCAAAATTGACGGCAGACGGAAACCGGCAGAGCGGTCAGCCATTGTAGCGCTGGAAGACGAGCGAGGCGTTGGTGCCACCGAAGCCGAAGGAGTTGGACAGCGCCACGTCGATCTGCCGGGCTCGCGGCTTGTGCGGCACCAGGTCGATCGCCGTTTCGCGCTCCGGATTGTCGAGATTGATGGTCGGCGGCGCGATGTTGTCGCGAATGGCGAGGATCGAAAAGATCGCCTCGGCAGCACCAGCCGCGCCCAGCAGGTGGCCAATCGACGATTTGGTCGACGACATCGATATCTTAGAGGCGGCGTTGCCGACCAGCCGCTCGACGGCGCCGAGTTCGATCGTGTCGGCCATGGTCGATGTGCCGTGCGCGTTGATGTAGTCGACATCTGCGGGCGTCAGCTTCGCCCGGTTTAGCGCCGCTGTCATGCAACGGAAAGCGCCGTCGCCATCCTCGGCAGGCGCGGTGATGTGATAGGCGTCGCCGGTCAGACCGTAGCCGGTGACCTCGGCATAGATCTTGGCGCCGCGGGCCTTGGCGTGTTCGAGTTCCTCGAGCACGACAACACCGGCGCCCTCGCCCATGACGAAGCCGTCGCGATCGCGATCATAGGGGCGCGAGGCCGTTTGCGGCGCGTCGTTGCGCTCGGTGGAGAGCGCGCGGCAAGCGGCGAACCCGGCGATCGACAGTCTCGTGACCGGCGCTTCGGCGCCGCCTGCGACCATAACGTCTGCATCGCCCCAAATGATCAGGCGAGCGGCGTCGCCGATGGCGTGCGCACCGGTCGAGCAAGCGGTGACGACGGCGTGGTTTGGGCCTTTCAGCCCATGCCGGATCGAGACCTGGCCGGAGACGAGGTTGATGATCTGGCCGGGGATGAAGAATGGGCTGATGCGGCGCGGGCCGCGTTCCTTGAGGATCATCGCATTCTCGGCGATGCCTTCGATGCCGCCGATGCCCGAACCGATCAGCACGCCGGTGGCGCACTGTTCCTCGTGCGTCTTCGGCTGCCAGCCGGAATCCTTGAGTGCCTCGTCGGCGGCCGCGATCCCGTACAGGATAAAATCGCCGATCTTGCGCAGTTCCTTCGGCTCGAGAACGGCTTCAGGATTGAAAGTGGCGTTGGAGCCGTCACCGCGCGGAATGGAGTGGGCGACCTTGCAGGCAAGGTCTTCCACCTCGAATTCGGTGATGCGCTTGGCTGCGCTGCGGCCGGTCAGAAGCTCCTTCCAGCTGTGCTCGAAGCCCATGCCGAACGGCGAAAGCAGCCCAAGGCCCGTGACGACGACACGCCTCATCGCAGGTCCTCCTCGGTGATGACTGCAAATAGCGTCAGGCCGAGGCCTTGTCGATGTATTTCACCGCATCGCCAACAGTCAGGATGGTCTCGGCGGCGTCGTCCGGGATCTCGACACCGAACTCTTCTTCGAACGCCATGACAAGTTCAACCGTGTCGAGGCTGTCCGCGCCCAGATCATCGATGAAGCTCGCCTGCTCCGTCACCTTGTCGGCATCGACGCCAAGGTGCTCGATGACGATCTTCTTGACGCGCTCTGCGGTGTCACTCATTTGGGCATCCTCGTCTTTTGGTTGTCTGTCTTCGTTAGCGGGCAGAATGCCGCTAATCAAGCTGAAAGATGGTCCTGCCGGAAACGCAGCGGAACAGGACCGGTTTTTGCCCGAACCGCCGGGTTGCGGGCGGCATTACACGAAAAATCCCGTGCATCCAAGACGGAATGAAGCGTTTTCCCAAGTGTTAGATCATTGCCATGCCGCCATTCACATGAATGGTCTGGCCGGTGACGTAGGCTGCCTCGTTGGAAGCGAGGTAGGCGACGGCAGAGGCGACTTCGGCGCCCGTGCCCATGCGCCGGGTCGGGATCGCCGCCATGATCGCCTCTTTCTGCTTGTCGTTGAGCTTGGCGGTCATCGCCGATTCGATGAAGCCCGGGGCGACGCAGTTGACGGTAATATTGCGGGTGGCGATCTCCTGCGCCAGCGATTTGGAAAAGCCGATCATACCGGCTTTGGAGGCGCAGTAATTGGTCTGGCCGGGATTGCCGGTGACGCCAACCACTGAAGTGATGTTGATGATGCGGCCATGGCGGCGCCGCATCATCGGATGGGTAAGCTCGCGGGTCAGCCGGAACACGGCGGTCAGGTTGACCTCGAGCACGCTATCCCAGTCGGCGTCAGCCATGCGCACGAACAACCCGTCCTTGGTGATGCCGGCATTGTTGACGAGGATGTCGACGCCTTCGAGGTCGGCCTCCGCCTTCTGGCCGAGCGCCTTGACGTCGTCGCGGTTGGAAAGATTGGCCGGGAAAAGCTTGACCCGGTCGCCCAGTTCGGCGGCCAGCGCCTCCAATTTCTCGATACGTGTACCATGCAGGCCGACGATGGCGCCCTGGCCGTGCAGCACACGGGCGATCGCCTCGCCGATACCTCCCGATGCGCCGGTGACGAGCGCCTTGCGGCCGGTCAATTCGAACATTCTTGCCTCCTGATCTGAGCGAACACCCTTTGCATGGAGCGGTGTCAAATCGCCAGTTGATTATGCAAGCGCCGCCAGCGCCGCCTCGACATCCGCCGCGGATCCGATGGCAGTGGTGGCAATATCGCGGTTGATGCGGCGGGCCAGCCCCGACAGCACCTTGCCGGCGCCCACTTCGTAAAGCGTCGCAACGCCGTTGCTGCCGAACCACTCCACCGTTTCGCGCCAGCGCACGCGCCCGATCACCTGTTCGACGAGGCGGCGGGCAATCTCGTCAGGATCGCTCGTCGGGGTCACCGTAACATTCGAGACCAGCGGCACGACCGGCGCACGCTTCGTCACGGCGGCCAGCGCCTCCCGCATGATCTCGGCCGCAGGCTTCATCAATGCCGAATGGAAGGGCGCCGAGACCTGCAGCATCAGCGCCCGCTTGGCGCCCTTCTCCGTGCATAGCTTTGCCGCCAGTTCGACCGCCGGCCTGGCGCCGGAGATCACCAGCTGGCCGCCGCCATTGTCGTTGGCGATCTGGCAAACCAAGGCTTGCGCAGGATCTTTGGCGGTGCCTTGGGCGGCCTCTGCGCAAGCGGCCTCGACGTCGGCCTGTTCCAACCCGATGATCGCCGCCATGGCGCCCTCGCCGGCCGGTACAGCCGCCTGCATGGCATTGCCGCGGATACGCAACAGCCGGGCGGCGTCGGCGACCGAAACGAAACCAGCGGCCGCAAGTGCCGAATATTCACCGAGCGAATGGCCGGCGACATAGGTGACCTTGCCGTTCAGGGAGAAGCCGCGCGCCTCCAGCGCCCGGACTGCGGCGAGTGACACCGCCATCAGCGCCGGCTGAGCATTGGCGGTCAGCGTCAGCGTCTCTTCCGGGCCTTCCCAGATCAGCTGCGATAGTTTTTCACCGAGCGCGTCGTCGACTTCCTCGAAGATCCGCCGCGATTCCACAAAAGTATCGGCGAGGTCCTTGCCCATGCCGACGGCCTGGCTGCCCTGCCCCGGAAAGGTGAATGCGATGGCCATGGTCGGCTCCCAGCTGCTGGTTCTCGCTGCCTGTGACGCAAGGCGTGCGCCCAAGTCAAGTCCAACCTTGACCGCTCAGCGTCGGCCGAGTGCCTGTTTCGGCAGGCTTTTTGGCGATCACTCATGATGAAAACCGCTCACGATTTGTTTGTTGGCTCTTCTTATTTCCGCCGCAGGCGCTAGGCTTTGCGTGACAGTTCGATGACAATCGAGTGACGCCTTTGTTGCGGGCCGGGGAACTATTGAAGTGGCAAAGACCAAGCAGAGCGCAGCCGAGGCGGCGCCACAGTTTCTTGAAGGCGATCCGTCGACTGGCTATCTGCCGGCGCGCAGATGGCCTGTCATCCGCTATGGCCTTATCAGCTTGCTGGCTGCGGCCATCCTGGTGTTTGCCATCGAACTGATCGTGCGCGGCAACTTTGCCGGCACCATTGATTTCTTTCTGCAGCCTTTCAAACCCGGCTGGACCACGATCATCATTTTTGCGCTGATCCTCATCGGCCTCGACGCCGTGCTCGGCCGCAGCCATCAGAGCCTGATGATCGTCGCGCCGCTGACATTGTCGCTGGCGTTCGTCGGCCACCAGAAGTCGCTCTATCTCGGCGATCCGCTCTATCCGACCGATTTCCTCTATTCCCGGCAGATCGTGGCACTGATGCCGCTCCTGGTCCGCGACCGCCCAGGAACCGCCATTGCCCTGGCGATCGGCATCGTCGGCGGGCTGTCGCTGCTCGTCTATGGCTGGCGGTTATGGCGCCGCCGCGTTCCGGCGCTCAGCCACAAGGGCCGCCTTGCCCGGCTGACGCTGACGGTGCCGCTGATCGCTTTCTTCGTCTCCATCATGGACTATGCCACCTTCTCGTGGACGCGCGACCGGCTGCAGATCATCCCGATTATGTGGGACCAGAAGGAAAACTATGCCTCGAACGGTTTTGCGCTCGCCTTCGCGCTGAACGTCCCGATGGCGCATGTCTCGGCGCCGCCCGGCTATTCCGACAAGGCGATCGAAGCGATCGGCAAACCGCAGGTGATCGCCTCGGTACCTGCCGAGAAGCCCGACATCATCGTCGTGATGAGCGAATCCTTCTGGGATCCGACCAAGCTGCCCGGCGTCACCATCACACCCGACCCTATCCCCAATGTGCGGGCACTGCGCACGGGCTACATGTTCTCGCCCGAGTTCGGCGGCATGACGGCCAACATCGAGTTCGAGGCCCTGACCGGCTTTTCCAACGCCTTCCTGCCGGCGGGCAGCATTCCCTACCAGCAATATGTGCGGACACCGACTCCCTCGCTGGCGACCTTCCTGAAAAGTCAGGGCTACCGGGCGCGCGCCATCCATCCCGGCACCAACTGGTTCTGGAATCGGGGGGCCGTCTATGCCGATTTCGGCTTCAACGACTTCAAGTCCGAGGAGACGTTGCCGCCCATGCAGAAGCGCGGACCGCTCGCGTCGGACGCAGCGATGACCGACGAGATCATCCGCGAAGCCGATACCAGCGCCGAGCCGGTCTTCTTTTTCGCCGTCAGCCTGCAGAACCACGGGCCGTATGAGCCGTATCGCTATATCAATCCGACCCACAAGGTGCAGGCGCCGATCAGCCAATGGGCACGTGAATCGCTGTTGAGCTACGCCGAAGGCTCTTCCGATGCGGACCGCGGCCTCGAGCGGCTGATCGAATGGGCGAAGAAACGCGAGCGGCCGACCGTCATCGCATTCTTCGGCGATCACCTGCCGCCGCTTGGGCCGGTCTACGTCGAGACCGGTTTCCTGAAGGACAATGTCGCGCCGCGCAAGGAGGCGGCCGACCAGATGCTGCAGCACCACCAGACGCCATTGATCGTCTGGTCGAACCGCAGCGGCCCGGCCGAGGATCTGGGCGTCGTCAGCCCGGCCTTCCTGCCCTACCATATCCTGAAAACGGCCGGCATCAGCCATCCGTATTACACCGGCTTCCTCGGCCAGTTGCGAGAGCGCTACCGCGTCATCGACCGTAATTTGCTGTTGGCACCGGGAGGCGACGCCACCCCCGATTGGTCGCGTAAGAAAGAGATCGACCCGGCAATCCGCGACTTCCGTCTGCTGCAATACGACATGATGTTCGGCAAGCGCCATGCGGCGCCCGATTTCTTCCCCGAAACCACAGGCAAAGTGGCTGCGCACACGAGCTGAGGCAGCTGAAGTTGCAGCGTGATGCGCGAACTCCGATCGTGTCGTCGAGAGACGGGAATTGTTGCAGCTGACTGCCGACTGCGTAGAGCTGTTCGATTTGTTGGCGTTACCTCGATCGTCTCCCGCGATTATACGAACAGGGCATCCGGTTTGTTTTGTCAGGCGAGGAAAACATTCTTGGGTCCGGGCAGGAAATGCGTAAGACCTTGCGAATGAGGCCAGCAGCCCAATAAAACCGGACAACTCGCGTGCAACTCATCTGCTTACGACACGTCGGCCGTTTGCCCTGTCGGTAGCAAATCAAGTTGTCCGGTTTGGTAGTCCGCTTCAGTTTTGCGTCGAAGCGGTTCACGCGGCTTGCCCCGTGCGGCAGGTTTCTTGGATTATGGCGCCGTCGGGCGTGTATCGGGCGATGCGGCGGGGCCCGTGGAAGACGGCGAGCGTCCCATCAGGGTATTGCCTGACCTTAACCGCGGCCCCAGCCTCCCTTTGGCTGGCGATAAAACCGGACAACTCATGTGCTACCTAATCCGGACAACTCATCTGCTTACGACACGTCGGCCGTTTGCCCTTGCCTTGCAGCCAAATTCCTGTATAGACGCCCGCAATCTGCCGGTCCTTGCTGGGGGCTGAACGGAGGGCCGGAGGTTTTTCGAAACCTTCGCGTGAAGCCAGAAGCGCTTCCGCCTCCCGTGTCTCCGCTCTCGACCGTCTCGTCATGCTCCTTTCTTCCCCGCCTTCGCAAGGATTGCGGGTCAGAGAAGTTGCAGAGGCTTTTGCCGCCGGGAACCGGGAGAGAAACGAAGAAAGGCACGAACACTATGGCTCTATACGAACATGTGTTTCTTGCTCGGCAGGACCTCTCGCAGCAGCAGGTCGATGCGCTTGTCGAACAGTACAAGGGCGTCATCACCGCGAATGGCGGGTCCGTCGGCCGGGTCGAGAACTGGGGACTGAAGTCCCTCACCTACCGGGTCAACAAGAACCGGAAGGCATATTATACACTCATGGACATCACCTGCCCCCCGGCCGCGCTCAACGAAATGGAGCGCCAGATGGGTCTGTCCGAGGACGTACTGCGTTTCCTGACCATCAAGGTCGATGCGCATGAGGAAGGTCCGTCGGCAATGATGCAGAAGCGCGAAGAGCGGTCGGAACGCGGCGGCTTCGGCGACCGCGACCGTGGCCCGCGCTCATTCGGCGACCGCGATCGCGGTGACCGCAGTGATCGTCCGCCGCGCAGCTTCGGCGATGGCGGTGCCGATCGTGGCCCGCGCCGTCCGCGCGAAGGCTTTGAAGGAGCGGCAGAATAATGGTCGACATCAATCAGATCCCAACCCGGCGCCCCTTCCACCGCCGCCGCAAGACTTGCCCGTTCTCTGGCGCCAACGCGCCGAAGATCGACTACAAGGACGTGCGGCTTCTGCAGCGCTACATTTCGGAGCGCGGCAAGATCGTGCCATCGCGCATCACCGCCGTCAGCCAGAAGAAGCAGCGCGAACTCGCCAAGGCGATCAAGCGTGCCCGCTTCCTCGGCCTGCTGCCTTACGTGGTCCGCTAAATCTACGCGGGCGGTTCGCCGCCCGCTTTTTGTCACCGGCCACGACGGGCGTAGCCGGATCGAACACCAAATCCCGGGTTGGATTTCGACAAGAGATCCTAACTGCCGCGACAGGCAGGACAGCGACACAGGCGGCGACGCCCAGCTTCCTGACCTGTTCCAGACAACTCGGCGCCGATCCTGAGGATAGCGCCCAAGCGAAGGAACAAAACCATGGAAGTCATTCTTCTCGAACGCGTTTCCCGCCTCGGCCAGATGGGCGACACCGTCAAGGTCAAGGACGGATTCGCCCGCAATTTCCTGTTGCCGCAGGGCAAGGCGCTGCGCGCCAACGAAGCTAACAAGAAGAAGTTCGAGGGACAGCGGGCGCAACTGGAAGCCCGCAACCTGGAGCGCAAGTCCGAGGCCGCGCAGATTGCAGAAAAGCTCGACGGCAAGAGCTTCATCGCCGTGCGCTCGGCCGGCGAGACCGGTCAGCTTTATGGTTCGGTCTCGACACGCGACATCGCCGAGCTGGTGACGGCGGAAGGTTTTTCGGTCAACCGCAACCAGATCCTGCTCAACCAGCCGATCAAGACCATTGGCGTCACCAATGTGGCGATCGCGCTGCATCCGGAGGTCGAGGTTACCATCACGCTCAACATTGCCCGCACGGCCGACGAAGCCGAGCGCCAGGCCAAGGGCGAAACGCTGACAACCGCCGAAGCCATCTACGGCGAGGACATCAACGATAATGCGCGGCCGGAAAACTTCTTCGATCCGAATGCGGAGTTCGAGGGCGGCGAAGACAACGGCTGATCGTCATTCGTCGGCATTCGCCGGCTAATCGCTATTCTGGACCAATGCCCGGGCCTCGTACCCGGGCATTTTTATGCCAAATGGAACTTTTCGAACCCCTATATCTTGATGCAGAATAAGACAGCCTGTCTGACCGAGAGGGGACATTTGGTCATGAATATTCTGCTGAAACGCATTCTCGACCGCCTGGTCCGCACAGGCAATCTCAAGGTGACAGGGCCGCAAGGCTCGATGGTGACTTTCGGTGACGGCAGCGGCGAGCCGGTGCACATGCATATCAAGACAAGGCATGCCGAGCGCGCCATCACTTTCGATCCGATGCTGGCGGTGCCGGAAGCCTACATGGACGGTGAACTCGACATTCTCGAGGGCGGCGTGCTGGGGGTGATGCGCATTGCGTTCCAGAACATGGGCAGCGGCGGTATCGATGCCACCTGGTCGAAAGCGATCGAAGGTCTGCGCCACGCCTTCCGGCGCCTGCAGCAGATCAACACGGCGTCGCGGGCGCGCCGCAACGTGCAGCGCCATTACGATCTGTCGGGCGACCTCTACCGCCTCTTCCTCGATGAGGACATGCAATATTCCTGCGCTTATTTCGAGCAGCCGGATATGACCCTCGACGAGGCACAAGCGGCCAAGAAGCGCCATATTGCCGCCAAGCTCAGGCTGAGGGCCGGCCAGACGGTGCTCGATATCGGCTCCGGCTGGGGTGGGCTTGGGCTTTATCTCGCCAAGGCGTTCGACGTCGACGTACAGGGCGTGACGCTGTCGACCGAGCAGCACGGCGTCGCCACCGACCGCGCCCATGCGCAAGGCCTGCAAAACCGGGTTCATTTCGACATCAAGGACTATCGCGAACTCAATGAACGTTTCGATCGCATCGTCTCGGTCGGCATGTTCGAGCATGTCGGCGTCAATCATTTCCGCACCTTCTTCGACAAGTCGGCGACGCTGCTGAAGCCGGACGGCGTCATGCTGCTGCATACGATCGGCCGCTCCGGCGTGCCGTGGGCGACCAGCGCCTTCATCCGCAAATACATCTTCCCGGGCGGCTATATTCCGTCGCTCTCCGAAGTGATGCCGGCCATCGAAAAATCGGGGCTCGTCGTCACCGACATCGAGGTTCTGCGGCTGCATTATGCCGAGACGCTGAAGCATTGGGGCGAACGCTTCGCGGCCAACCGCGACAAGGCCAAGGCGATTTATGACGAGCGCTTCTGCCGTATGTGGGAGTTCTATCTTGCCGCCTCGGAAGCTGCCTTCCGCTGGCAGGATCTGGTGATCTTCCAGATCCAGATTACCAAGAAGAACGACACGCTGCCGATGACGCGCGACTACATGGCCAATTGTGAGAAGGCGCTGGAGATGCGCGATCTTGGACGTCGTGAAAAGGCTCCGGCGGCCAAGCCCGCTCGTCGCCGCAAAGTGGCGGATCCGGAGTAGGCGGCCGGCGATCGCGCCATTGCCGCTTGCCATTGCCGGCTGGCACGCTGAAAAGGCTCCCGTCAACGCGGGACCTTTTTATGACCTACCTCCTCTACGTCGCTGCCGCACTTGCCGAGATCGCCGGCTGCTTTTCGTTCTGGGCATGGTGGCGGCTGGAAAAATCGCCGCTGTGGTTGGCGCCCGGTCTCGTCTCGCTGGTGCTATTCGCGTGTCTGCTGGCGCTGGTCGACACGAGCGCGGCGGGCCGGGCCTACGCCGCCTATGGCGGCATCTACATTGCCGCCTCGCTGGCCTGGCTGTGGCTGGCCGAAGGCGTGCACCCCGACCGCTGGGATCTTGCCGGTGCCGCGATCTGCATCGTAGGCGCCTTGGTTATTCTGCTCTCACCTCGGACTGCCTAAGCGATGGAACTGCCCGTCCCGCTTAGACAAGGCGTCGACCGCCTTCTCGAACAGGTGCCGTTGCCGGTGCTTAAGCAAGCGGCAAAGACCCTGTCAGACCGCTACCGCGCAGAGTTGCGCGACGGTCGCCTGCACATGGCCGAAGACATTGCGGTGAAGGCCTATCTGGCAACGCGGCTGCCGGCGACCTATGCTGCCGTCCGCGCCAGCCTCGACGCGGTAAGCGAGGCGCGGCCCGATTATGCTCCGAGAACCCTGCTCGATGTCGGCGCCGGCCCTGGCACGGTGCTTTGGGCCACAACGAATCTCTGGCCGGATCTCCAACAGGCGGTGCTGCTCGAGGCCGGCGCCGCCGTGCGAAGGGTCGGCGAAGCACTTGCCGCGCATGCGATCACGGCCAGGACCGCCTGGCGGACCGGCGACGTCACCGTCGACCTGGTCGATCTGGAGCCGGCCGAGCTGGTGACTTCAGCATATGTGCTGGATGAGATCGCGCCGGCATCGCTGGCAAAACTCGTCGACCGGCTCTGGCAGCTGACCGCCGACACGCTGCTGGTGGTCGAGCCGGGCACGCCGGCCGGCTGGCAGCGTATTCTTGCCGTGCGGCGGCAGCTGATCGATACGGGGGCGCACGTGCTTGCGCCCTGCCCGCATGAGGCGCCCTGCCCGCTCGTCGCTCCCGACTGGTGCCATTTCGCCCGCCGCGTCGCCCGCTCGCGCCTGCACCGTCTGGCCAAGGATGCCGAGGTGCCGTGGGAGGACGAGAAATTCATCTTTGTCGCGGCTTCCCGCCATCCGGCCGCTCCGCCTCGAGCGCGAGTGATCGCACCGCCGAAGTCGGGCTCCGGCAAGGTCTTGCTGAAGCTTTGCCAACGGGATGGGAGTGCTGCCGAGCGACTGTTCACCAAGCGCGATGGCGAGACGTTCAAGGCCGCGCGGCGACTGGACTGGGGTGATGCCTTGCCGGAATGACCGACCGCTATTTTCCTGTTTTGTTCTCGCCAAAGAACGGCTAGGCTCGCCATCTTGATTCGAGTCAATTGAGATTCTTTCCACCGAAAGAACCTGGCTGTGAATCGCGGGCATCAAAGTTGGTTGGTTGGGGACTGATGCAGATAAGTCATCACCGACTTGTCTCGTTCTGATATCGAGAGACCGGGGATCAGGACCGGGGACATCATGGCAGAGGCAGCACGAAAATTCGGCGTGGCGGAAACACCGCTCTATCGCGAGGCGCCGAACAATATCGAGGCCGAGCAGGCGCTGCTCGGCGCCATACTGGTCAACAACGATGCCTTCTACCGCGTCTCCGACTTCCTGAAGCCCGGCCATTTCTACGAGCCGCTGCATAGAAAGATCTTCGAGGTCGCGGCTGAGCTCATCCGCATGGGCAAGATCGCGACGCCAATCACGCTGAAGACCTTCCTGCCGGCCGACGAGAAGGTCGGCGACATGACGGTGGCGCAATATGTCGTGCGGTTGGCGGTCGAGGCCGTCACGGTCGTCAACGCCACCGACTATGGCCGCGCCATCTACGATCTGGCCACGCGGCGCGCGCTGATCACGGTCGGCGAGGACATGGTCAACATCGCCTATGACGCGCCGGTCGACATGTCGCCCTCCGACCAAATCGAGGATGCCGAGCGGCGCCTGTTCGAGTTGGCCGAGACCGGCCGCTATGATGGCGGCTTCGAGAGCTTCACCGACGCCGTCAAGACCGCCGTCGACATGGCCAATGCCGCCTATATGCGCGACGGGCATCTGTCGGGCGTCGCCACCGGCTTGCGCGACCTCGACCGCCGCATGGGCGGCCTGCAGTCGTCCGACCTGATCATCATTGCGGGGCGCCCCGGCATGGGCAAGACCTCGCTCGCCACCAATATCGCCTTCAATATCGCCGAGGCCTACGTCCCAGCGCAGCAGGCCGACGGGTCGTTCAAAGCGGCCAATGGCGGCGTCGTCGGCTTCTTTTCGCTCGAAATGTCGTCCGAACAGCTGGCCACCCGCATCATCTCCGAACAGACCGAAATCCCGTCGTCGAAAATCCGGCGCGGCGAGATCAGCGAGATGGATTTCGAAAAGCTCGTCGCGTGCTCGCAGACGATGCAGAAAATCCCGCTGTTCATCGATCAGACCGGCGGCATTTCCATTGCTCAGCTGTCTGCCCGGGCACGTCGCCTGAAGCGCCAGCGCGGCCTCGACGTCATCGTCATCGACTATATCCAGCTGATGCAGGGGTCGAGCGCGAAATCATCGCAAAACCGCGTCCAGGAGATCACCGAGATCACCACCGGGCTCAAGGCGCTGGCCAAGGAGCTGGCGGTGCCGATCATTGCGCTGTCGCAGCTGTCGCGCCAGGTCGAGAGCCGCGACGACAAGCGCCCGCAGCTTTCGGATCTGCGCGAATCCGGTTCGATCGAGCAGGACGCCGACGTGGTGCTGTTCGTCTACCGCGAGGAATACTACCTGAAGAACCGCGAGCCGAAGCCGGGCACCGACGAATACATCAAATGGGAACACGAGATGAACGAAATGCGCGGCAAGGCCGAAGTCATCGTCGCCAAGCAGCGCCACGGCCCAACGGGGTCGGTCAGCCTCGCCTTCCAGGGCGAGTTCACCCGCTTCTCGGATCTTGCCGAGGAGCATCATTTGCCGGATCGGTTTGAGTAGCATGGGTAACCACTTCAGATGCGCCGCCGTTCTTGCTTTTGCGCTCATTGGCGCGGTTGCCGCCCTCGCAACCGCCTCTGCTTGTTCCATGCCTCCAGATTGGACGCCGCAGCGAGCGTTTGCGGAGGCCTCCCTGGTATTCCGAGGCATGGTTACTGAAACTGAGCTTAGCCCAATCAAACTTGGAACTGTTCCGCCTGATGAGGGTGATGGCCGAATACTGGTTAACGTACGATACGAGATTGCCGAGGTGTTCAAGGGCAAACCGGAACCGAATGGCGTGGTCTCCACGACCACTCTGATCATGGGTGGATGCGGTGTGCCTGTTCTGGCCGGGCAGAATTTCCTGTTTTACGTGGATGCGATCACTGAGGAAGCGCGGAAAGCGGAGCCGGAGTTTGCCACCCAGACACAGGGCATGATTTCCATCTACAACTCGCAGATGCTGCCACCCAACCCGGAATTGCTCGACGAGGCGCTTGCCGAAGTTCGCGCTCTCGCCAAGAAGCACTGAATTTGAACCAGCTCGCTAAACCACGCCCCGAAAATGCGGTCGGCGCTCTACGGCGCCCCCCTCTGTCCTGCCGGACATCTCCCCCACATGGGGGGAGATTGGCTGTCACTCGCGACGCCACTCTTTTTTGCGACGCGGAAAATTGGCGAAATCCTACGTTCAGTCCGATCTCCCCCCAAGTGGGGGAGATGTCCGGCAGGACAGAGGGGGGCGCTGTTCCGCCGACCTGTCTTTCAATTGTCGCAGGCCGCGCCTGATGGCCAAGTCCCGCGTCCAGTTCATTTGCCAGAATTGTGGTTCGGTGCATCAGCGCTGGGCCGGCAAATGCGATGCCTGCGGCGAGTGGAATACGCTGGTCGAGGAAGGCACGTCCGGCGGCATAGGCTCGGGTCCGGCCAACACCCGCAATGCGCGCAAGGGCCGCGCCGTGGTGCTGACGACGCTGTCCGGCGACATCGAGGATGCGCCGCGCATTGTCTCCGGCATCGGCGAGCTCGACCGCGCCACAGGCGGCGGCTTCGTGCGCGGCTCGGCGCTACTGGTCGGCGGCGATCCCGGCATCGGCAAGTCGACGCTGCTCACCCAGGCCGCGGCCGCGCTGGCGGCAAAGGGCCACCGCATCGTCTACGTCTCGGGTGAAGAGGCGGTCGCCCAGATCAGGCTGCGCGCCCAGCGGCTCGGCGTCGCCGACACCCCGGTCGAGCTCGCCGCCGAGACCAATGTCGAGGACATCCTCGCCACCATCGCCGACGGCAAGCGGCCGGATCTGGTCATTCTCGATTCGATCCAGACGCTGTGGACCGACATGGCCGATTCGGCGCCCGGCACGGTGACCCAGGTGCGTGCCGCTGCCCAAGCGATGATCCGCTATGCAAAATCCACAGGGGCGGCGATCGTTCTGGTCGGCCATGTCACCAAGGAGGGCCAGATCGCCGGCCCACGCGTCGTCGAGCACATGGTCGACGCGGTGCTCTATTTCGAGGGCGAAGGCGGCCACCACTTCCGTATCCTGCGCACGGTCAAGAATCGATTCGGGCCAACCGACGAGATCGGCGTCTTCGAAATGTCGGACAAGGGCTTGCGGGAAGTCGCCAACCCGTCCGAGCTTTTCCTCGGCGAGCGCCATGCGAAGTCGCCGGGTGCCGCGGTTTTCGCCGGCATGGAGGGCACACGGCCGGTGCTGGTCGAGATCCAGGCGCTGGTGGCGCCGTCGACGCTGGGCACGCCGCGCCGCGCCGTCGTCGGCTGGGACGGTGCCCGGCTATCGATGATCCTGGCGGTTCTGGAAGCTCATTGCGGCGTCCGCTTCGGCACCCACGACGTCTATCTCAACGTTGCCGGCGGCTACCGCATTTCGGAGCCGGCGGCCGACCTGGCAGTGGCGGCGGCACTGGTTTCCTCGCTCACCGGTCTTGCCCTTCCCGCCGATTGCGTCTATTTCGGCGAAATCAGCCTTTCGGGTGCGGTGAGGCCGGTTGCGCACGCGCAGCAGCGCCTCAAGGAAGCCGAAAAGCTGGGTTTCGGAAGCGCGGTTCTGCCCTTGGGCAGCGAGGAACTTGTCGGTGGTAATGGGGTCGGGGGGATCGGAGCCGGCGCTTTCCAGCCCACCGAGCTTGCCGATCTCGTGGCGCGCATAGCCGGCTCACGGCGCAGCCGCGTCGACGAGCGAGAGTGATGCGGCTCGTCGAGCCGCGAAAAAGAGATCGGAGTGGGGCGAAAACATGCCGATTACGCTGCTTGACGGAATTCTCGTCGGCTTCACCCTGGTCTCGGCGATGCTCGCCATGGTTCGAGGCTTTTCGCGCGAGATCCTGTCGATCATCTCCTGGGCAGCCGCTGCAGCGGCCGCCTTCTTCTTCTACAAGCCGGTGCTGCCTTACATTCAGCCCTATATCGACAACGAAAAGGCCGCCATGGCAGCGGCCGCCGGTATCGTCTTCATTGTCGCGCTGATCGTCGTTTCGGTCATCACCATGAAGCTCGCCGACTGGATCATCGATTCCAGGATCGGCGCGCTCGATCGTACACTTGGCTTCCTCTATGGCGCGGCGCGCGGTATCCTGGTCGTCGCTGTTGCGCTGCTTTTCTTCAATTGGCTGGCCGGCGCCAAGGCCCCAGGCTGGATTGCCAACGCCAAGTCAAAGCCGCTGCTCGAATCGATCGGCGCCAAGCTCGAAAGCCTGCTGCCCGAGGATCCGGAAAACGCTATCCTCAACAAGCTCAATCCGAATCAGCCAGCCACCGAGACGCCTCTGGCCCCAGACGCGCCTGCAGCGGAAGCACCTGCCGCCGGCGACGACGCCACCGCTCCGGCACCCGATGACAGCGACGCGCCACCGGCCGACAATGCGCCCGCGACGCCGGCACCTGCAAACCCGGCGCCGGCAAACTGATTTCGACAGACTTGCCAATCTGCAGACTTGGCGAGGCATCAAGACTGACGATCATGCGAACGCCGCACGACGTGCGTTGCTTTCGATGCGCTATGACCTTATATGGCGACTTTAGCGGAGCTTGAGCCCTCAATGGCAGACGCAGACGACGTGCTTTCCGCCGAAGCCGACGACCATTTCCACGACGAATGCGGCGTGTTCGGCATTTTCGGCCGGCAGGACGCCGCAGCCATCGTAACGCTCGGCCTGCATGCGTTGCAGCATCGAGGCCAGGAAGCGGCCGGCATCGTTTCCTACGACGGCACCCAATTCCATGTAGAACGCCATGTCGGCCTGATCGGCGACACCTTCACCAAGCAGCGTGTCATCGACAGCCTGCAAGGCAACCGTGCCATCGGCCACACGCGCTATGCCACCACCGGCGGCTCCGGCCTGCGCAACATCCAGCCTTTCTTCGCCGAACTTGCCGATGGCGGCTTTGCCGTCGCCCACAACGGCAATCTCACCAACGCCATGACCGTGCAGCGCGCGCTACAGAAGCAAGGCGCCATCTTCTCTTCCACCTCCGATACCGAGACGCTCTTGCATCTGGTTGCCACCAGCAAGGAGCGCGACCTGAATTCGCGCTTTATCGATGCGGTGCGCCAGGTCGAAGGCGCCTTCTCGCTGGTGGCGATGACGTCCAAGAAGATGATCGGCTGCCGCGATCCGCTCGGCATCCGCCCGCTGGTACTCGGCGATCTCGACGGTGCCTGGATCCTCGCCTCGGAGACCTGTGCGCTCGATATCATCGGGGCGCGTTTCGTGCGTGACCTGAAGCCCGGCGAAATGGTCGTCGTCACCAGCAAGGGGATCGAAAGCCTGTTCCCGTTCGAGCCGCAGAAGACCCGCTTCTGCATTTTCGAATATGTCTATTTCGCGCGGCCGGATTCGTCTGTCGAAGGCCGCAATGTCTACGAAGTGCGCAAGCGCATCGGCGCCGAGCTGGCCCTGGAAAGCCCAGTCGAGGCGGACATCGTCGTGCCGGTACCGGATTCGGGCACGCCGGCGGCGATCGGCTTCTCGCAGGCCGCGGGCATTCCGTTCGAGCTCGGCATCATCCGCAACCACTATGTCGGTCGTACCTTCATTCAGCCCGGCGATTCGATCCGCCACATGGGCGTCAAGCTGAAGCACAACGCCAATCGCCGCATGATCGAAGGCAAGCGTGTGGTGTTGGTTGACGATTCCATTGTGCGCGGCACCACCAGCCAGAAGATCGTGCAGATGGTGCGCGATGCCGGCGCGAAGGAAGTGCATATGCGCATTGCCTCGCCGCCGACGCGCGCCTCCTGCTTTTACGGCGTCGACACGCCGGAGAAATCGAAGCTGCTGGCATCGCGCATGTCGGTGGAGGAGATGGCCGAGTTCATCCGCGTCGATTCGCTCGGCTTCCTCTCGATAGACGGGCTCTATCGCGCCGTCGGCGAAGCCGGCCGCGACAACGAGCAGCCGCAATTCTGCGACGCCTGCTTCACCGGTCAGTATCCGACCCGGCTTGCCGATTTCGAAGGCTCCGACAATGTGCGCACGCTGTCGCTGTTAGCGGCCGGCGGGTCGTAGGCCTTGCCGGTCCGTTTGTCTCCGTCCCCTTGGCCCCTTACGGCGGCTTCACCTTGCCTGTCGGAATCCATCGTATGAGCCTTGACCTCTCCGGCCGCGTTGCGGTCGTCACCGGCGCGTCGCGCGGTATCGGCTATTTCATCGCCAGGGAGCTTGCCGCGGCCGGTGCGCATGTGATTGCGGTTGCTCGCACCGTCGGCGGCTTGGAAGAACTCGACGACCAGATCAAGGCAGGTGGCGGACAGGCGACGCTGGCCCCGCTCGATCTTGCCGACATGGCGGGGATCGACCGGCTGGGCGGCGCCATCCACGAGCGCTGGGGCAAGCTCGATATACTGGTCGCCAACGCCGCTGTGCTCGGCGTCATCGCCCCGATCGGCCATGTCGAGGCCAAGACCTTCGAGAAGGTGATGACCATCAACGTCACCGCAACATGGCGGCTGATCCGCTCGGTCGACCCGCTGCTCAGGCTTTCCGATGCCGGCCGTGCTATCGTGCTTTCCTCCAGCCTTGCCCACTCCGCACGCGCCTTCTGGGCGCCTTATGCGGCGTCGAAGGCGGCGGTCGAGGCCATGACGCGTTCATGGGCGCATGAGACCGAAAACCTGCCGCTCAGGGTCAATGCCGCCGATCCCGGGGCAACGCGCACCGCGATGCGGGCGCAGGCCGTACCCGGCGAGGATCCTGAAACACTGCCGCACCCTTCGGAGATCGCCAAGCGTATCGTGCCGCTGGCCAGCCCTATGCTCAAGGAGACCGGGCTGATCTTCCAGGCCAAGCACAATCGCTTTGTCGCCTACCGGCAGCCGGAGTAGCCACACATCGCATTTTGCCGGAAGAATTGCGCCGGCACCAACGTTGTTCGGGTGCCACAATTCGAGGAACGGAGGACCATATGCGGAGACTGCTTCTCTTGACTGCCACCGCGCTGCTTGCAGTTATCGGCGCCACGTCGTCGCAGGAGGCAACGATGAGCTTTTTCGTCACCAGCGTCGGCTCCGGCAAAGGCGCCGATCTCGGCGGTGTGGCTGGCGCCGACGCCCATTGTAGTTCACTGGCCGAAGCCGCGGGCGTTACCGGCAAGACATGGCGCGCTTATCTCTCGACCAGCGATACCGATGCACGCGACCGTATCGGCAAAGGCCCGTGGTTCAACGCCAAGGGCGTCAAGATCGCCGATGATGTCGCTTCCTTGCATAGCGATGCCAACGCCATCACCAAAAAGACGGCACTCGACGAAAAGGGCCAAATGGTCAACGGCCGCGGCGACACGCCCAACCGGCACGACGTGTTGACCGGCTCCAAGCCGGATGGCACGAAAATAGCCGACCAGACCTGCGGCGACTGGACGCTGAGCGGAGCAGAAGGTGTGGCGATGATGGGTCATCACGATCGTACCGGCCTCGATGATTCGGCAGCCGCCAAATCGTGGAATTCCTCGCATGCGTCACGCGGTGGCTGCAGCCAGGAGGCGCTGAAGGGCACCGGCGGCGACGGCCTGTTCTATTGTTTTGCGGTGAACTGAACCACAGCCGGAAAACGACCGACATCACGCGGCTGTGATGCCGTGGCTTAACGCCGCGCTTTGGCCCAGCTTTCGCCGCTGGGCCGGAGTTGCTAGGATCGTGCGACTCCCAAACAAGCAGAGCGAGGAAATACTCATGGCGGCACCGAGCGTAGCGTTAGTCTGGTATCTGGTGATCGCCGGCCCGCAAGGCGGCATGGTCGTGCTGCCCAGCACATTCGACACCCGCGAACAGTGCGCCTTCGCCATAACCGAATACCAGAAGCAACCGACGCCGGCCGGCTGGTCGGTGCAGTGCGTGCCGAGCGCCTCGCCCTTCGCCGACGAGGGCGACGCCGAGGAGCCGTCGGCGCAGTAGGAGAACGTGATCTCCCCCCTTGAGGGACCCTTGTCAGCCGGATGGCGCGGAAGCCAACCGGCGCATCCCTCGCCACGCCAAGCGTGCCGCGAAAGTCGAGATCGCCTTCGGCTTCCACCGTGGCGGCCCCAAGCTTGAATTCCAGCGCCGTCGCCACTGCCTTCAGCGTGACACCGGCGCAAGCCACCAGCGCTTCCAGAAGCATGTCGCCGGAGCAGAGTTCGAGCCCGGTGCCGCCGGTCGCCGGATGCAGCCCTGCAATGGCAATCGCCCTGCCCGTCTCGACCTTGCAGGCGATCGATTGGTCGTCGATCGAGCCCTTGGCCTTGAGGGTAATCAGCGCGCGCGAGGCGTCGTCGCGATAGGCCTCCTTCAGCGGCGCCTGCATGGCCTTCAATGCGATCGCGTCCATTTCATTTCTCTCCCATAGTTGTCTGGCTTCGCCGCTTAACGGCGGTGTCGCCTGCCCCAAACGCAAGTCCCCGCTGGCGTAGCGCTTGGCAGGGTTTCGCCCGTATAGCCGGACGATACGGATGCCCGACATCCAACGCCTTCACACCCTCTCTCGCAACACATTCGTAAGGCCGCCGGACATATGGCCGATATCGCCACCCTGGAAACCCGCGAAAGGGTTCTTGCGGGCATCCTGTTCAACGGCGCTGCCGTCTGCTGTTTCGATGCACGACGCCTCGATCAAGCTGACACTATGGTGTCAGGACGGGGCAGCGTAAGCTGGTGAAATGACGGAATCGCTGGACATGTCAGGCACAGTGGAAAGCGCCCGCGAACGTACCCTCGGCATCATCCTGGTCTCGGCATCGGCGGCCGTCTTCGGCCTCACCGGCGTGCTGACCAAATCGATCCATGCCGACCCGCTGACCATCACCTGCTGGCGCGGCTTCGTCGGCTCGATCCTGATCAGCCTTTATGTGCTATGGCGTCGCCAGCGCTCCGGCGGTCGCGACAGCCTGCGGCTCGGCTGGCGCGGCTGGCTGCTGGCGATCGAGGGCGCGCTCGCCAGCATCGCCTTCATCTCGGCGTTCAAGTTCACCTTTGTCGCCAATGTCGCGATCATCTACGCCACCGCACCCTTCGTCACCGCGCTGCTTGCCTTCATGCTGGTCCGCGAGCCGTTCCGGCTGCAGACGCTTGCCGCCGCCGCCGTGTCACTGTGCGGTGTGGCGATCATGGTCTGGTCCGGCTTCGGCACCGGCCATCTGTTCGGCGACGGGTTGGCGCTGCTGATGACGATCGGCAGTGCCCTCTACATGATCATGGTGCGGGCCTTCCGCGACACGCCGGTGGTGTGGGCGGGTGCCGTGTCGGCGTTCCTCCTGTTCGTGCTCGGCTGGCTCATCGCCGAGCCGCTGGCCGTCTCGGCCTGGGATGCTGTGCTTCTAGCCACCTTCGGCGCCTCGTTCGCGCTGGCCTCGATCTTGTGGACGGAGGGCACCCGGCTTATTCCGGCGGCCGAGTCCGGATTGCTGGGCTCGGCCGAAGTGCCATTCGCGATCCTGTTTGCCTTCCTGTTCCTCGCGGAGATCCCGCCGGCAGCCAGCATGCTCGGCGGGGCCATCGTGCTTTGCGCGGTGTTCGCTCACGCCGGCCGAGACTGGCTCATGGCTAGGCAGCGCGCAGAGGATGCAGGACCGATCCTCGCCGCGTCCGAGGGCGAGTTGGCGGTCCGATCACGAGAAGTCCGTTCCTCAAAATAAATTTGAAAAGTCATGGAACCATCATAGGGCTCAGTCATTATGGCTGCGACGGGCCACCCCAAGTCCCCCCAAACCCCTCGGCCCGTCCTACTCAGAGCCGACCGCAAGGTCGGCTTTTTCTTTGCTGGCTCAGTTGGCCAAGGCTAGGTTGCCGCTGAACAACGCGGCCAGATCCTGCGCTGGCCGATCGGCATCCTCACGCAAGCGGATGGCGAATTCGGCGACCGGCACTGGCGGCAGATCAAGATCGCGCGGCGCCTCGACGATGCCGGAATGAGCGAAGCGCGCAGTCCTCAACGTCAAGGCGATGCCGGCGTGCACTGCCGTGCGCAGGCCGGCAAGGCTGGCACTGCCGGCAGCAATGCGGTAGCGACGGCCGGCCGCATCGAGTGCACTGGTCGCCGCTTCCCGAAACCCGCAATGAGGATCGAGCAGTGCCAAGGGCAGTTCGTCATGGCGGGTGGCCAGCCCATTCTGTGAGCAAAGCCAGATCATCGGTTCCTTGAGCACGCCGACTTCGTCGCGTGTCGCCACCTGCCGCATGGCAATGGCCAGATCAAGGGTGCCGGCCTGCAAAGCCTGCGCCAGTTCAGCGGAACGGCCGACGCGCAATTCGATCCTGACGCGCGGATGGCTGACAGCGAAAGCCCTGAGAAGCTGCGGCAAGCCGCTGTCGGCGAAGTCCTGCGTGGTGCCGATGGCGACGCGCCCGTCGGCACGCGCCCCTTTGAGGGCCAGCCACGCCTCGCGGTGCGCGGCAAGGATGCGACGCGCGTGGCCGACCAGATCCTCGCCTGCCGGCGTCAGACCGCGCCCTCGCCCCTGCGGCACCAGCAGCGCTTCGCCGACAACATCCTCCAGCCGCTGCATCTGCGCGGTCACTGCGGACGGGGAGCGGCCGACGATCGACGCGGCCCGCGCCAGGGAACCGCCATCGACGAAAGCGAGGAAAGTCTTGAGGAGGTCGGGATCGAACATCTGCATAATTCGACACTATCAAAGTGTTTATCAAAAACAATTCGATTTTTTTGATTTAGTAATGATGGCACGATTTTATCGACGGCGAGAAACGCCGCTTGAAGCCGAGGAGAAGAAACATGCCGATCATCAATGTCAGCGTCACCGGCAAACCCGATGCCGGTTTGTCAGCCGCCATTGCCAAGGAGGTGACCGAACTGACGGCCATGCATCTGCGCAAAGATGCAACGATTACAGCTGTTGCCATTTCCTATCACGACCCCGAGCACTGGTTCGCCGGCGGCAAGTCGCTGGCCGAGCATGGCGCCAACACGGCTTGGCTCGACATCAAGGTTGTCGACGGCACCAACACCAAGCTCGAGCTGGAGGCGTATCTGCAGGCAATTTTTGCCGCATTCGGCCGGCTTCTGGGCAAGGTGCATGAGGAAAGCTACGCCCTCGTGCATGAAGTGCCTGCGGCCGCCTATGGCTTTGGCGGCAAGACGCAGGAATTCCGCTTCATCAGCGGAAGGATGAAAGCGGCGTAGCTGCGATAGGCAGCCGAATCCAGTGATGACAGGAGAAAAGGAAAATGGAGCCGCATTGACGTTGATCCAACTTCGGCTAGGTTCTCACCCGAAGCGGCCACTGAAGAGCCGTGACGTGAGATTGTTGGGAGATGCGGCGATGATCCTGACACTGGCGCTGCTTGCGGGTCTTGTCGCGGCCTGGCTGCTGATCGGCGTGGTGGAGACGTTCCGCCTCGGCCTGCGTTTGAGCCAGGCGCTGCTCTACGTGCCGTTCAAGCTCGCCTACCGGATCAGCGACGAGCGCATCAAGATTGCCCGCAAGTCGGCGGCCCCGGTCATCTACGTCGTTTGGCATCAGTCACGCATCGAGCCGGCGCTGATGCTGTCGCTGCTGCCGGAGGACACGCTGCACATCCTCGACCAGGCTTCGGCCAGGTCGCCGTGGCTGGAGCCGTGGCGTGAGCTCGGCCGCACCATCGCCTTCAACGCCGAGCATGTCTTCGTCAGCCGCAGATTGGTGCGGGTGCTGAAGGGCAAGGGCCGGCTCGCCGTTTACCTGCCGGATGCGGTCGAGCCCGACGTCAAGTCGTTTCGGTTGTTTCGCGCCATCACCCGTATCGCCATGCAGGCCGACGCGCGCATCGTGCCGATCTTCGTTGCCGGCGCACGCAGCCTGCCGGCTTCACTGACGCCGGCGGACAAGGCGCCCCGCCACTGGTTTCCGCAGCTGTCGATCAGCGTGCTGGAGCCGATGACCATTGCCGAGCTGGTGGCGCGGAATCCCGATCAGGCCTCCAACACAAATGCGTTGTTCGATCGCTTCGCTGAGGCCAGGCTTTTCGGCAACGATCTCGATCGCGGCCTGTTTCTTGCCATGCGCGATGCCGCCGACCGGGTTGGCGCTTCGCATCCAATTGTCGAGGACGTCATTGGTGGCGCGCTGAGCTACCGGAAAATGTTCATCGGCGCCAGGGTTTTGGGCCACCGCTTCGAGGCAATAACAGCGCCGGGCGAAGCGGTTGGGCTGCTCCTGCCCAACGCCAATGGGGTCGTGCTGTCGTTCGTCGGACTTTTGTCGGCTGCGCGGGTGGCAGCAATGATCAACTATACCGCCGGCCCGGCCAGCGTCACCGCCGCCGTCCGCACGGCGATGATCCGCACCGTGGTCTCCTCACGCGCCTTTGTCGAAAAGGCCAACCTCGCCGACATCGTCGAGGCGGTGGAAAAAGGCGGGGCGAAACTGTTGTGGCTGGAGGATGTTCGCGCAAGCGTGACCGTGCTGGACAAGGCCGCAGCCGCCTTGCTGTGGCGCTGGCCGCTGCAGCGCCAGGATGCGGCCAAGCCGGCGGTGATCCTGTTCACCTCCGGCTCGGAAGGCACGCCCAAGGCCGTGGTGCTGTCGCACCGGAACCTTCTTGCCAATGCGATGCAGGCGGAAGCCCGCATCACCATCTCGCCTGCCGACATCCTGCTCAACGTGCTGCCGGTGTTCCACTCGTTCGGGTTAACCGGCGGCACCATCCTGCCGCTGGTCACCGGAGTAAAGCTGTTCCTCTACCCGTCACCGCTCCACTACAAACTTATTCCGGAGGTGGCGCGCAAGGTCCGGCCAACGGTGATGTTCGGCACCGACACGTTCCTCGCCAACTATGCCCGCACCGCCAAGGACGACGATTTTTCCAGCCTGCGCTTCGTCGTGGCCGGTGCCGAGGCGGTGAAGCCGGAGACGCGCCGGGTTTACCGCGAGCGCTTCCAGGCCGAGATCATCGAAGGTTTTGGCTTGACCGAGGCCGCACCGGTGGTTGCCGTCAACACTGCCATCCACGGCCGCGACGGAACGGTCGGGCGGCTGCTGCCGGCCATGCGCATGAAACTCGAACCGGTCGAAGGCATTAGCGACGCCGGCCGGCTGTGGCTCGACGGGCCGAACCTGATGATGGGCTACATGACCGCCGATAGGCCGGGCGAGCTGCAGCCGCTCGAAGGCTGGCACGACACCGGCGATATCGTTTCGGTCGATCGCGAAGGCTTCATCACCATTCGCGGCCGCGCCAAGCGCTTCGCCAAGATAGCCGGCGAGATGGTATCACTTGGTGCGGTCGAGATGCTGGTGCAGTCGCTGTGGCCAGAAGAGCATCACGCCGTGGTGGCAGTGCCGGACAAGCGGCGCGGCGAGCGCCTCGTTCTGGTCACCACCGCCGCCAATGCGGATCCCGACGAATTGCGCGAATTCGGCAAAAAAGCCGGGGCGGCCGAACTGATGGTGCCGAACGACATCGTCAAGGTCGAAGAGATCCCGGTGCTGGGCTCCGGCAAGACCGACTATGTCTCGACTAGAAAGCTGGCGCTCGAGAGGCTGGGACTGAGCGCAGCCGCCTGAGGTTTGCTGTCGAAAACTCTAGAGGACCACCACCGACAACAGCAGAATGACGCCGACGGCCATCATCAGCAGGCCCGGCCAGTTCTGCGACAGGCCGAGAAAACGGAGCCCGCGTCGTCGCGGCTCCAGAGTCGGACCTGGTGTTGCGAGATTGGGGGTCGGACTATCCGGCGCGGTGGAGACAGCGGCCGGCTCACTAAGCCGCCCGCGCATGATGGCCGCAACCGCCATATAGACGAGGCCGGCGACAGTCAGTAACGCGCCGATGAGGATGACAGCCATTTCTCCTCGTTTCCGATGGTTTTGCGCCCAATGCGGCAGCTTGCGCGACGTTGACGACGTATCACGACCAGCCGCTCAAACGGACCTACCAACACAAACGGTCTGGCCGCCCAGCAAGTTCCGAAAACGGGTTTTTGAGGTGCGTTCCACAGCGCCGCGTGCTCTGCGAGCCGCTCCCAAGTCAAAATCCGTCAGCCAATGTCCGACGACGGCACCTTCTCGCCTTCGCGCTTGGCGCGTCTCGAATAGGCGCGCACGCTGAACGGCAAGAAGACCAGGTAGCCGGCAACCGAGGCCGTCAGCGTATACCAGGGATAGGTCATCAAAAGCAGGACGTAGAGAACGACTGCGAGAATGATCGGCAGCACCCTGTCGCCCGGTATCCTGACGCTCTTGCCGGAATAGACGGGCAGTCTGCTGACCAGCAGGAACGCCACCAAGATTGTAAAGCCGGTGGCAATGAAGGCCGCCAGGCGGCTGGGTTCAAGCCCAAGCCTGAGGAAGAACAGATAGAGCGGCAGCATCACCAACACCGCACCCGCCGGCGCCGGCACGCCGACGAAATATTCGGTCTGCCACTGCGGACGGTCGAGCTCTTCGTCGAGCACGTTGAAACGGGCAAGCCTCATCCCACAGGCGATGGTGAACAGCAGTGCGGCGATCCAGCCCGGCGAACCTGCCCTGTCGAGTAGAAAGGCATAGAGCACCAGCGCCGGTGCCACGCCGAAATTGACGATATCGGCCAGCGAATCCATCTGGGCGCCGAATTTGGAAGTCGCCTTCAGCATTCGCGCCAGACGGCCGTCGATACCATCGAGGAAGGCGGCGAGCAGCACCATCACCACCGCTGGCTCGAAGCGGCCCTCGAAGCCGAAGCGAATACCGGACAGGCCAGCGCAGATGGCAAGCACCGTGACAAGATTGGGCAGCACCATGCGCATCGGGATTTCGCGAATGCGCGGCCCTCCGCCGCCATGCGCCTCGAATTTCTTGAACGGCGGCGCCACCGGTCAGGACACCCGCACGAGCGGCGTTGCAGCAACGCCGCCGAATTCCGCCAGCACCGTCTCACCGCCAACCGCGGTCTGGCCGACGGCGACACGCGGCGTCGCGGTCGAGGGCAGGAATACATCGACGCGCGAGCCAAAGCGGATCAGCCCGAAGCGCTCGCCGGTGCCGATGGCGCCGCCAGGCTCGGCCCAGCAGACGATGCGCCGCGCCACCAGGCCGGCAATCTGCACCGCGGCGACCGTTCCATTGGGGCTTTCGATGACCAGCCCGTTGCGCTCGTTCTCGGTGCTTGCCTTGTCGAGTTCGGCGTTGAGGAATTTTCCTGGCCGATGCTCGATCCTGGAAATGCGGCCACGCACCGGAGAGCGGTTAACGTGGCAGGAAAAGACGTTCATGAATACCGAGATGCGGGTCATTTCGCCGCCGCCGAGGTTAAGCTCGCGCGGCGGCACGGCCGGGCCAACCGCCGAGACGATGCCGTCGGCCGGGCTGACAACCAGCCGGTCGTCGATCGGCGTGACACGCTCGGGATCGCGGAAGAAATAGGCGCACCAGGCCGTCAGGATGAGACCGATCCAGAACAGGGTCGAGGAGAAATAGCCAAGAAAGAGCGTCGCCGCGCCGAACGCAGCGATAAAGGGATAACCCTCGCGATGGATCGGAACGAACGCATTCTTGATCGTGTCGACGAGGCTCATGGGATCAGGACAACCTTGGTTCCAAGTCCGGCCTCAATAGCGGAAACACCCCGCGGTCGCAACGCGACAATGGGAGCGCTCGGGGGTGGCGGTCGCCGCCGTCTCAGAACGGCCAAGCGGAATCCACTCAGGCACCCGCTGCTGCCGCTTGGTCGAAATACTCCTCGAGCTCGCGCCGATCGGCCTCCGCCAGGCTCTCTTCGTGGCTGCCGCGCAGCGCGCCGCCTTTCGGGGTCGACTGGAGGAAGAATACATGCCCGTCGGCCATAACCACCCAGTTCACAACTGCGCCGCCTTCCCTAGGCACCACCGAGTTCGCCGAGACGACAGCATCGGTCGGATCGAACCCGGCCCTGCGTAGCAAGAGGTCGACAGCGACCGGCGCATGATAGGCTGCGGCCAATTCGAGCACCGTTTCTATTGCCTGCGCTTCAACACGGGCAAGTCTCTTGCCGACGCGCGGGGCGCCGGCAGCGAATGGATTCTCGCCCGGACGCGCGACGGACGGATCCTTCGGGGCGATATATTCATAGACGGCCGCATGCGTGGGCGTGGCGACGGCTAGACGCGGCTCCTTGGCATTGGTGCGCAGCTGAAAAGCCAACAGTTTTTCGCCCTCGACGTCCAGCACCCTTGCCATGCCGAGCGCCAGCTTGACCTCCGGCCTAGGCGCCTCGGCGCATGCAAGGCCGACGCCGACATCACGCCAGCCCGTCATTTGATTGACCAGCTTGCCAACAGAACGATGGAGTAGCCTCGGCTCGCGCCGGGGATTGGCCATGGCCAGTTGATGGATGGCTTCTCGGTAGTCGGCATCCTCAACGATTGCGAGTTCAGGCCACGAGTTTATCCAGCGCGCCGATAGAGCGAGCATCGATGCGGCCTGATCGGCTTGGTAGAATAGACGGTCGAGAGTACTGAGCTTATCGTCAGTACCTCCTTCGAAGCCTGTCTGTTCCTCAGTCTCCTCGGGGTGCTCCGCGACCCAGGCAGCCATTTGGTCCAAAGTCGCCAGTTGTCCGTGCGCGCCCATCTCAGCGAGGGCAGTGCGTGCGTCGGCAATGACGGTGTCGAGTTCTTCGCCAGAATTATAGATGAACTGGCTATGGCCGCCATTGTTGACCTCAGCCAAATAGTCATCGGCATGACAGGCCTGCATTGCCTTGGGGCTGATTTCCGTGGAACGGTAAAGGCCTTGCGCGACCATGGCTTCGACGAATTCTCTGACGGCTACAATGAGACCGAAAGGATTGTCGGCCGCGTCTTCCACGACTGAGCGCGGCACGATCACCGAAGATGATGGCTTGCCTGGGGATGACTGTTTGGACCGAGTCGGTGAAATGGTCGCTGATCGCTGAAATTTCTTCTTAGCCCAGCCGGAAAATCTTTCAAACACGCCAAACGCCCTCCCTGCTTGCCACAACAGGATTCTGCGGGCCAACGTGATTCTTGCATTTGACTTTCCCGTCCGCAAGCACCGGCCGGTTATACTTCATTGAAGAAGAATGAGTGAAGGCGCACGGCGCATCGCGCGGTTCCGTGCGGCTACTCAGGTCAAATATAAACGACGCCGTCGCCATCCTCATTGTCGGAACGCAGCACTCTCGCCCGTCCTTGGCAAGACAGCGCCTCTCATCGGCCTTTTCGGCCATGACGATTTGCGCAACCCGGAGGTTCTCGGCCCATGCAGAAATCAGCAGCTAGGCAAGTGCAAGTGGTGATGAACGGCTTGGCTTTCGGCGAGTCACCGCGCTGGCACGATGGCCGGCTGTGGTTCTGCAACTGGGGTACGGGCCAGATCATCGCCGTTGACGTCCTAGGCAACAGCGAGATCGTGCTCACCGTGCCGGCCACCCTGCCCTATTCCATTGACTGGCTGCCGGACGGGCGCCTGCTTGTCGTGTCCGGCCGCGAAGGGCTGATCCTCAGGCAGGAGGCAGACGGG
This sequence comes from Mesorhizobium sp. M1334, assembly GCF_040317995.1. NCBI lineage: Bacteria > Pseudomonadati > Pseudomonadota > Alphaproteobacteria > Hyphomicrobiales > Phyllobacteriaceae > Mesorhizobium > Mesorhizobium sp. M1334. The sequence continues at coordinate 133,309 of NZ_JAMYLM010000014.1, forward strand.
ACATTGGTCACCCATGCCGATCTGAGACAACTATCAAAGAGCCCGTGGAACGAGATCGTCGTCGATAGGCGCGGCAACATCTATGTCAATGGTGGTGGGCCTGCTCCGGGTCCCGGCCAGCATTTCGGCCCCGGTGCCATCGTGCTGGTAGCGCCTGACGGCTCGGTTCGGCAGGTGGCTGAGAACCTCGCCTTCGCCAATGGCATGGCGGTGACGCCTGACAACAAGACGCTGATCGTTGCCGAGTCCCACGCCAACCGGCTGACCGCCTTCGACATCGCTGCCGATGGCGGCCTTTCCAACCGCAGGATCTGGGCCAATCTCGGCAACGGTTTTCCCGACGGCATCTGCCTCGATGCCGAAGGTGCGGCCTGGTATGCCGATGTTCCGAACCGGCATTGCGTGCGGGTGCGCGAGGGCGGCGCGATGCTCGAAAGCGTCGATGTCGACCGCGGCTGCTTTGCCTGCATGCTCGGCGGCAGCGAGGGAAAAACGCTGTTCATCGTTGCCGCCGAATGGCGCGGCTTCGAACATATGATCAGCGATGCCCGTACCGGCCAAGTGCTCAGCGTCGACGCTACTGCGCCGGGCGCCGGCTGGCCGTAAAGAGCTTACATCCCGGGAATCCGCTGATAGTTGGCAATATCGGCCTTGACGCCAAGTCGCGCAATGGTCTCCTGAGGATTGAAGCCGCTGCGCTCATGCGCAGCCTTGATGATCGGCACCACCTTGTCGACAGCGGCCTGCCCTTCCCATTCGACAATGGTCACGAGGTTGAACTCGCCCGGCCCCGAGAATTGCTCAAGCAGGAAATCCTGGACGAACCCTTGCTGCTGGCGCAGCAATTCATGCGTCATTCGGACCTTGGCAAGAATCTCCTCGCGGGCGTTGGCCGGAACGACAAACTTGTCCACCCGGAATACGCTGCCGCCGCTAACTGCCTGATTTATCCCATTCATGTCGATTGTCTCCGTTTTTGAACGACGCATCTTGCTGCGATCCAAAACGGCCTACGATCTCAACTTAAGTTGAGGTCAAGCACGATTTTCAGCTCACCTCCGAGGTGCGGCGGCGAACGACGACGCCGAACTCGTCACTTTCGCGGGCAATGCGCAGCCGCTCCTCGGCCTCGCTTGCCTCGCGCTGGCGGTCCCACATCGATGCATAAAGGCCGCGCTTGGCCATCAAGGCGGCATGGGTGCCGCGCTCGGCGATCTGGCCGTCCTGCAGGACGATGATTTCGTCGGCCGAAATCACTGTAGACAGCCGATGGGCGATGACGAGGGTGGTGCGGCCCTGGCTGACCAGGTCGAGTGCCGCCTGGATCTCCTGCTCGGTGTGGCTGTCCAGCGCCGAGGTCGCCTCGTCGAGCATCAGGATCGGCGGAGCCTTCAAGATGGTGCGGGCAATCGCCACCCGCTGCTTCTCGCCGCCGGAGAGTTTCAGCCCGCGCTCGCCCACCATTGAGCGATAGCCGTCGGGCAGCCGCTCGATGAACGGTCCGATCTGGGCCAGTTCTGCTGCCTTGCGCACATCCTCCTCGCTGGCACCGATGCGGCCGTAGCGGATGTTGTAGGCGATGGTGTCGTTGAACAGCACCGTGTCCTGCGGCACCATGCCGATGGCGGCGCGTAAGCTCTCCTGCGTCACGTCGCGAATGTCCTGGCCGTCGATCAGAACCTTGCCGCGCTGGATGTCGTAGAAACGAAACAAAAGCCGCGAAATGGTCGACTTTCCGGCTCCGGAGGGACCGACAATGGCCACCGTCTTGCCTGCTGGCACCTCGAAGCTGATACCCTTCAGGATTTTGCGGTTGGGGTCGTAGGAAAAATGCACGTCACGGAACTCGACATTGCCGGCGCTGACGACCAGTGGCTTGGCGCCCGGTCGATCGACGATCTCGCGCTTGACGTCGAGCAGATCGAACATGTTTTCGATGTCGGTCAGGCCCTGGCGGATTTCGCGGTAGATCATGCCGATGAAATTCAGCGGCACCGAAAGCTGCATGAGCATGGCGTTGACGAAGACGAAATCGCCGACGCTCTGTGTGCCTGCCTTCACCTCGAGTGCCGACAGCACCATGACGACGGTCATGCCGATGCCGAAGATCACGCCTTGGCCGAAGTTCAGCCAACCAAGCGAAGTCCAGGTCCTGGTCGCAGCCACCTCATAGCGCGCCGTGGAACGGTCGAAGCGCTCGGCCTCCATGGCTTCGTTGTTGAAATATTTGACTGTTTCGTAGTTGAGCAGCGAATCGATCGCCTTCGTGCTGGCTTCATTGTCGCTGTCGTTCATCTCGCGGCGGATCGAAATACGCCAATCGCTCGCCCTGACGGTGAACCAGACATAGAGCCAGACCGTGACCGCGATCACCAAGACGTATAGCCAGCCATAGGTGACGGCAAAGATGCCGGCGGTGAGCGCGAATTCCACGATCGTCGGCGCAGTCGCCAGCATGGTGAACCGGACGATCGTCTCGATGCCTTTAGTGCCGCGCTCGATGACGCGCGACAGTCCGCCGGTGCGCCGTTCGAGGTGGAAGCGCAGCGATAATTCGTGCATGTGCACGAAGGTACGGAAGGCGAGCCGGCGCACGGCATGCTGGCCGACCCGTGCAAACAGGGCGTCGCGCAACTGGTTGAAGCCGAGCTGCACCAGCCGCACGGTATTGTAGGCGACGACCAGCATGACCGGCGCCAGCAGGAAGGCCGGCAGCGGCGGCGGCGATTTGCTATCGCCGGCCAGTGCGTCGGTCGCCCATTTGAAGAAATAGGGTCCGGCCACCAGGGTCAGCTTGGCAACGACCAGCAGCACGGTGGCCCACACCACCCGGGCCCTCAGGTCGGCGCGGTCGGCCGGCCACATGTAGGGCCAGAGATTGCGCAACGTTCTGAAGGTCGAGCCGGAATCGGCGGAAACGGTTTTCTCGGCCATTCTTGTTTACCTTTTATATCTTAGCGGCCGGAGCAGCAGGAATCGACCAGCGCGGCCAGCGATGCCGAAACATCGGCGAGCGCGGCGCGGTCGAGCTCATAGCGCGAGCGCTGGCGGTCAGGCTCGAAGCGGATCAGCCCGGCCTCGACCAGGATCTTCAAATGCTGGGAAACGGTGGACTGCGCCAGATCGAGATGCTCGACGACCTCGCGACAGCAGCACGAACGGCTGGCGGAAAGGTGTTTGAGAATTTCGATCCGCGCCGGATGCGAAAGGGCCGCGAGCCGGACAGCGACAGCGCGGCTATCCGGCGTGCATTTGGCCGGCGTGCAGTTGGCCGGCGCGCGTTCATCTGCCGCCTGGCGTCGGTCCATTACGGGGGGAGATTCGATCATCGTGCATCGGCGATAAACGATGACTGGCCCTGTCGCAAGCTATCCTGATGGGCAGAACGGCTACTCGGTCTTGACTGGCGCCGTCGTCATCTGGTCGCCCATTGCCTTGAGATCGGCGGGCTCGCCTTCCTTCGATTTCTCCGGCACCTTGAACACCTGCCCCGGCCAGATTCGGTTCGGATTGCTGATCTGGTCCTGGTTGGCGAGATAGATGGTCGAGTAGCGCATGCCTTGGCCATAGACTCGCCGCGAAATCCGCCACAGCGTGTCATGGCGGCGGATAATGACTGCGCCATCGGCATGTTCGAGCTTAGGAGCGACGGTCTCGGGAGTTTCGCCCGAAGGCGTTGTCGCGGCCATTTCGGCCGGGGCCTCGGTGGCGGGAGTGGGGGTTGCGGGCGTTTCGGCGGCTGTTGCCGGTGTAGCCGGCGCGGCTTTGGTCGCCGGAGCATTCGGCTCGGCTGGTTTTATCTCGGCAGGCTTAGGCTCGGCGGGTGCGACGGCGGCAACCGCCTCGCCTGGCTCGCGCTCGAACGGCACGGCGGCACGGGCCACCACCCTCACGCCGTCGGCGTCGAGCGCGTCGACATGGATGGTGTAGGTGCCGACCGGGATGTCACGTGTCGCTTCGACCAGGAAGTGGCGGTCGGGCGAGGTCTTCGCGTCGCCGAGCAGGATATCGTTGGCATAGGCGCGCACCTTGCGGCCGGGATCAGTGACGCCGGCAATGAAAATCTTGTTGCCGTCGATTTCGACGGCTTCGACGACGATCTTGGGCTCCGCCGCGGGAGCAGCAGGCGCTGCCGGTGTGGCGGGCGCCACCGGAGCCGGTGCGGCTTCAATGGCGGCCGGCGCGGCGGCGGCCGGCAGTTCGGCGCCAGTGGCAGGCAGCGCGGCATCAGATTTTGCCTCAGGGGCTGGAACAGTGAGCAGTTCGGACGGCTTGCCCGGCTCCTCGACCATTGCCAGCACTTGGCCGGTGGAATTCTGGGGGATCGAAACGACGGCGGTCTGCGCCGAGGCGGTCACGACATTGCCAGCCGTCGAGCGCAGCGTGATCGTGTAGTCGCCGGGCTTCAGCGGATCGTCGAGAATAATGGCAAAGGCGCCGTCGGGACCGGCGACCGTCGAGCCGAGCACAGTCGAACCGTTGAGAATCTCGACCTTGGCGTTGGGCGCCGCATTGCCGGCGACGACGATCGAGCCGTTGCTTTCGACGCGCACGATGTCGAAGGTCGGCACGATTGCACCTGCTGCGGTCGGCGCAGCGGGCGCTGCCGCATCGGTGGACGCCGCGGGCGCAGGCGGCAGCCGCCCCTCGGTCGCCGGAGCGACCGGTTTCGAAGCCGGCGGCGTCAGCGCCGCGACCTCCGCAGGCCGGGTAGAATTGAGATACGGGTCGAGCGCGCCCGATAGATAGGCGGTTCCCGCCGCGGCGACAGAGCCGCCAGCCGCGAACAAAAACGCCTTCAACGGATTAATTGCCATGTTTCCCTGCCCCTTAGCCACCTAATTCGGTCTAGCCTGTTTTACCAAATCCGACAAGAAAAAGCCCGCCCCAGGGCTTGACCATGCCAATAGTCCCTATCACCAATCATAACATGAACACGATTCGATCTGTCTGCGTCTATTGCGGCTCGTCCCCGGGCCGAGATGAAACTTATATCAAGGCCGGACATTTGCTTGGCCGCTCGATCGCCAAGTCCGGCCTGCGTCTGATTTATGGCGGTGGCACTAAAGGGATCATGGGTGCCGTCGCTGAAGGGGCATTAAAGGCCGGCGGCAAGGTAACCGGCATAATTCCACGTTTTCTGATCAACCGGGAGGCGACCGAAACCGCGCTTAACCGGCTCGACGAGCTCGTCATCACCGACAATATGCATGAGCGCAAACATAGGATGTTCGAGAAATCCGACGCCTTTGTGGCGTTGCCCGGCGGCATCGGCACGGTCGAGGAGATCGTCGAGATCATGACTTGGGCGCAACTCGGCCACCACCGCAAGCCGATCGTCTTCGGTAACGTCGGAGGGTTCTGGGATCCGATGCTAGCGCTGCTCGACCACATGGCAACGGAAGGCTTCATCCACACGGCGCAACGGGTAAAGCCGCTGGTGGTCGAGGATCCGGAAGCAATCGTCGCCGCCATCATGGTGGCGGGATCATCCGTCGACGCTCCGACGGAGGGCGTACAGTCGGTGATTGATAAGATGTAGAGTGAATAGTGAATAGTGAAACACAAGACGTTCCAGACCGCGCCTGTCTATCCACTACTGACTATTCACTATTCACCCCTTTCCCTGCTGCCTTCCTTAAATCCGCAATAACCGGCCAGCCGCCTTTCTTCGTTACGCGGCTCGAGCGGATGCGGCGACGGTCTTGCGCACCGACGAAAACATCGACCAGGAGTACATCGCCAGCGCCGCCCAGATCAGCCCGAAGGCTATGGCCTGAACGCTGCCGAAGGGTTCGCCGAAAATCAGCACCGCGATCAAAAAGACGATGGTCGGCGCGATATATTGCATGATGCCGATGGTGGAGAGGCGCAGCAGCCTGGCGCCGAACGCAAACAACAGCAGCGGCACGGCGGTGACCGGCCCGCAGCCGATCAGCAAGGCGGTGTCGTTCAACGAGCTGGAGACGAAATGATCCTGTCCTGTGGCGATCAGGAAGATGATGTAGCCGAGCGCCGGCACCGACAGCAGCAGCACTTCAAGCAGGAAGCCCTGGCTCGGGCCGATTGGCAGCGTCTTGCGGAAGAAGGCATAGGCGGCAAAGGAAAAGGCCAGCACCAGCGACACCCAAGGCAGCTTGCCGGCGTCGATGGTCAGCACCGCGACGGCGATTGCCGCGAGCACCACCGCCACGACCTGCAGGCGGTCGAGCCGTTCGCCGAGCAGCAGCGCGCCGACAACGACGCTGACCAGCGGGTTGATGTAGTAGCCAAGCGCGGTCTCGATGGTGCGGTCGACCGCGATCGCCCAGACATAGCTGCCCCAGTTGACCGAGATCAGCGCCGCCGTCAGCACCGCCATCGAAATGATGCGCGACGAACGAACTGCCGCTTTGAAATCGGCAGTGCGACCGGCCCAGACCAGGACAGCTGCCGCGATCGGCACCGACCAGACGATGCGGTGGGCGATGACTTCGGCCAGCGGCAGATGTGCGACAGCCTTCATGTAGAAGGGCAGCAGCCCCCAAAGCAGGTAGGCGCCGAGCGCCAGCAGGAAGCCGCGACGGGCTTTGGTGTCGGCCTCGATGTGAAGTGCTTGGGTAGTCATGGGCGAAGGCTATGCGCCAGCGGCTTGCCCAAAACCATCGCAAATTGCTGATGGATCAATGGAGTCTCGCTGATGGTTCAACCCGACCACCAAACATTGAACAATCGCGCCGTGTACGAGAGGGTAAAAGGCCCGACCAACACGACATGCGGTCTCAACGCTGAGCTGGTTTCTCGTTAAGTTCGAAAAAGACGCTGTCGGGCGAACCCTCATCGTGCCTGAAGCCCGTCAGCTCTGCCGCAAGATCGAGGGGAAGGTCAAAAACAAAATCGACCTCGGAACCCTTGGTATCTTCTTCATCCTGTTTGGAAAAACACTGCTGCTTCAGCGCTTCGAAAGAAGCGGGGAGATCACCCGTGACATGCAAGTCCCTCACAGTCTTGTCACCGCTGTGCCAGACTTTCCAAATGTTCCTTCCGTTGCGCCAGAGCTCGACGCGGGCGAACATGACATGCTCTTCTATGTGCGCGATAACCACTTCCCGCCCTTGCGAGATCGCCGCCAGATATTGTTGAGGTGGGTTTGGGAAGCTGCAGGGATCGAGAATGATAATCGCCCAGTTCTTTTCGCTGGCATAGGCATTCACTGGCGCTTCGAAAATCTCCGATGAATCGCCAATTTCGCGCCCGAACAAGGCCGCAGCTTCCTTTATTTCATAACCACGAAAACCAAGCCAGCTTATCGAGAAGCCCATCTCCCTACTCCGCCGCCACCAGTCCCGCCATCTCCCGGTTCTTCATCAGCTTGTAGACGATCGAATCCATCAGCGCCTGGAACGAAGCATCGATGATGTTTTCGGAGACGCCGACCGTCCACCAGCGCGCGCCGGTGCCGTCATGCGATTCGATCAGCACGCGGGTGATCGCCTCGGTGCCGCCATTGAGGATACGCACCTTGAAGTCGGCCAGCTCGAGATCGGCGATCTCGCTCTGGAATTTGCCGAGATCCTTGCGCAGTGCAATGTCGAGCGCGTTGACCGGGCCATGGCCTTCGGCGACCGACATCTTCTCCTCGCCCTCGACCAGCACTTTCACAATCGCCTCCGAGACCGTCTTCAGCTGGCCGTTGGCGTCGAAGCGGCGCTCGACCATACAGCGGAACGAGGTGACGCGGAAGAATTCCGGCAGGCCATGCAGCATCTTGCGCGCCAGAAGCTCGAAACTGGCGTCGGCGCCTTCGTAAGCGTAACCCTCCGCCTCACGTTCCTTGACCACGGCGATCAGAGCGTCGAGGCGATGGTCATCCCGGGGCACGTCGATGCCGCGCCGCTTCAGCTCGGCGAGGAAATTGGCCTTCCCACCTTGGTCGGAAACCATGACGCGGCGGCGGTTGCCGACAGTCTCTGGCGGCACATGCTCGTAGGTCGCCGGCTCCTTGGCCAGCGCCGAAGCATGGATGCCGGCCTTGGTGGCGAAAGCGGAGGCGCCGACATAGGGCGCCTGCGCTTCGGGCGCGCGGTTCAGCAACTCGTCGAAGGCGCGGGACAGACGCGATATACCGGTCAACGCCTCTGCCGAAATGCCTGTAGCAAAGCGGCCCGAAAAGGCCGGCTTCAGCGCCAATGTCGGCACGATCGAGATCAGATTGGCGTTGCCGCAGCGCTCGCCGATGCCATTCAGCGTGCCCTGGATCTGGCGCACGCCGGCCTCCACTGCGGCAAGCGAATTCGCCACCGCCTGGCCGGTGTCGTCATGGGCGTGGATGCCGAGATGGTCACCCGGTATGCCGGCGGCGATCACCTTTTCGACGATGGCACGCACCTCAGAGGGCTGGGTGCCGCCATTGGTGTCGCACAAAACCACCCAGCGCGCGCCGGCTTCATAAGCCGTTCTGGCGCAGGCCAGCGCATAATCGGGGTTGGCCTTGAAGCCATCGAAGAAATGCTCGCAGTCGACCATCGCCTCCTTGCCGGCAGTGAGCGCCGCCTCGACCGAGGTCCTGATCGCCTCGAGGTTCTCCTCATTGGTGCAGCCGAGCGCGACGCGGACGTGGTAGTCCCAGCTCTTGGCGACGAAGCAGATGGCGTCCGATTTCGACTGGACCAGCGCCGCAAGCCCAGGATCGTTCGAGATCGACACTCCTGCCCGTTTGGTCATGCCAAAGGCAACGAATTTGGCATCGGCCGTGCGACGCTCGGCAAAGAAGGCGGTGTCGGTTGGATTGGCGCCGGGGTAGCCGCCCTCGACGTAGTCGATGCCGAACTCGTCCAGCAGCTTGGCGATGGCGATCTTGTCCTCGACGGAAAAGTCGATACCCGGTGTCTGCTGACCATCGCGCAGCGTGGTGTCGAACAGATAAAGGCGCTCGCGAGCCATGGTCATTTCCCGGCAAACATGTCCGTTGCGCGGATCAGCCTGTCGAGGATGCCCGGCTCCGAATAGCCGTGGCCGGCGCCTTCGATCAGATGGAAGTCCGCTTTCGGCCACGCCTTGTGCAACGCCCAGGCATAGCGCGCCGGGCACGGCATGTCGTAGCGGCCGTGAACGATGGTACCCGGGATATCCTTAAGCTTCCATGCATCGCGCAGCAGCTGTCCCTCTTCCAGCCAGCCGGCATGGACGAAATAGTGGTTCTCGATGCGGGCGAAAGCCAGGGCATAATCATCCTGGCCGAAGGGACCGCTGGTTTCCGGTTCCGGCAGCAGCGTGATCGTCTCGCCCTCCCACAGGCTCCAGGCGCGGGCGGCCTCGACCCGCGCCACAGGATCGTTGCCGACCAGCCGTTTGCGGTAGGCGGCCATCATGTCGGCGCGCTCAGCCTCCGGAATGGGTGCCAAAAACCGCTCCCACTTGTCGGGGAACATCTCCGACACGCCGAACTGGTAGTACCATTCGAGTTCGGCGCGGGTCAGCGTGTAGATGCCGCGCACGACCAGTTCGCTGACCTGCTCGGGGTGGGTCTCGGCATAGGCCAGCGCCAACGTCGAACCCCACGAGCCGCCGAACACCAGCCATTTGTCGAAGCCGCACATTTTTCGCAGGCGCTCGATGTCGGCGACCAGGTGCCAGGTGGTGTTGGCTTCGAGCGACGCATTGGGCGTCGATTTTCCGCAGCCGCGCTGGTCGAACAGAACGAGGTCGTAGAGCTTCGGGTCGAACAGCCGCCGGTGCTTTGGCGAAATGGTGCCGCCCGGCCCGCCATGCAGGAATACAGCCGGCTTGGCCCCCTTGGTGCCGGAGCGCTCCCAATAGACCTGATGGCCATCGCCAACGTCGAGCATGCCGGACTCGAAGGCCTGGATCTCGGGATAGAGGGTACGGAATTCGCTGCTCATAATTTCAGGCCCTGCTGCGGCCAGTTGGCCGTCTCGTGATCGGGATGCTGGAAGGAGATGATGGATTCCTGTCGCGCGTAGAAATCCGGGTCGTCATGGATCGGCGCGTCGAAGATCGTCTCGACCCAAGGCAGCCTGGCGGCGTAGTTGACCTGGATCTGCGGCGCCAGATCGGAACGGTCGTCGAAGGCGCCGATGGCGATCTCCAGCGCGCCGGGCTGGCGGTAGGTCAGCGGTGTGCCGCAGCGGGCGCAGAAGCCGCGATCGATGTTGACCGACGACTGAAAGTAACTCGGCTCCTCGCGCACCCATTCGACGCCGTCGCTCGGCACTGTCACCAGCGCGCCGAAAAACGACCCGAACTGTTTCTGGCACATGCGGCAATGACAAATGGACGGGCGGCCGAGCGCCCCGTGGATGCGGAAGCGCACGGCGCCGCACTGGCAGCCGCCGGTACGAACGGTTTCGGTCATGATTTTTCCTCCGGCGGCCATTGTTCGGTGTCGTGGTCGGGATGTTGGTAGGAGACGAGGTCGGCGAGATAGGAGGCAGACGAGACGTCGGCCATCGTTTCCTCACCGGGTAATTCGTGAACATGATCCACATAGGGGAGCTTGGCTTCGACACCCCATTGGATCGTCGGCGCAATCTCCTCGGGGTGGTCGAATGCGGCGATGGCGAGCGCCACGCCATCGGGCGCTTCGAAGGTCAGCGGCGTGCCGCATTCGGCGCAGAAACCGCGCAAAGCCGCGTTGGACGAGCGGAAGCGTTTGGGCTCACCGCGCGTCCAGTCCAGCCTAGCGCCGCGCACCGAGACCAGCGGCAGGTAGAAATTGCCGCTCGCCTTCTGGCACATGCGGCAATGGCAGACGGAAGCATCGCCGAGCGTGCCTTCGACACGGAAGCGCACCGCGCCGCACTGGCAGCCGCCTGTATACACCGGTCTATTGTCGAGGCTCATCGCGCACTACTCCGGAGCATGGCAGACCGCCTCGACATTGTTGCCGTCGGGATCGAGGACGAAGGCGCCATAATAGTTCGGATGGTAGTGCGTGCGCAGGCCAGGCCCGCCATTGTCTTTGCCGCCGGCGGCGATTGCCGCGGCGTGAAAGGCATCGACCTCGGCGCGGCTGCGCGCGGTGAAAGCGACATGCTGATGATGCTTCGACTTGTCCTTGCCCGCGTGCAGCCAAAACACCGGCCGGTCGCGGCCGTAGCCGCCGACCTTGGCGCCGCCGGTATATTCCTGCGGCACCATGTAAAGCAGCGAGGCGCCGAGCGGCGCCATCGCCCTGTCGTAAAAAGCCTTCGACGCATCGAAATCCGAAACAGTGATGCCGAGATGATCGATCATGGAACTACCTCCGTTGCTGGCTCGCCTGCCAACACGTCGGCGCCAGTCAGGCCGGCCACGATCACGATGTGCTGGCAGACATTGTCAATATCGCGAACGACGTCGTCGTTCCAAAAGCGCAGGATGGTCCAGCCGCTGGCATTCAAGTACGCGCTTCGTGCCTCGTCACGCTGGACGCTTTCGGGATCCGCGTGCTGGCTGCCGTCAACCTCAATGATCAAGCTGTGTGTCGAGCAAGCAAAGTCGATGATGTAAGGTCCGATCGGCACCTGCCGGCGAAAGCTCATCCCCATCAGCCGATGGGCGCGCAATTCGTTCCAAAGCTTCAACTCGGCATCGGTCATGCAACGGCGCATAGATTTTGCATTCTTTCGCTGACGCGATGGAACGAGGTCGTGACCCATCAAGCACCCTCGCCTTCGCGATTGGCGAAATCATCGACGACAGCCAATCTCCCCCCTTGCGGGGGAGAT